>NZ_JBSSHR010000033.1:0-37038 GCF_059089345.1 Micromonospora sp. BS32
GGGTGGGTGGGGGTGGAGGGAGTCGGCGTGGGTGAGGAGTTCGACCTGATCGTGGTCGGGGCAGGGCCGGCCGGGTCCGCCGCCGCGCTGGCCGCCCGCCGGGCCGGTGCCCGGGTGCTGCTGCTGGACCGCGCCGACTTCCCCCGGGACAAGGCGTGCGGGGACGGCATCGCCGCGCACGCGCTGGACGTCCTCGCCGAGCTGGGCGTCACCGGCGCGGTGGCCGGGTACCCGCCGCTCCCCGCGCTGCGCCTGATCGGCCCGGGCGGTGGGGCGGTGGCCCGGGCGCTGCCCCGGCCGGCGTACACCGTGCCCCGGAAGGTCTTCGACGCCCGGCTGGTGGCGGCGGCGGTCGCGGCCGGCGCGCAGCTGCGCCGGCACACCGTCCGCCGGGTGGAGCTGCGCGACGACCGGGTGGTGCTCGACGGGGAGCTGTCCGGCCGGGCGGTGGTCGGGGCGGACGGCGCCGGGTCGGTGGTCCGCCGGGCGCTCGGCCGGCCGGTCAACCCGGACCGGCACCTCGCGCTGGCCATCCGGGGATACGCCCCGGCCCGACCCGGTCCGCCCGAGCAGCTCATCGTCACGTCGAAGCCGCGCTGGCCGGCGTACGCCTGGTCGTTCCCGATCGGCGACGGCCGGGCGAACGTCGGGTACGGGGAGGTGCTGCGGGGCGAGCCGCTGAGCCGGGCGCACCTGCTCGACCGGCTCGCCGTGCTGCTGCCGGGGACCGACCCGGCCACGGTCACCGGGCTGCGCGCCCACCACCTGCCGCTCTCCACGTACCGGCCCCCGCCCGGCCGGGGCCGGGTGGTGCTGGCCGGCGACGCGCTCTCGCTGATCAACCCGTTCACCGGCGAGGGGATCTTCTACGCGCTGCTCTCCGGGGCGCTGGCCGGGGCGGCCGCCGCGGCGACGCCGGAACGGGCCGCCGTCCGGTACGCCGCCGCGCTGCGCCGGCGGCTCGGCACCCACCTGCGGCACAGCTCGGTCGCGGCCTGGCTGGGCCGCCGGCGGTGGGTGGTGGACGCGGCGGTGCGGGCGGCCCGCCGGGACGACCGGGTCTACGCCACCGTGGTCGAGCTGGGGCTGGGCGACGGCCGGCTCGACGCGCGCACCCTAGCGATGATCGGCATCGGTCTCTCGGCGTCAGATCGGCCACCGAGGCGATGATCCGTCCGGTGGGTCGCTACCCTGCAAGGTGATGACTCTGCGGAAACTTATCTACTCCGTCTACGAGCGCCGGCTGACGGCCAAGCTCGCGGGCCGCCCGGTGCCCCAGCACGTCGGTGTGATGTGCGACGGCAACCGCAGGTGGGCGCGGGAGATGGGCTTCGTCGACCCCAACGACGGGCACCGGATGGGCGCCGAGCGGATCAAGGAGCTGCTGCGCTGGTGCGACGCGGCCGGCGTCGGCCACGTCACGCTCTGGCTGCTCTCCACCGACAATCTCTCCCGGCCGGCCGAGGAACTCGACCCGCTGCTGCAGATCATCGAGGACCTGACCACCGAGCTGGCCGAGGAGGGCAACCCCTGGCGGCTGCGGATGGTCGGCGCGCTCGACGTGCTGCCCGCGCAGCACGCGCAGGCCCTCAAGGCGGCCGAGGAGCGCACCCGCACCCGTACCGGCGGCGCCCAGGTCAACATCGCCGTCGGGTACGGCGGCCGGCGCGAGATCGCCGACGCCGTGCGGTCGCTGCTGCTGGAGCACGCGGCGAAGGGCGGCACCATCGAGGAGCTGGCCGGCGCGCTGGACGTCGAGCACATCTCCGAGCACCTCTACACCCGGGGCCTGCCGGACCCGGATCTGATCATCCGGACCAGCGGGGAGCAGCGCCTCTCCGGCTTCATGCTCTGGCAGTCGGCGCACTCGGAGTTCTACTTCTGCGAGCTCAACTGGCCCGACTTCCGTCGCGTCGACTTCCTCCGCGCCCTGCGCTCCTACGCCACCCGGCAACGCCGCTTCGGCACCTGACCCGAACCTCGGGCGGTCGTCAGGTCAGGTGGGACAGGGCGGCGGTGAGGAAGTCGCCCAACGCGGCGGGGGAGTCCAGGGTGAGGTCGGCGGCGTCGGCCACCTCGTGACCGGTCTCGGGGTTGGCCACCGCGACGCAGACACCGAGGAAGTCCGGGTCCGCGGCGGCCCGGGCGCGCAGCGCGGCGAAGGCCTTGATGTCGGAGACGTCGTCGCCGAAGTACCAGGCGCCGCCGGCGTCCCGGACCACCTCGCCGATGACGAGGCCCTTGTCCCGGTCGACCGGGGGCTTGAGCTCCAGCACCATCCGGCCGGCCTGCACCTTCAGCCCCAGCCGCTCGGCCTGCGCCCGGCCCCACGCCTCGATCTGCGCGCCGAGGTGCGGCGCGGTACGCCAGTGCAGCGCCACGCTCAGCCGCTTGAACTCCACCAGCGTGCCGGTGGGCAGCTCGGCCCGGGCCAGGTCGGCCAGCTCGGACATGGTCGGCACCCAGGGCAGCGCGGCCGGCTCGGTGACCGTCTCGCCGCCGGAGTGGCTGTGCTCCAGGCCGTACAGACCGTAGAGGTCGATGCCGGCGAGGCCGCCGAGGTGGTCCCGGAGGAAGTCGACCGGGCGGGCGGAGACGATCGCCACCCGCTGCACCACCGGGGCGAGCGCCTCCAGCGCGGAGAGCACCTTCGGCGCCGGCTGCACCGCGGTCGGGTCGTCGTCGACGGGCGCGAGGGTGCCGTCGAAGTCGAAGAAGAGCACGGTGGCGCCCGCCCGCGCGGCGGTGGCCCGCCAGGCGTGGTCGGCGTCCAACGGGGTCTTCGGCTGCTGGTTGCCCAGATTCAACGGCGGCACGCGCGACAGCGTACCCCGGCGGTGGCGGCTCATTCGTGGCCGCGAGGTGACGCCGTTGACACCGTCGGGCCGGGCGCTCCGGCAGGGTGCGGTCAGCGTTCGGCGGCTCCCCGACTGCGTCGTCCGAACGGCACCACGGCCGCCTCCTGGCCGTGGCTGAGCAGGTAACCCTCCACGAAGCCGGTGTTCCGGTCCCCGGTGTGGGTCTCGATCTCCTTCAGCCGGTCCACCAGGAATTCGCTGAGCGCGGTGACCCGGTTGTCGAGTCTCTCGTGCAGCTCGGCGACGACGGCCAGGACGACCGCGGTGCCGGCGGTGGTGAGTGCGAAGAGGTTGAGGACCAGTGGAATCTGCTCGCCCTCGACCGCGCCGATCACCACATTGGCGGTCACGCACGATGTCACCGACACCGCCGCGACCACGACTGCCCACCATTTAAGGGTCACGGACAGACCCCTCCTTCTGTCCCGCAGGGCTGGGTTCGGCCTTGTCCCGTCCCCCCGCCGATGACGAGCCCAAGCAGTACGAATACGGACGCTAGCCTGCCCGTTCCGGCCCCGGAGCGAAACGAAGGTGTCTGACCAGCCGTTCTTTCGCCATTTGAGGAACTACCCGGCCCGTTCCTCTCGCTTTCGGACATTCACCGGGAGAGTCGGGCGGTATGCGAGGTAGCGAATGGTTTCTCGAATGTGGAACTTCTCCGCGTCGGAGACCGCCGGGTCCACCAGCCGGCGCAGCAGAGCCTCGACGTCCGGGTCCATCGGCGGCGGGGTCGCCGGGCCGCGGGGCGCGGCCGCCCGGTCCCAGCCCAGCGCGGCGAAGGCGGCTGCCGGGTCGAGGCCCAGCCCCTTGCAGAAGGCGACCACCCGCTCGGCCTCGGGGTCGCTGGCCCAGTCCCCGCGTACCCAGCGGTTGATGGTCTGTCGGGAGACGCCGGTACGGCGGGAGACCTCGGTGCCGGTCCAGGCCCGCATGGCCCGCGCGTCGTCCAGGGCGCGGCGGACGAAGGTGGCGAATGCGATCTTCCGTGCGGGGGCGGTCTCGGTCACCTCGTGACGGTACGGCGCGAGGGTCGGCGCGGGACGACCGGGCACACGTTTGTCACGTAAGCGGGACGCTCTCTCCGGGTAGCCGGTAAACGATCCGGAGGCCTTTCTGAGGGGTGTCACCTGGGCAGAATAGATGGACTTAGGTGCGAAGGTAACCGGACGAAAAGCTGATACTGTCACGCTCATGGGACAATCTACGGTGTGTCACGTGCATGAGACGATAAGTGCTCACATGCGTCACGCCCTTCCCGCGAAGGAGGTGTGGTGACCGAACTCGCGACCCGTGCCCAGGCCTTCGGTCTGGTCGCGGAGGGGGTGGCCGCGGGTCTGAGCGCGCCCTGGCGCCTCTACCTCGCCCGGGGTTGCCGATACCTGTCACTGAGCGTCGGGGACCGCGACGAGTGGGACGCCTGGCGTACCCATCTCGGCTGCCCCGAGGTGAGCGTCCGGGTCTACGACGCCGGCGGTGAGATCCGGCGGTCCTCGGTCGCCGAGGTGGTCCTCGACGGCTGCCGGATCAGCGTCGAGCTGGTCGAGGAGGTCAGCACCGACGACCTCGAGCGGCTCCTGGTGGCGGACCCGACCGCCGCCGAGGGGGACGAACGGTGACCCGTGGGTCGCGGCGCACCGGGGCCGCCGGATGAGCCCCTTCCTCGCCGTCTTCCTCGTCCTCGTCCTCGGCGCGACCAGCTACGCTGCCGGCCGGCTGCACGGGCAGCTCAGCTACCGCATCGGCTACCGCTTCGGCTATCGCCAGGGCTACTTCGACGGTGACCGGGGGGCGTGGAACCGGCGTCGCCGGGACGCCCAGGCGGCGATCGCCTCCGCCCTGCCCGTGCCGGTCGGCGCCCCGTCGGCGACGGCCACCCCGGTCGTCCCCCTGGGCGGCGCCCCGGCCACCGGCCCGCGCGGCGGCGCCGTGGTCACCAGCACCGCCGTGCGGCAGGGCACCACGTACACCGGCTCCTCGTTCACCGCGGTGGCCCCGGTCGGTAGCCGGCAGCCGGCGGGGACCCTGGTTCGGCGGCAGGGCTGACGGCCCGGGCCACCGGCACCGACCCGGTGCGTCGTCCGCGGCGGACACGCACCGTCGGGACCACGTCAGACCGGTGACCGTGGTCCCGCCGGCCGGGATGCGCGCAGGGGGCATGCATCCCGGCCGGTCCGCCGCGCCGGCGTGCCCGCCCCGGTCGAGGGAGATCCATGTCGCCCTCTAGCCGAGGGGGCGCGCCGCCGCTAGCGTCTAGGCATGGCACGGGGTTCTCCCGGGCCAGCCGGCCCGCCCGGATCTGCGACCTCGCGCACGGGGTTCCGCATCCGACCCCGTGTCCCCGGGCACCGGAGGAGGCGGAACGCGGGTGGCGGATGCCCATCCGTCGGAGCAGGCCTGTGACCACTCGCCGTACGAGCGCCGGTGCCGACCAGACCCCGGCCGCGACCGCCACGACCCGCCGCGCCACCCGGAGCCGCCGTACCACGGCCGCCGCTCCGGCGGGTGCCGAGGAGCCCCGACCAGCCGGCCAGGCCTTCGTCCTGGACACCTCGGTGCTGCTCTCCGACCCGGCGGCCTTCCACCGCTTCGCCGAGCACGAGGTGGTCCTGCCCCTCGTGGTCATCTCGGAACTGGAGGGCAAGCGGCACCACCCGGAGCTCGGCTGGTTCGCCCGGCAGTCCCTGCGAATGCTGGACGACCTGCGGGTCAAGCACGGGCGGCTGGACCACCCGGTGCCCGCCAACGACCAGGGCGGCACCCTGCGGGTCGAGCTGAACCACTCGGACGACGGCGTGCTGCCGCCGGGTTTCCGCAACGAGTCGAACGATGCGCGGATCCTGTCGGTGGCGTTGAACCTGGCCGCCGAGGGCCGGGAGGTGACCCTGGTCAGCAAGGACATGCCGCTGCGGGTCAAGGCCGCCTCGGTCGGCCTGCGCGCCGACGAGTACCGGCACGACCAGGCCAGCGATCCCACCTGGACGGGCATGTCCGAGCTGGAGCTCGGCGAGGAGGAGATCGGCCGGCTCTACGCGGGTGAGGCGCTCGACGTGGGCGAGGCGGCGGGTCTGCCCTGCCACACCGGTCTGGTGCTGCACTCGGCGCGCGGCTCCGCGCTGGGCCGGGTGCAGCCCGACAAGACCGTCCGGCTGGTCCGCGGTGACCGGGAGGCGTTCGGCCTGCACGGCCGCTCGGCCGAGCAGCGGGTCGCACTCGATCTGCTGCTGGACGACTCGGTGGGCATCGTGTCCCTCGGTGGCCGGGCCGGCACCGGCAAGTCGGCCCTGGCGCTCTGCGCCGGGCTGGAGGCGGTGATGGAGCGCCGCCGGCACAAGAAGGTCATCGTCTTCCGCCCGCTCTACGCGGTCGGCGGTCAGGAACTCGGCTACCTGCCCGGCTCCGAGTCGGAGAAGATGTCGCCCTGGGCGCAGGCCGTCTTCGACACCCTCGGCGCGGTGGTGCACGAGAACGTGATGGAGGAGGTGACCTCCCGGGGCATCCTGGAGGTCCTGCCGCTGACCCACATCCGGGGGCGGAGCCTGCACGACGCTTTCGTCATCGTCGACGAGGCGCAGTCGCTGGAGCGGGGTGTGCTGCTCACCGTGCTGTCCCGGATCGGTCAGGGCTCGCGGGTGGTGCTCACCCACGACGTCGCCCAGCGGGACAACCTCCGGGTCGGCCGGCACGACGGCGTCGCGGCGGTGATCGAGGCGCTGAAGGGGCATCCGCTCTTCGCGCACGTCACGCTGACCCGTTCGGAGCGGTCCCCGATCGCGGCGATGGTGACGGATCTGTTGGAGGACATCCCGACCTGACGCCTCCGGGGCGCCGGATCGCCCCTCTCCGTCCGCATTCACTTTGTGGCGCAGGTCACAAATGGGGCCCTTGGTTTCCCATCGGCCTCACTGTGCGCGATGGTGTCCAACGAGCGCCCACGCCCCGACAAGATCGTTGAGCATCGTTCGTCCCACCCCCGGACGGGCCCGCCGCGACCGTCGGAGCGCCGGTGCGACCGGCTCCGGTCGGGGCGCTCGCGGCACGACCGCGCCCGGTGAGGGCCGGCCCCGGGCCGCGTCCTTGCCCCCGACGAAGGGACCACTTCGTGAGTCGGCTGTGGAGCCGGTTCGGCGCCCGTACGGCCGCTGTCGCACTGCTCTCCGTGGGCGTTGCCGGCGGCTTCTATCTGGGCGAAGACCGCGAAACCCAGCAACAGGGCCTGACCGCGCAGGTCGGCCTCGAGGTCGACCAGGCCGAGTACGACTACCAGCACGAGCGGCAGGCCGACCACCGGGTGCAGTCCGCGAAGCAGCGAGCCGCCGAGTACCAGGCGAAGCTGCGCGCGGCTGCTGCGGCCAAGGAGGCCGCCGAGCGGGCCAAGGAGGCCGAGGCCGCCGCGGCGTCCCGGAAGAAGGCCCGCGAGGCGGCGGCGAAGGAGGCCGCGGCCGCCAAGGAAGCGGAGACCAAGCCGTTCGCCGGCCCGATCCCCGCGTCCTGCGGCGAATACAGCGGCAACCGCGGGATCGGCTGCGCGCTGCTGCTCCAGGAGGGCTTCGCGATCGACCAGATGCCGTGCCTGGACAAGCTCTGGACCAAGGAGAGCGGCTGGAACCACAAGGCCTACAACTCCTCGTCCGGCGCGTACGGCATCCCGCAGGCGCTGCCGGGCAGCAAGATGGGCTCGGTCGCCGACGACTGGAAGACCAACCCGGCCACCCAGATCAAGTGGGGTCTCGGCTACATCGAGGGCCGGTACGACGACCCCTGCGGCGCCTGGGCGCACAGCCAGGACGTCGGCTGGTACTGATCGACACCGCGACGGCGGGGGTGTGGGCGACCGCACCCCCGCCGTTGTCGTACCAGCCACGACGGGCCGCCCGGCTGGCGGTTGTCGACGATTGCTGATAGCTCTGTGGGGGTGACCCTGCACCCGACCGGCGGCGGCGACCCGAACCGCTTCGGCACCGAGGCGTTCTACGCCGCGCTCGGCCGCGCCTTCGTCGCCATGTGCGCCGTGGTGCCCTTCCTCTTCCTGATCGAGGCGCTCGACCAGGGCCTCAACTTCGGCCTGGACGTCTCGGCCGGCATCATCCCGCACCGGATCCAGGGGCTCGACGGGGTCTTCTTCTCGCCGTTCCTGCACCACGGCTTCGACCACCTCTACAGCAACAGCATCCCGCTGATCCTGCTCGGCACCTTCGTGCTCGCCGCCGGCACCCGCCGCTTCCTCTGGTCCACCCTGATCATCGTGCTGGTCAGCGGGCTCGGCGTCTGGTTCACCGGGTCACCCAACTCGGTGGTGGTCGGGGCCAGCGGCGTCATCTTCGGCTACCTCGGCATGCTGCTCACCCGGGGCATCGTGGAACGCAGCTGGTGGAACTTCGCGGTGGTGCTGCTGGTCGGCCTGCTCTACGGCTGGCAGCTGCTGGGCATCCTGCCCACCGACGAGCGGATCTCCTGGCAGGGGCACCTGTTCGGGCTGCTCGGCGGGATCGTCGCGGCGATCCTGTTCCGCCGGCGCCGACCCCAGCCGGGCGGGCCGTACCACACCGAGTCGTCGTTGACCCTGCCCTGACCGGCGGCGACCCGCCGGCAGCCGGCGGAGCTGGGACATGCTTGCCCGGGCCCCACGGCGCGCCTACCGTCGGCATCAGCACGCGTTGATCCGCCAGCGGAAAGCGACGGTACGCCCATGCGCGAGGTCGATGTCGCGGTGATCGGGGCCGGCCCTGCGGGGCTGTTCGCCGCGTACTACGCCGGGTTCCGCGGGCTCTCGGTGGCGGTGATCGACGCGCTGCCCGAGCCGGGCGGCCAGATCACCGCGATGTACCCGGAGAAGTTGATCCTCGACGTGGCCGGCTTCCCCGCGGTGAAGGGGCGCGACCTGGTGGCCAACCTGGTCGCCCAGGCCGCCCCGTACGCCCCGGAGTACCTGCTCGGCGTCCGGGCGGAGAAGCTGTCGTACACCGACGGGAAACCGGTGCTCGGCCTGGCCGGTGGCGAGCAGCTGCGCTGCGGCGCGGTGCTGGTAACCGGTGGGCTGGGCAGCTTCACGCCGCGCCCGCTGCCGGTCGCGGAGAGCTTCCTCGGCGGGGGGATCGTCTACTTCGTACCGGAGCCGGCGGCGCTGACCGACCGGGACGTGCTGATCGTCGGCGGGGGCGACTCGGCCTTCGACTGGGCGTTGACCCTGCAACCGCTGGCCCGCTCGGTGACCGTGGTGCACCGCCGCGAACGGTTCCGCGCGCACGCCGGCACGGTCGCCCGGGTGCTGGACCTGCCGGTCCGGGTGGTCGTCAACGCCGAGGTGACCCGGCTGCACGGCGACGGGACGGTCACCGCGGCCGAGATCACCGTGCGTGGCGGGGCGGCCGAGACGCTGCCGATCGACACGGTGGTCGCGGCGCTCGGCTTCACCGCCGACCTGGGCCCGCTGGCCGAGTGGGGGCTGCGGCTGGACCGCCGGCACATCGTCGTGGACAGCGCCATGGCCACCAACCTGCCACGGGTCTTCGCCGCCGGTGACATCACCGAGTACCCGGGCAAGGTGCGGTTGATCGCCACCGGCTTCGGCGAGGCCGCCACCGCGGTCAACAACGCGGCGGTGGCCATCGACCCGACCGCGCACCTCTTCCCCGGCCACTCCTCCGACGCCCCCTGACAGCCTGTCCCGCCGTCTCGGGGCGGGTCAGCGGGGCAGCCCGATCAGGTCGGCCATCAGCCCGGTCTGGTGGTCGAAGTACGCGTCGCGGTGCGGGACGCTGCGGTTGAGCCGGCCGAAGAGTTCGAAGCTGATCAGGCCGAAGAGCTGCGTCCAGCCGGCCATGCCGCGGGCGAGCAGCGATTCGGGCAGGCCGGGGATGAGCCCAGCGGCGATCTCGGCCAGGTCGGCGCGGACCGGCTCGGGCAGTTCGTCACCGTCGGGGGCGGCGAGCCGGCCGTCGGTGAGGCCGTCGTGGAGGATGCCGACCAGGGTCAGCGGCGGGCGCTGGGCGGGCAGCACGGTGTCGTCGGGGGCGGCGTAGCCGGGGACGGGGCTGCCGTAGAGCAGCGCGTACTCGGCGGGGTGGGCGAGCGCCCAGTCGCGAGCCGCCCGGCACGCCGCGTGCCAGCGCCCGCGCAGGTCGGCCCGGTCGGTGCCGGCATCGGCCGCCTCCACCGCGTCGCCGAGCCCGTCGTACGCCTCCAGGATCAGCGCGGTGAGCAGGTCGTCCCGGCTCGGGAAGTAGCGGTAGATCGCCGAGGAGACCATGCCCATGTCCCGGGCGACGGCGCGCAGCGACAGGTTGGCGCCGTCGGTGGCCAGATGGCGCCGGGCCACCGCCTTGATCTCGTCGATCATCTCGGCGCGGACCCGGGCGCGGATCGAGGGAGCGGGCATGGCCCCACTCTGCCACGGACCGGAGCAGCTATCAAAATAGAGAGCACTGCTCTTGACGCGAGTCGGGCGGGGGGTCATGCTGGGTGGCGTCAACAGAGAGCACCGCTCTCGTTTTGTATCTCTGCTCGAAGGGCAGTCCCATGTCGCTGCACGTCATCGTCGGCTCCGGTCCGGTCGGCACCGCCACCACGCGGCTCCTCGTCGAGCGGGGCGACCGGGTCCGGGTCGTCACCAGGCGCGGCACCGGCCTCACCCACCCGGCCGTCGAGCGGATCGCCGCCGACGCCGCCGACGCCGACCGGCTCACCGCGCTCACCGAGGACGCGGTCGCCCTCCACAACTGCGCCAACCCCGCATACCACCGCTGGCCCACCGAGTGGCCCCCGCTGGCCGCGGCGCTGCTCACCGCCGCCGAACGCAGCGGCGCGGTGCTCGCCACCGTCGGCAACCTCTACGGCTACGGCCCGGTCGACGCCCCGATGACCGAGGCGACCCCGCTCGCCGCCACCGGGGTCAAGGGGCGGGTCCGCAATCGGATGTGGACCGAGGCGCTCGCCGCCCACCGGGCCGGCCGGGCCCGGGTCACCGAGGTCCGCGGCTCCGACTACCTCGGCGCCAACGGCACCTCGCTGCCGATGATGGTGCTGCCCCGGGTGCTCGCCGGGCAGCGGGTCTTTCTTCCGGTCGACTGGGACGCCCCGCACACCTGGACGTACATCGACGACGTCGCCCGTACCCTCGTCGCGGCCGCCACCGACCCGCGGGCCTGGGGACGCGCCTGGCACGTGCCCAGCTCGCCCGCCGTGTCCATGCGGGAGCTGGCCACCCGGGCGGCGAACCTGGCCGGCGCGCCCGCCCCGAAGCTGACCCGGATGCCCTACCCGGTGCTCTGGCTGGGCGGCCTGGTCAACCCGTTCGTGAAGGAGCTGCGGGAGACCGCCCACCAGTTCGGCCGGCCGTTCCTGATGGACTCGACCGCGGCCACCGCCGCCCTCGGCGTCGCGCCCACCCCGCTGGACCGCGCCCTCTCCGAGACCGTCGAGGCGCTGCGCGGGTGACGCCCGCGCCGGCCGGCGTCAGCGCCTCGGCGCCGGCCCCAGCGCGGCGACCAGCACCGCGACCAGCGTCAACGCCGCGCCGGCCAGGGTCGCCGGCCCCGGGTGCGAGGCCGCCGTCGGCAGCGCCACGTCCAGCAGTACGGCGCCGACGATCTGCCCCGCGATGGTGGCCAGCCCGAGCAGCAGCACGCCCGTGAAGCGGACGATGGCCGCCGCGATCGCGATGAACACGATGCCGATCGGGCCGCCGAGGTAGAGCCAGGGCTCGGCCGGGAAGGCGCCGGTCGGGCGACCGCGGACGGCCACCTCCAGGGCGAACGTGGCCAGCAGCGCCACCGTGCCGACGGTGAAGTTGACCAGCGTGGCGGCCAGCGCGCTCCCCGAGGCCGCCCGGATCCGGCCGTTCACCGCCTGCTGCCAGGCGATACCCACCCCGGCCAGCAGCGGTAGCGCCGCCAACGCCAGGGTGGCCGGGTCGCCGAGCCGGTCGCCCACCGCGAGCAGCACGGCCAGCACGGTCAGCACCGCGCCGACCAGCCGCGCGGCGGTCACCGGCTGCCGTCCGGCGGGGCCGATCCCGGCCCGGTCCACCGCCAGGCTGCTGCCCGACTGGCCGGCCACCACCGCCACGGTGAAGACCGCCACCCCGAGGGTGCCGATGGTGAGCCCCTGGGTGGCGACCAGGAACGCGCCGCACACCCCGCCCAAGCACTGCCAGGGACGCAGCGAGCCGTCCCGCAGCGCCGCCCGCAGCGCGCTCAGCCCCCGCCGCCCACCCGGGGTGGCCGGGACCAGCACCAGCAGTACCAGCAGGCCCAGCCCGAACGAGACCACCGCGGCGGCGATCCCGTCGGCCAGGCGTACCCCCAGCTCGCCGTTGATCCGGGACTGCACGGCCACGGCGAGCCCCGACGCGGTCGCCAGCCCGACAGCGGCGATCCGCCGGGATGCCGGGACGGTGGGCGGCGCCGCCGTCCCGGTCGCGCTCACTCCTGCTCGGCCAGCGGCCGGCCGTCGAAGTCGACGGCCGAGTAGAGGGCGAGCTTCTCCAACCGGTGGTACGAGTCGATCACCCGGATCGTGCCGCTCTTGGACCGCATCACGATCGACTGGGTGTACGCCCCGCCCGCCTTGTACCGCACCCCGCGCAACAGGTCGCCGGAGGTCACGCCGGTGGCCACGAAGAAGCAGTTGTCCCCGGTCACCAGGTCGTCGGTGAGCAGCACCCGGTCCAGGTCGTGCCCGGCGGCCAGCGCCTTCTCCCGCTCCTCGGGGTCGCGCGGCCACAGCTTCGCCTGCATCGCCCCGCCCATGCACTTCAAGGCGCAGGCCGAGATGATCCCCTCCGGCGTGCCACCGATACCCATCAGCACGTCGACGTCGGACTCGCCGCGCGCCGCCGCGATGGAACCGGCGATGTCGCCGTCGGAGATGAACCGGATGCCCGCCCCGGTGCGCCTGATCTGGGCGACCAGCTCGTCGTGCCGGGACCGGTCCAGCACGCAGACGGTCACCTCGGAGACGTCGGTGCCCTTGACCCGGGCGATCCGCCGGATGTTCTCCGCCGGGCCGGCGTTGATGTCCACCACGTCGGCGTACATCGGGCCGACGGCCAGCTTCTCCATGTAGAACACGGCGCTCGGGTCGAACATCGCGCCCCGCTCGGAGACCGCCAGCACCGCCAGGGCGTTCGGCATGCCCTTGCTCATCAGGGTGGTGCCGTCGACCGGGTCCACCGCCACGTCCACCTCGGGCCCGGTCCCGTCACCGACCTCCTCGCCGTTGAAGAGCATCGGGGCGTTGTCCTTCTCGCCCTCGCCGATCACCACGATGCCGCGCATCTGGATCGAGTTGATCAGCTTGCGCATCGCGTCGACGGCTGCCCCGTCGCCGCCCTCCTTGTCGCCCCGGCCGACCCACCGGCCGGCGGCCATCGCCGCAGCCTCGGTGACCCGGACCAGGTCGAGGGCAAGGTTGCGGTCGAGATCCTGGGGGATCCGCGTCCTGGTGTTCGTCATGACGGCTTCCTCCTCGCGACGTTGCGGGGTGGACCGGCAGGCGCTGCACTCGCCACTGCCGGCTTTGTCGCTGATCCTCACACGATGACAGGTCCGCCGTGGGCTCGGGGCGGTGGTGGGCGGGATCGGTCACTGACGCGGCTGCGAGAATGGGGCGGTGGAAGCCGCCCAGCCTGCCGACCGCGTACCCGCCGACCAGACCCCGCCCGACGGCCAGCCGCCGGTGACCCCGACCGGCGCGGGCGCCGGGTCCCCAGCCGCGGCGGCGACGCCCGCGGCCGGCCCGACCTCCGCCGACGAGCCGGAGACGGCGCTGGTCGAGTCGCCGGCCGGCCCGGCCGACGGCGAACGGGCGCTGGTCGAGCCAATCGCCGACGAGCGGACGGACGTGCCGCCGCCGACCGCCCGTCCGGCCCCCGCCGCGCGGGAGAAGGCCCGCTCCGAGCGGTCCCCTCGGGACATGGCGCTGTCGCTGCTGGTGCTGCTCGTCCCGATCGCCCTGCTGGTCGCCTTCTACCGGGGCTTCCTGGGCGGCGAGGAGCCGACCACGGTCGACGCCACTCCCGCCTACGAGCAGGCCCGCTCGGCCAACGCCTTCCCGGTCAGCGAGCCGACCGGGCTGGGCTCCGGCTGGCGTACGGTCAGCGCCAGCTACCGCACCGTCGAGGGCGGGGCCAACCTGCGGATCGGCTACCTCACGCCCGAGGGACGCGCCGCCCAGCTCGTGCAGAGCAACGTGCCGCCGGAGAAGCTCATCCCCGCCGAGCTGACCGCCCAGGGGCAGCCGCAGGGACCGGCCGAACTGCCCGGGGGCAACTGGCAGCGCTACACCGGCCGGGGCAACGAGCAGGCCCTGGTGCTGCTCGAACCGAACCGCACCGTGATCGTGGTCGGCGACGCGCGGGAGAACGAGCTGCGGCAGCTCGCCGGCGCGCTGCGCTGACACCGATCGGCGAAAGCGGACAACGGGGCGATTGTGGAGGACCGCTAGCGGGAACAGACACCAGGTGACCTGATCGGCTGGTTCGCCGGCCGAGCGGGGAGCGTCCAGCTTCCGGCGCGCTGTGGGCCGGACGACCCACTTGGAGAGTTCCCGTGACTGTTCGACGCTGGAGCGCGGCGGTGTTCGCCGCGACTCTTCTCACTCCCGGCCTTGTCGCCTGCAACGCCAACGGGACGACCGACCCGGCGGCCTCCGGCTCCGCGACCCCGACCGTGTCCGGCTCGGCGATCGCGCCCAGCGGCAACGCGGACGCCAAGCAGGCCCTGCTCAACTCGACCAACGAGATCCGTAACGGCAACTTCCGGTTCACCATGTCCGGGGCGGGTTCCACCGCCGAGGGGCAGGTGCACGAGCCGAGCCAGAGCGCCGAGATGAAGCTGACCATCGGCAACCCGGGCTCGGACCTGATGATGAACCTCGACCTGATCCACGCCAAGCCGGACAGCTGGGTGAAGCTTGACCTCGGTGGCAAGGCCGCCAGCAGCGTCCCGGGCGCGCAGCGGCTCAACCTCGGCAAGTACCAGCACCTCGACCAGGCCCGGATCAAGGGCAACAAGGCGCTGGGCTTCGACTTCGACAAGGTCGACCCGGCCGGCAGCGAGGTGCTCACCCAGGGCATCACCGAGGTACGACAGACCGGCGAGGGCAGCTACGCCGGCACCCTGGACGTGTCGAAGGCGGCCGAGGCCGGCTCTCTCGACCCGACGGTGATCACCGCCCTCGGCCCGCAGGCCAAGTCGGTGCCGTTCACCGCGAAGCTGGACCCGCAGGGCCGGCTCAGCGAGATGGTGCTCCAGATCCCGGCCGCCGGCCAGACCGCGGCGCAGGAGATCAAGGTCACCTACTCCGACTACGGCAGCGCGTCCGCGGCGCAGAAGCCGCCGGCCGACCAGGTCGTCGAGGCGCCGCAGGAGTTCTACAACCTGTTCAACTGAGTCGGCACCGGTGGCGGGGACGGCGTCGTCCGCCCCGCCACCGGCGTCTGGAGTGCAGGTCGGGTCGTCAGGAGTCGGCGTTCTGCCGGGCGGCGTCGATCCGGGCCCGGGCGCCTTCCAGCCAGCCCTGGCAGATCTCGGCGAGCTTCTCGCCCCGCTCCCAGAGGGCCAGCGACTCCTCCAGCGACGTGCCGCCGGCCTCCAGCCGCTCGACCACCTGGGCCAGCTCGGCGCGGGCCTGCTCGTAGCTGAGCCGCTCGTCCTTCTTCGCGTCAGTCATCGCGTCCATCCCACCACATCGTCGGTGCGGCCTCGGCCGGCCGGCCCGTCATGATCGCGCCCGTCAGCCGTCGACCGTCGCGGCCAGCTCGCCCTCGGCGAGGCGTACCCGCAGCGGGTCGCCCTTGGCCACCTCGGTCGCGGCACGCACGACGTGGCCGTCGGCGCGCTGCACGATCGCGTAGCCGCGGTCGAGGGTGGCCGCGGGGGAGAGGGCGCGCAGCCGGGCCAGGTTGTGCCGCAGGTCGTCGGCGGCGGCGCCGAGCCGGTGGTCCAGGCAGCGGCCCGTCCGGTCGCGCAGCGCGGTCACCTCGGCGGCCCGCTGGTCGACCATCACCTGCGGGCGGGCCAGCACCGGGCGGGAGCGGAGCAGGTCGAGCCGGTGCGACTCCCGGTCGACCAGCTGGCGCACCGCGCGTTCCAGCCGGGAGCGGGCCTGGCCGATCAGGCGCACCTCCTCGGCGAGGTCCGGGACCACCCGCTTGGCCGCGTCGGTCGGGGTGGACGCCCGGACGTCGGCGACGTAGTCGACCAGCGGCGCGTCCGTCTCGTGGCCGATCGCGCTGACCACCGGCGTACGGCAGGCGAAGACCGCCCGGCAGAGCGCCTCGTCGGAGAAGGGGAGCAGATCCTCGATGCCGCCGCCGCCCCGGGCGATGACGATCACGTCGATGGTCGGGTCGGCGTCGAGCACCTTCAGCGCGTCGACGATCTGCGGGACCGCGCCCGGCCCCTGCACCGCCACGTTGACCGTGCGGAACTCCACCGCCGGCCAGCGCCGCCGGGCATTGGTGAGCACGTCCCGCTCGGCGGCCGAGGCGCGACCGGTGATCAGGCCGACCCGCTGGGGCAGGAACGGCAGCCGGCGCTTGCGGGCCCGGTCGAAGAGCCCCTCGGCGGCGAGCAGCTTCTTGAGCTTCTCCAGGCGGGCCAGCAGCTCGCCGAGCCCCACCTGGCGGATCTCGTCGGCGCGCAGGCTCAGCGTGCCCCGCGCGGCGTAGAACTCGGGCTTGGCGTGCAGCACCACCCGGGCGCCCTCGCGCAGCTCCGGCGCGCCGGTGTCGAGGACGTCCCGGTTGGTGGTGACGGTGAGGCTGAGGTCGGCCGATGGGTCACGCAGGGTGAGGAAGACGGTGCTGGCGCCGGGGCGGCGGCTGATCTGGGCCACCTGCCCGTCCACCCAGACCCAGCCGAGCTTGGCGATCCAGGCGCCGACCTTCTGGCTGACCACCCGGACCGGCCAGGGCTCCTCCGGGGTGCTGCGCGGGGCGTCGGTCACCCGCCCACCCTACGCACCGCCGCGCCACCGCCCAGGGCGGCGGGCCGGGCGCGATTGTGGTGAGGTCGAACGCGGGGACAGGGGGTCGGGGATGGACGTGGACGAGATCAACCGCCGGTTGCGCCACGAGTGGGACCCGGAGGAGGGTTTCCTGGTCCCGCTGCGGTGGGGGCAGTGCGACCCGGCCCGGGCGGAGCGCTTCCTGTCGCTGCTGAGGGAGATCGACCCCGCCGACCCGGCCACGTTCGACCGGCGGATCGTCGGCCCGCTGTTCCTGATGCCCTACTACATGCTCGCGCACCTCCAGAACTCCGAGAGCCTCGGCGTGGACACCCGGGCCGGCCGGGCGGTGCTCAACGAGGCGGTGGAGCTGATCGGGCGCATCGTCTCCGGCGAGCGACGCCCCGAGGGCGGCTGACCGCGGCAACCGCCGACGGCCCGCAGGAGCCTGGCGAAGACCAGGCCGGGCCGCAGCCGCATGCCCATCAGCTCGATTTCGTCGGGGGTCTTCCGGATCACCATGAGGCGCGTCCTCCCGTACCGGAAAGCTTCTCCCGGTGGCCCCGCGCGCTGCCGGTCCCGCTCATTCCGCCAGGCTCCGTGCCCCCGGTGTGGTACGGGTCGCAGCCGCTGCCACCGGGAAACCCGGCACGTACGATGGTCGGGTGACCCAGGCTGAGACGACCCCCCGGACCGGCAAGCGCGTGCTCCTGGCCAAGCCCCGCGGCTACTGCGCGGGCGTGGACCGGGCGGTGCAGACCGTCGAGGAGGCGTTGAAGCTCTACGGCGCCCCGATCTACGTCCGCAAGCAGATCGTGCACAACAAGCACGTGGTGCGGACCCTGGAGGCCAAGGGCGCGATCTTCGTGGAGGAGAACGAGGAGGTGCCGGAGGGCGCCACCGTCATCTTCTCCGCGCACGGCGTCGCCCCCGAGGTCTACGAGCAGGCGAAGGCGCGCTCGCTGAAGGCGATCGACGCGACCTGCCCGCTGGTGACCAAGGTGCACCAGGAGGCGAAGCGGTTCGCCGCCGAGGACTACGACATCCTGCTGATCGGCCACGAGGGGCACGAGGAGGTCGTCGGCACCGCCGGTGAGGCCCCCGCGCACATCCAGCTCGTCGACGGCCCCGACGGCGCCGACAAGATCACCGTCCGCGACCCGAACAAGGTCGTCTGGCTCTCCCAGACCACCCTGTCGGTCGACGAGACGCTGGAGACGGTGGCCCGGCTCAAGCAGCGCCTGCCGCTGCTCCAGTCGCCGCCCAGCGACGACATCTGCTACGCCACCTCCAACCGGCAGCACGTGGTCAAGGAGATCGCGCCCGAGTGCGACGTGGTGATCGTCGTGGGCTCGCGGAACTCCTCCAACTCGGTGCGGCTGGTCGAGGTGGCCCTGGACGCCGGCGCCCGCGCCGGCCACCTGGTCGACTTCGCCGACGAGATCGACGACGCCTGGCTGGCCGGCGCCGGCACGGTCGGCGTCACCTCCGGCGCCAGCGTCCCCGACGAGCTGGTGCAGGACGTGCTGACCCACCTCGCCGAGCGGGGCTTCACCGACGTCGACGAGATCACCACGGCCAACGAGCGGCTGACCTTCTCGCTGCCGCAGGAGCTGAAGCGCGACATGAAGGCCGCGGCCGCCCGGGGCTGACCGCGGAACGGATCGCCGGCGGGGGCCGTCCAAGGAGGCATGAAGACTCCTCGGATGGCCCTCGCCGCTCTGGTCGTCTGCGCGGCGCTGACCGCCTGCGGCGACGACCGGACGGGCACCGTCAGCCCCTCGGAAGGAGTGCCGGTGAGCACCTCGCCCAGCAACGACCCGGCGGAGCCGGTGGATCCGGTCAGGCCGGCGCCGACCCTGCCCGCGACGGCCCAGCCCTCGACCGTGGTGCCCCCGACCAAGCGGCCCCCGCTCGGGCCGAGTCGCCCGCCGGGGCCCGGCGCCACCACGCTGACCGGCACGGTGCAGCCCGGGGTGGAGCCCCACTGCCTGCTGCTCGACGGGTACCTGCTGGTCGGCGGCCCGCGCGACGTGCTGAAGGCGGGCGCGAAGGTGACGGTGACCGGTCAGGTGCAGCCCGACATGCTGACCACCTGCCAGCAGGGCACCCCGTTCGTGGTCGAGGCCGCCCGGCCGGCCTGAGCGGGCACCCGGTCGAGGCCGCCCGCCCGGCCTGAGCGGGCACCCGGTCGAGGCCGCCCGCCCGGCCTGAGCGGGCACCCGGCCGGAGCCGCCCGGGCCCGGACGCGCGGGAGGCCCGCCCCCGACGGGGAACGGGCCTCCCGGCTCATCGCCGTACGGCTCAGCCGACGTTGTTGACGATCACGTCGCCGCTGCCGATGAGGATGTTGCTGTCGGTCCGCACCTGGACGGTGCCGTAGAGCGACCGGCCGCTGCCCGGCGCCGCCTTCACGGTCACCGTGCCGGGCACGGTCCACGTCGTACCCGTCGGGCGCGGCGCGTTGGCGTCGGTCACCGCGACGGACCCGAAGGCCGCGTTGGTGAAGACGTCGATGTAGTTGTAGGTGGTCGTGCCGGCGGGCACCGCGTACCCGTCGACCCGGACCTTCCAGGCGCCCGGCTTCGGGTTCGCCACGGTCACCGACTCCTCCGAGTCACCGTCGGCGCTCTGGCCGGCCGCGACGCAGGTCCCGGACGTGCAGTCCAGCACGTACAGGTCGAGGTCGGCGGCCGGGTCGGAGGTGCCGCCGATGGTGGCCCGCAGCGAGGTCGAGCCCGGCGTGACGGTCAGGTCGTACTCCTGCACGTCGTGCGTGGCGATGGAGGGGACGTCCCGCCGGGCGCTGCCCAGCGAGCCGCCGCCGACCGCCCGGCCGGTGAACGCGCCGAGGGTGCTGGTCAGCGAGTACGACCGGTTGACGACATCGCCGACGGTGGCCGAGTCGACCACGTCCGGGTTCGGGGTGACCGTCGCACCGAGCACCGAGGCGGTGAGGGTGAACGGCGTCCACAGCGCGTCGGAGGTACGCCGACCGTCCACGGTGACCTCCCACACGCCCCGAAGCGGGTTGGAGGTGGTGCGGCTGTTCGGCGAACCGGTGGCACAGGCGCCGGCGGCCGGCGAGAAGCAGGAGGTCGACGCGTTGTCGTCGATCGCCACGCCGTACGGGTGGAAGCGCAGGAAGCGCGCCTGGCCCGTGCCGGGGGTGCCGTCCGGGCCGGTGAAGTCGACCTTCAGCGCCGGGGTGTTCGCCGGCACCGCGAAGAAGTAGTGCAGGGCCTGGTTCCGCCCGACCTTGTCGCTGATCTGGACCTGGTAGTTGGCCCCCGGCGCGAAGGTGTACGGCGCGATCACCGTGTTCAGCGTCTGGTAGTCGACGCCGGTGGTGGCCGGGTCGTCCAGCCGCAGCACCGCCGAGTGCGCCCCCGGGGTGGCCGGGTTGATCCGCACGGTCACCGTGACCGGCTTGTTCAGCGGCAGCGCCACCGACGGGTCGGTCGCGAAGGTGCCGTCGTTGCCCACCCAGGACAGCTTGTAGCTGACGGCGTTCGAGCCGCCGGTGGTGCGGGTGAAGGTGTACGTCCGGGTGTACGCGCGGCCGACGGTCACGCCCTCCCGGTCGTAGATGCCGACGCCCACGCCCGGCTTGGCCAGGTAACCGCCGAGCACCGTGTTGACCGGCACCGAGGAGGTGATGTCCACGGTCTTGATGTTCTTGCGCAGCAGCTCGTACGCGGCCGGGACGTTGATCAGGCCGGCGCCCTGCTCGAATGCGCCGGTGTTGTCGATGAACCGGGCCGAGGACATGATGGCCTGCCGGAGCTGGGCCGGCTTGTCCTGGAAACCCTGCGCCTTGGCCGCCCCGACCAGCAGCGCACCGGCGCCCGCGGCCTGCGGGGAGGCCATCGAGGTGCCGTTGAACATCGCGTAGCCCGGCGGCAGCGGGTACGTACCGGCGAGCGGACCGCCCGGCTGCCAGGTGGGCACCGAGGAGATCGCCGAACCCGGGGCGACGACGCTCGGCTTGAAGCCGCCGTCCTCACGCGGGCCACGGGAGCTGTAGTAGTGCAGGCTCTCGGCGTACGGCGAGGTGGTGCCGTAGTTCGAGCGCAGGGTGGCGTCGGTGACGTACGAGCCGACGGCCAGCACCCGCTCGGCGACGGCCGGGTCGCCGACGGTGTTCAGGCCCGGGCCGCTGTTGCCGGCCGAGATGAACATCTGCACGTCGTACTGGTCGATCAGCCGGTTGTAGAGCAGCGCGCGGGTGTTGTTGCCGTCGTTGAGCGACGGCAGGCCACCGATCGACATGTTGATGACGTCGACGTTCGCCTGCTTGGCGGCGTAGATCATGCCCTCGATCAGGGCGCTGGAGGTGCAGCCGCCGACGAAGAGGCAGACCCGGACCGACACGATCTTGGCGCCGGGGGCGACACCGGTCATCGCGCCACCGAAGAGCCCGTTGGCGGCGGTGATGCCGGCGACGTGCGAGCCGTGGGCGCCGGAGACGATGCCGATGTTGACGAACCTGCCCTTGCCGTCCACCTGAACCACGAAGGGCATCGACTCGTTGATCGCGGTTGCCGGGTTGTCGGTGCCGAAGGTGCCGACGTCGTTGCGGACCTTGTAGTCGGTCATCGACTTCTCGTCGGCGAAGGAGCCGTCCTGGTCGGCGTCGACCCAGACGTTGCTGCCGCCGTCCCACAGCACGCCGAACAGACCGCTGCTGCCGGCCGGGTTGCCGTCTCGGTTGACGTCGTTGCCGACCTCGCCACCCAGCCCGGCGGCCCGCTCGTTGAACAGGCCGAAGCGGTAGGACGAGGTGCCGGGGGCGGTCCAGCTCCGGCCGCCCTGGCTGAACGTCGGTCCCGCGACGGAGGTGGTCATGCTGACCCAGGTCGGGTCGCCGTCGGTGGTGGGGTTCGTGTAGGTCACCCAGTCGGTGATCTTGCGCTCGCCGGTGGTGGTCTTCTGCAGCGCCGGGTGCGACAGGTCGACGCCGGTGTCCAGGATGCCGACGGTGACTCCGCGGCCGTCGAGCGTGGGGTGGTCGGCCGTGAAGGTCGCCGCGCCCATGTCCTCGATCGGCATGTACGGGTTGGCCTTCGGCGTCCCGGCGCCCGGGGCGGGCTGCGGGGTGACCGCCTGGGCGCCCTCCGGCTCCGGATCCGGCAGCGGCACCGACGCGTCGATCTCGACGGTCTGCACACCGCTGAGGCCGGTGACCCGGTCCGCCTTGTCGATGGGGACCTCCGCGCGCAGGTAGCCGAGGTCGTTGTCCCGGTACAGGACGGTGGCGCCCAGCGCGGTGAGACCGTCGGCCGCCGTGGTGGCCTGGCCGGAGACGGCGCCCACCAGCAGGGTGAGGCTCTGGTCGCCGTTCGCCCGGGCCTCGGCCAGTCGCTCCTGGTCGGTCGGGGTCCAGCCGGTGGTGCTGCTCTTGAGCACGTCCGTGGTCTGCTCCGCGTTGGCGGGCGCGCCGGCGAACGCCAGGGTCAGCGCCCCGGCGGTCACCACCGACGTCAGGAGCGCGGCCGAGGCACGGCCACGCGGGAAGCGGGATTTACTCACGTCTCTTCCTCCGAGGGGAGAGCGAGGGCCCTGGGGGGTGCAGGGCGGGGGATCGACCGACGGGTCTGCTGACGCGGGTGCCGCCGTCACCTCCTTCAGCGACAGATGTGACACACGTGTTACTCGGACGACCGTCGTGGTAACGGTGACGCGGGTAGTTGCCCGATGACAACGAAAAACGGGCAGGTCATGGCCCCGAACGTCCAATCCGGAACCACCGCCCGGGCGACGGGACGGCCGGGCGCACCGGGCTGGACGACCCCTGCCGTTCCGCCGAAGGGACACAGAACCACGCCGTCCCGACCGGCTGCCCGGGCTCGGGATGCGGCCCGTGCACGGCCGTGTTACACCCCACGGTCACAGGGAAGCTGCTAGATCGAGCGATCCACGGTGGACGGCTCGTCGAGCAGTTCCGGCGCCTGCGGCTGCCGCGGGGCCACCTCCACCTGCGCCGGCGTGGCCAGCTCCTGGTCGGAGACGCCCAGCTCGGCGAGCTTGCGCGCGCTCACCAGCACCCGCGCCTCCAGCGAGCCGACCGCCCGGTTGTAGGCCGTCACCGCCCCGCCGAGCGAGGCGCCGAGCTTGCCGACGTGGTCGCCCAGGGTGGACAGTCGCCCGTACAGCTCGCGGGCCAGTGTGTGCACCGCGACCGCGTTGCGGGCCAGCGCCTCCTGCCGCCAGGCGTAGGCCACCGTGCGCAGCAGGGCCACCAGGGTGGCCGGGGTCGCCAGCACGATGTTGCGGCTGAAGGCGTGCTCCAGCAGCGTCGGATCCCGCTGCAACGCCACGTCGAGGAACGGGTCGGCGGGCACGAAGAGCACCACGAACTCCGGGGTGGAGTCGAACGCCGCCCAGTACGTCTTGGCGGCCAGCCCGTCGACGTGCGCCCGCAGGTGCCGGGCGTGCGCGTCGAGGTGGGTGTCCCGCCCCCGCTCGTCGCGCGCCTCCATGGCGGTGAGGTAGGCGTCGAAGGGTGCCTTGGCGTCCACCACCACCGTCCGCCCGCCGTGCAGCCGGACCACCAGATCGGGGCGGACCCCCTGGTGGTCGGTGGCCGCGGTGACCTGCTCGTTGAAGTCGCAGTGCTCCAGCATGCCGGCCGCCTCGACGATCCGGCGGAGCTGGTGCTCGCCCCAGCGACCGCGCACCTGCGGGGCGCGCAGCGCCGCCACCAGCTGCTTGGTCTCGGTGCGCAGCTCACCGGAGACGGTGCTCATCGCCCGGACCTGCTCGCGCAGCTCGGCGTAGGCGTCCACCCGGGCGTGCTCCAGCTCGGCCACCCGGGACTCGTAGCGGCGCAGGGTGTCGTGCAGCGGCGCCACCGCGCGGGCCACCGCCTCCTGGGACTGCGCGGTCGCCTCATAGCTCAGCGCCCGCATCGACTGCTCCAGCCGACCCTCGCCCTCCCGGGTGGCGGCCAGGGTGGCCTCCAACCGGGCGATCTCCGCCGCCGACCGGGCCCGGGCGGCGTACCAGCCGAGGGCGCCGCCCGCGGCGAGGCAGAGCACCACCACGGCCAGCGTCGTGAACTCCATGCCCGAGAGCTTGCCAAACGGGTACGACGGGCGCCCGCTGGGTACGTTCGGAGCATGGAAGTTGCCCTGTGGGTGATCCTCGTGCTGATGCTCGGAGGTGCGTTCGTGTTCTGGCGGTGGGGGAGCAGGTCCCGGAAGGCCACCGAGTTGGCCGACGCGCGGGCCGAGGCCCAGCGCTGGTACGAGCGGCTCGGTGGCCAGTTGATGAACCTGCACGGCGACCAGCCGGCGGTCCGTCAGGCGCTGGCCGACGCCGGTGAGCGCTACAACGCGGCGGGTTCCCAGCTGGAACAGGCGCGCAGCCCGCAGCAGTTCGCGCTGGCCCGGGAGACCGCGCTGGAGGGGCTGGCCTACATCCGGGCGGCCCGTACGGCGATGGGCATCGACCCCGGCCCCGAGCTGCCCCCGCTGGCGGCCGCCCGGGGTGCCGGGATGCTGACCCGGGAGCGCGAGGTCAACGTGCAGGGGCAGACGTTCCGGGCCGGCCCGCAGCCGGGCCAGGCCACGCCCTACTACTACCCGGGTGGGCGCTACCAGGGCCGGTCCGTGCCGGCCGGCTGGTACTCCACCCCCTGGTGGAAGACCGCGCTGGGCGCCGGCGCCGGGGTGCTCGGCGGGATGCTGATCGCCGACGCGCTCTTCTCCCCGGCCTTCGCCGACCCGGGCTACGGCTACGACGAGGGCTACCAGGAGGGCTTCAACGACGGCGTCGACCAGGGCGACGGCCAGGGTGGCGACCAAGGCGGCGACCAGGGTGGCGACTACGCCGACCAGGGTGGCGACTTCGGCGACCAGGGTGGCGGCGACTACGCCGGAGACTTCGGCGGCGGCGACTTCGGCGGTGGGGACTTCGGCGGCGGCGATTTCGGCGGCGGCGATTTCGGCGGCGGGGACTGGTGACCGCCCGCTGAGCGGCACGGAGAAGGCCCCGGGCGACCCGACCGGGGCCTTCGTCGTACCCGGGGGTCAGCCGGTGTTGCGCATACCGGCGGCGATGCCGTTGACCGTGGTGAGCAGGGCGCGCTCCAGGGCCGTACCGTCGCTCGGGGCGCGGCGGCCGCCCGGCGCGGTCGCCACCGCACGGCCCGCGGCGCCGGAGTCCCGGTACTGCCGCAGCAGCGCCACCTGGAGGTGGTGCAGCGGCTCCAGGTAGGTGTCGCGCACCGCCAGGGTGCGCTGGAGCACCGGTGAGTTCTCCAGCAGGGCCGGCGACGAGGTGACCGCCAGCACCTCCTGCTTGGTCAGCTCGTACTCCTGCTCGATCTTGTCGAAGATCGGGTGCAGCTTCTTCGGGACCAGGGTCTCCACGTAGCGGCGGGCGATGCTGAGGTCGGTCTTGGTCAGCATCATCTCGACGTTCGACAGGAACGTGCGGAAGAAGTGCCAGTTGCGGTTCATCTCGGCCAGCACGTCCTCCAGCCCGGCCGCCCGCGCCGCGGCCAGCCCGGAGCCGACCCCGAACCAACCCGGCACGATCTGCCGGGTCTGCGTCCAGCCGAACACCCACGGGATGGCCCGCAGGCCGGCCAGCCCGGCGCCGGTGTTCGGCCGCTTCGCCGGCCGGGAGCCGATGTTCAGCGCGCCGAGCAGCTCGGTCGGGGTGGACGCCCAGAAGTACGCCGGCAGGTCCGGGTCCTCGACCAGCGACCGGTACGACCGGAACGCCGACTCGGAGACCACGTCCATGGTCGCGTCCCAGCGCTCCAGCTGCTCGGCCGGCTGCCGGGGCGCGGTGTGCAGCAGCGTCGCCTGGAGCACCGCGGCAACGGTCAGCTCCAGGTTCTCCCGGGCCAGCGCCGGCAGGGTGTACTTGTCGGAGATGACCTCACCCTGCTCGGTCACCTTGATCGCGCCGTCCAGGGTGCCGTACGGCTGGGCCAGGATCGCGTCGTGGGTGGGGCCGCCGCCCCGGCCCACCGTGCCGCCCCGGCCGTGGAAGAGCCGCAGGTGCACGCCGTGCCGGGCGGCCACGTCCCGCAGCGCGCGCTGCGCCCGGTGGATCGACCACTGGCTGGTGGTGATGCCCGCCTCCTTGTTGGAGTCGGAGTAGCCGAGCATCACCTCCTGCACGTCGCCCCGGGCCGCCACCAGCGCCCGGTACGCGGGCAGCGACAACAGCTCGTCCAGCAGGTCGCCGCCGGCGTTCAGCTCGGCCGGGGTCTCCAGCAGCGGCACGATCCCGATCCGGGCCCGGCCGGAGTGCACGTCGACCAGGCCGGCCTCGCGGGCCAGTACCACCGCAGCGAGCACGTCGTCCACGCCGAGGGTCATCGAGATGATGTAGGACTCGATCACCTCGGTGCCGAACCGGTCCTGCGCCTCGCGGATCGTGGCGAACACGTCGAACGTCTTCTGCGCCGCCTCGGTGAGCGGGGTGTCCAGGGCGGAGAGCGGTCGACGGCCGGTCAGCTCGTCGGCGAGGAGCTTGGTCCGCTCCAGCCGGCTCAGCGCCGGATAGTCCGGCACCTCGCCCACGGCCGCGTAGAGCTGGCCCAGCACCTCGTGGTGCTTCTCGGCGTGCTCCCGGACGTCCATGGTCGCCAGGTGAAGCCCGAACGCGGAGACGGTACGGATGGTGGAGGCGAGCCGGCCGACGGCGGTGAGCTGCCCGGAGTTGCGGGCCAGCGAGGCGCGCAGCAGCTCCAGGTCGGCGATCAGCTCGGCGGAGCCACGGTAGTCGCGGCCCGGGACGTGGGCGGTGCCGTTGCGCAGCCGCTCCCGGGTGTTGGCCAGCTTCGCCCGCACGCAGCGCGCCTTGAGCCGGTACGGCTCCTCGGCGTTGACCCGGCGGAACCGGGGCGCCACCTCGGGCAGCGCGTCGAGGTCGGCGGCGAGGCTGGCGGAGAGGTCCAGCGACACCGCGCGCAGCCGGCGGGAGACGGACACCTCGTTGATCAGGTGTTCCATCGCCGCCTCGGTGGCCGCGATGCCGTGCTCGTGCTGGATCTGGAGGACGTCGCGGGTGACCGTCGGGGTGACGAACGGGTTGCCGTCCCGGTCGCCGCCGATCCAGGTGCCGAAGGTCAGCGGGCGGGACGTCGGCGAGGTCTCCACGCCGAGGGTGCGCAGCGTGTCGGCGAGGTCGTCGAGCACCTGCGGGGCGGCCTCGGCGTACAGGTCGCGCAGGTAGTAGATGGCGTTGCGGGCCTCGTCGGTCGGGTCCGGCCGGTCGAGCCGCAGCTCGTCGGTCTGCCACATCAGGTCCAGCAGCTCGGCCAGCCGGCGGTTGGCCGGGCCCTCGTCACTGGCGCCGTAGAGGATGGCGTTGGCGGTCTCGGCGTCCAGCTGGTCGGCGATGGCGCGGAGCTTGGACAGGATCGACCGGCGGGCCGCCTCGGTGGGGTGGGCGGTGAAGACCGGGCGCACCGCGAGCCGGCGGGCGGCGGCGGCGATCTCCTCGGCCGGCACCCCGCGCTCGGCGATCATCTTGGCGGCCTGGTCCAGCCAGCCGCCGTGGGTGGCCCGGCGGCGGCGCAGGTCCCGGGCCCGGTGCACCTGCTCGGTGATGTTGGCCAGGTGGAAGTAGGTGGAGAAGGCGCGGGCCAGCTTGGTGCCGGTGGTCACGTCCAGCCCGCCGAGCCGCTGGGCGGCGGCCGGGGCGTCGGAGCGGACCTGGGCGCGGATCTCCTCGACCAGGTCGAGCAGCGGCCGACCCTCCTGGCGGGCGAGGGTCTGCCCGAGCAGGGTGCCGAGGCGGCGGATGTCGGCCCGCAGCGCGGCGTCGGGGCCGTCGTGGTCGTACTGGTCGGTCACGGTGCGCTCCTTACGTGGGTACGGAGGACAGCGCTGTCCGACTTCCTGGATCGTATCCGCGCGGGGCCGGCGGTAAGGAGGGGGCCCTGGATGTCACCTTCCCCACCATTATCACCCGGTCATCCGGGGGGCCGGCCTGGCGGCGGCCCGGCGGCCGCGCACCAGGGTGGCGGTGAGCAGGCCGATCACCCCGAGCGCGGACCAGACCACCAGCCCGGCCAGCGGCCAGCGGCCGGCGCGCCAGTCGAAGTAGACCGCCGACTTGAGCAGATCGGTGGCGAGGCCGGGGACATTCCACCGGTGCATCCCGCGCAGGACGGCGGGGAGGAACTCCGGGGCGTAGATGCCGCCGGAGCCGGGGTTGCCGAGCACCACCAGCAGCAGGATCACCAGGCCGGTGCCGAGCAGCCCCAGCCAGCCCTGCACCGCCGCGGCGACCATCCCGGCGGTGAAGACGGTCAGCATGCCCACCAGGGCGACCGCCAACAGGTCGTGGTCCCAGACGCCGAGCACCGGGCCGACCAGGACCGTGCCGATGATGCCGAGCAGCACGGCGTGCACGGCCAGCGAGGCGATCCGCAGGCCGGCCCGGCGCAGGTCGCGCGGGGCGGTGCCGAGCGAGATCCCGAGCGCGGTGGACGCCAGGTAGCCGCCGAGCACCAGGCCCACGGCCAGGTAGAACGGCACCAGCCCGCGCGGGTCGTCGGCGGAGACCGGCACCCGGTCGGTGACCTCGATCGGGGTCTGCGCCCGCTGGGCCGCGGTGCTGAACACCTGGGTGGCCAGTTCGCTGGCGGCGGGCGCGGACGCGCTGGCGGTGGCGAGGACGAGCTTGCCGTCGGGGGTGGAGGTGAGCACGGCGTACACCTCGCGGGCGGTCAGGCCGTCCTCGGCCTCGCCCGGGC
Organism: Micromonospora sp. BS32; assembly: GCF_059089345.1. Lineage (NCBI taxonomy): Bacteria > Bacillati > Actinomycetota > Actinomycetes > Micromonosporales > Micromonosporaceae > Micromonospora > Micromonospora sp. BS32. The sequence continues at coordinate 28,531 of NZ_JBSSHR010000033.1, forward strand.
TGTCGTACTCGATCGGTTTGATCTTCTTGGTCTGCCCGCGCACGGCGGCCATCACCGCCTGGGCCCGCTGGTCGCCGAGGACCACCCCGACCGGGACGTCGCGCGGGGTGGGCTGGTGCAGGGCGCCCACGTAGGCCGCGATGAACGCGGTGGCCAGCGCCAGGGTGCCGACCAGCAGCGCCGCGGTACGGGGCAGCCAGTCACGGGTCGGCGGCTCCGGCTCCTCGTCCACGCAGGTCAGCCTAGGCCGATGGTTCGCCCTTATTATGGGGTTTCGCCGCCTGGTGCCCCGGTCGATGCCAGGCTGGCAGCATGGCGCGCGACGACCTGCCGATCCCCGCCGAGGGCATCCTGCTCACCCACTTCGTGGTGGCGGCCGACGTGGCCCGGTCGGCCGCCTTCTACTCCGACGTCCTCGGCGGCACGGTGGTCCGCGAGGGCGAGCCGTCGATGGTCCGGCTGGCCAACAGCTGGATCATCATCAACGTCGGGGGTGGCCCCACCGAGGACAAGCCGGACGTGATCCTGGAAACCCCGTCCGACCCGCACCGGACCAGCGCGTTCCTCAACATCCGGGTGGCCGACGTCCGCGCGGTGCACGCCGAGTGGAGCGCCCGGGGCGCGGTGTTCCTCACCCCGCCACAGGACCGGGGCGCGGAGATCCGCTGCTACCTGCGCGACCCCGACGGCCACCTGATCGAGGTCGGCCAGACGACCTGAAAACCCGTTGGGGGCGGCCGGTAGCGTCCAGGCATGACGTCGCCGAGCTATCCGCCCAAGCCGCGACCCGGCGACCGGGTCGCGGTGGTCTCACCCTCCGCCGGCCTGCCGGCTGTCTTCCCCCACGTGTACGAACTGGGCCTGCGCCGGCTCCGCGAGGAGTTCGGGCTGGAGCCGGTGGAGTACCCCACCACCCGGGCGATGGGCGCCCACCCGCGGGACCGGGCCCGGGACGTCACCGCCGCCTTCGCCGACCCGACGATCACCGCCGTGCTCGCCACCGTCGGCGGGGACGACCTGATCACGGTCACCCCGTACCTCGACGACGACGTGCTGCGGGCCAACCCGAAGCCGTACTTCGGCTACTCGGACAACACCAACATCCTCAACCACCTGTACCGGCTGGGCATCGTGGCGTACCACGGCGGGTCGGTGCTGGTGCACCTCGGCCGGCCCGGGAAGCCGCACCCGCTGACCTTCGACTCGCTGCGCGCCGCCCTCTTCACCTCCGGCTGGTACGACCTGACTCCCGCGCCGGAGTGGGGCGACCGGCCGAACCCCTGGGACGAGCCGGAGACGCTGGCGGACGAGCCGGAGATGCTGCCCGGCGAGGGCTGGCGCTGGCAGGGGCCGGCGTGGATGGTGCGGGGCCGCACCTGGGGTGGCTGCCTGGAGATCCTGCACTGGCTGATGGCCACCGACCGGGTCCCCACGGCCGAGGAACTGGCCGGGTCGGTGCTGGTCTTCGAGACCTCCAACGAGGTGCCGAGCGCGCAGGAGGTGTTCCGGATCGTGCGCAACATGGGCGAGCGGGGCTTGCTGTCGGCCTTCCCGGCGATCGTGGTGGGCCGGCCGAAGGCGTGGGACTTCGACAAGCCGCACTCGGTGCCGGAGCGACTGGCCTGGGGCGAGGCGCAACGCGAATCGATCATGAAGGCGCTGGCGACGTATGCCGACGACCCGGTGGTGGTCTTCGACGTCGACCTGGGCCACACCGACCCGCAGCTGATCGTCCCGTACGGCGGCGAGATCCGGGTCGACGCGCTCGAGCGTCGGATCTCCGTACGCTACTGACCGCCGCGCGGCGGCTGCGACCGCGGAGGGTCAGCCCACCACGGCGAAGGCGCGGACCGGAAAGGTGCGCATGCCCGCCACGCGCGGGGGCGCCGCCGTGAAGCGGAACCCTTCCGGCGGCAGGGCCGCCAGGCCGGTCAGGTGTTCCACGATCGGGACGCCGGCGGCGAGCAGCGCGCTGTGCGCCGGGCGCTCGCCGGCAGCGGCCGGGCTCATGTCGTCGATGTTGATCGAATCGATGCCGACCAGGGCGGCCCCCGCCTCCACCAGCCACCGCGCCCCGTCGCCGGTCAGGTACGGCGCCTCGGGTGCGCCGTACCGGTCGGTGCCGAAGTGCGCGTCCCAGCCGGTGTGCAGCAGCACCGCCCGCCCGGTCACGTCGTACAGGGCCAGCATCAGCCGGTCCACCGCCCGGGCGCCGGCCGGTACCCGGACCACGATCCCGGGCAGGTCGGCGAGCCGGTCCAGCGGCACGCCGGTCAGATCGGGCCCGTCCGCCCAGCGGTGGGACGGGGCGTCGAGGTAGGTGCCGGTGTTGGCGATCATGTCGATCCCGGCCACGTGGAACTCCGTCCCCGGGGCGTACTTCGCCCTGGACGCCTCCCGGGTCAGCCAGTCGGTGATCCGCGGTGCCGGCCAACCGGGCAGGGTGGTCATCCCGTCGGTGATCACGTGACTGAGCTCGACCAGCCGTCGCTCCCGGCGGCCGGCGGCGACGCCGCGACCGCCCTTGTGCGGTTCCTCGATGATCATCTTGTTGTCGATCCGCACCTCGGCGACCATCAGCAGCCCGAGGTGTCGGACGAAGAGCGCGGCCAACTCCTCGTCGGTGATCTCCCGGCCCGCGATGTCCAGCCGGAAACCCTCGGTCCGCAACCCGCCCCCGTTGGCGAAGCGGACGTCCGCGTCGAACTGTGCCCGATACTCCCCTGCCATGCCCCTCACCGCACCACGTCCGCGTTCCCAGGGTCAAGATCCGTCGCTCGGGACCACCCGGGTTGTCCGTGGCGCGGGATAGTCTCGACGGGTACACCCCCCGTCCGGCTGGACGTGGGGTCGTCGCCGTGCGTCGACCTCCTGGAAGTGATCACTGATGCTCACCGGACTCTTCTCCGCCGCCCTGGCCGATCCCGGGCTGGCCCGGGCGCGTGACCTGGCGCGCTCCGGTGCCGCGCAGGTCGACGGCCTCGACCTGACCGCCCCCGCCGCGCTGCGCCCGTTCGCCGTCGCCGCGGTCGCCGCCGACGAGCCCGACGGCGGCGCCGGCCGCCCGGTGCTCGCCGTCACGGCCACCTCCCGCGAGGCCGACGACCTCGCCTCCGCCCTGGGCAGCCTGCTCCCGCCCGAGCAGGTCGCGGTCTTCCCGTCCTGGGAGACGCTGCCGCACGAGCGGCTCTCGCCCCGCTCCGACACCGTCGGCCGACGGCTGGCGGTGCTGCGCCGGCTGGCCCACCCGGAGTCGGCCGACGCGCACGGCTGGACCGGCCCGGTGCGGGTGGTCGTGGCACCCGTCCGGTCGCTGCTGCAACCCCAGCTCAAGGGGCTCGGCGACCTGGAGCCGGTGCGGCTCGCCGCCGGGGACGAGGCGGATCTGGAAGAGGTCGCCCGCCGGCTCACCGACATGGCGTACGCCCGGGTCGACCTGGTCACCAAGCGCGGCGAGTTCGCCGTCCGCGGCGGCATCCTGGACGTCTTCCCACCCACCGACGAGCACCCGTCCCGGGTCGAGTTCTGGGGCGACGAGGTGGAGGAGATCCGCACCTTCGCCGTCGCCGACCAGCGGACCATCGAGGGTGTGCCGCAGCTCTGGGCGCCGCCCTGCCGGGAGCTGCTGCTCACCCCGTCGGTCCGCAAGCGGGCCGCCGCGCTGGCCGAGGAGCACCCCGAGCTTGCCGAGATCCTGGACAAGCTGGCCGAGGGCATCCCGGTCGAGGGGATGGAGTCGCTGGTCCCGGCGTTGCTCGGCAACGAGAGCCTGGAACTGCTGATCAACTGCATGCCGGCCGGCACCCACGTGCTGCTCTGCGACCCGGAGCGGATCCGCACCCGGGCGCACGACCTGGTCCGTACCTCTGAGGAGTTCCTCCAGGCCAGCTGGGCCGCGGCCGCCGTCGGTGGCCAGGCCCCGGTCGACCTCGGCGCCGCCGCCTTCAAGACCCTGGCCGAGGTACGCGCCACCGCCCGCACCCTGCGCCAGCCGTGGTGGACCCTCGCCCCGTTCGGCCTGGTGGAGGCGGACGCCACCGCCCCGGCCCGGCAGCCCTGGGAGGACGCGCCGACCGAGGTCGACGTCACCCCCGACGACGCTATCGCGGTGAGCCTGGCCGCCCAGCCGGCCCCGCTCTACCACGGTGAGACCTCGCGGGTGGTCGACGACCTGAAGCGCTGGGCCGGTGAGGGCTGGTCGATCGCGCTGGTCTTCGAGGGGCACGGCCCCGCCCAGCGGGCCGTCGAGGTGCTCCGCGACGCCGGTCTCGGCGCCCGGCTCACCGACGAGGTGCCGGCCGCGCCGGCCCCCGGCGAGGTGGTGGTCTCCTGCGGCTGCCTGACCGCCGGCTTCGTCGATGAGGCGTCGAAGTTCGTGCTGCTCACCGGCAACGACGTCACCGGCGGGCGAGGCACCTCGACCCGGGACATGCGCCGGATGCCGAGCCGGCGGCGCAACACCATCGACCCGCTGGAGCTGAAGGCCGGCGACCACGTGGTGCACGAGCAGCACGGCATCGGCCGGTACGTCGAGCTGGTCCAGCGCACGGTCAACGGCGCCAGCCGGGAATACCTGGTCATCGAGTACGCGGCGAGCAAGCGCGGCCAGCCCGGCGACCGGCTCTTCGTCCCCACCGACCAGCTCGACCAGCTCTCCAGGTACGTCGGCGGCGAGCAGCCCACCCTGCACAAGATGGGCGGCTCGGACTGGCAGAAGTCCAAGGCCCGGGCCCGCAAGGCGGTCCGCGAGATCGCCGCCCAGCTGATCCAGCTCTACGCCGCCCGCAAGGCGTCCAAGGGGCACTCGTTCGGCCCGGACACCCCGTGGCAGCGGGAGCTGGAGGACGCCTTCCCGTGGCAGGAGACGCCGGACCAGCTCGCCGCCATCGAGGAGGTCAAGCGGGACATGGAGCAGACCGTCCCGATGGACCGGCTGATCTGCGGCGACGTCGGGTACGGCAAGACCGAGATCGCCGTGCGGGCCGCGTTCAAGGCGGTGCAGGACGGCAAGCAGGTGGCGGTGCTGGTGCCCACCACGCTGCTGGTGCAGCAGCACTACAACACCTTCGCCGAGCGGATGGGCCAGTTCCCGGTGACCATCCGGCAGCTGTCCCGGTTTCAGACGCCGAAGGAGAGCGAGCGGACGTTGGAGATGGTCGCCGACGGCACCGTCGACATCGTCATCGGCACCCACCGGCTGCTCCAGACCGCGACCCGGTTCAAGTCTCTCGGCATGGTGGTCATCGACGAGGAGCAGCGGTTCGGCGTCGAGCACAAGGAGCACCTGAAGACGCTGCGCGCCTCGGTCGACGTGCTGAGCATGTCGGCCACCCCGATTCCGCGGACGCTGGAGATGGCGATCACCGGAATCCGGGAGATGTCCACCATCGCCACCCCGCCGGAGGAACGGCACCCGGTGCTCACCTTCGTCGGGGCGTACGACGACCGGCAGGTGGCCGCCTCCATCCACCGTGAGCTGCTCCGCGACGGGCAGGTCTTCTACCTGCACAACCGGGTCGAGTCGATCGACCGGGCGGCCCGCCGGATCCGCGAGCTGGTGCCCGAGGCCCGGGTCGCGGTGGCGCACGGCCAGATGGGCGAGGAGGCGCTGGAGAAGGTGATGGTCGGCTTCTGGGAGAAGGAGTTCGACGTCCTGGTCTGCACCACCATCGTGGAGTCCGGCATCGACATCCCGAACGCGAACACCCTGATCGTGGAGCGCGCCGACCTGCTCGGCCTGGCCCAGCTGCACCAGATCCGCGGTCGGGTCGGCCGGGGCCGGGAGCGGGCGTACGCGTACTTCCTCTACCCGCCGGAGAAGCCGCTCACCGAGCACGCCCACGAGCGGCTGGCCACCATCGCCCAGCACACCGAGCTGGGCGCCGGCATGTACGTGGCGATGAAGGACCTGGAGATCCGGGGCGCCGGCAACCTGCTCGGCGGCGAGCAGTCGGGCCACATCGAGGGCGTCGGTTTCGACCTCTACGTCCGGATGGTCGGCGAGGCGGTGTCGGCGTTCAAGGGCGAGCGCCCCGAGGAGGAGGCCGACGTCAAGATCGACCTCCCGATCGACGCGCACCTGCCGCACGACTACGTCGGCGTGGAGCGCCTGCGCCTGGAGATGTACCGCAAGCTCGCGGAGGCCCGCGACGAGGAGCGGCTGCGCGAGGTGGTGGCCGAGATGACCGACCGCTACGGCGAGCCGCCCGCCCCGGTGCAGAACCTGGTCGCGGTGGCGAGGTTCCGGCTGCTGGCCCGCCGGTACGGCCTCACCGACGTCTCCATGCAGGGCAAGCACCTGCGGTTCGGCCCGCTGCCGCTGCCCGACTCGAAGCAGCTGCGGCTCAAGCGCTACCACCCGGACTCGGTCTACAAGCAGGCCACCGACCAGGTCAGCGTGCCCCGGCCGAGCACCCGCCGGGTCGGCGGCGAGCCGCTGCGCGACCAGGCGTTGCTGGAGTGGTGTGCCCAGCTCCTCAAGGACGTCCTCGGTGAGCCGGCCTCGCTGGTGGGGGCGAGCGCGTGAGGCCGGCCAGCTCGCGGTGGGGGGCGTCACACCGCCGTACCGGGCATGAGAGAGTGACCGGCATGCGTGCACGCCGTCTCATCGCCGCCGCGAGCGTCGCGGCTCTCGGTGTCCTCTCCCTCGCCGCCTGCGGCAAGTCCTCGCCCGACGTGGCCGCGTACGTCGGTGACCGGAGCTATTCGGTCGACCGGGTGGACGCGGTCTACGACGACGCGCAGGCGAAGTACGCCGAGGCGGTGCAGCAGAGCGCCAAGCAGGCCAACATCACCCCCACCCCGGATCAGCTGCGCTCCTCGGTGACCCGGCAGGACGTGGTGAATCTGCTGGTCAGCATCGACCTGGGTAAGCGGGTGGTGGCCGATCAGGGCCTCCAGGTCGCCGACCAGGTGACCCCGGAGCAGCTCGCCCAGCAGCTCCAGATGCCGCCGCAGGCCGAGTACGCGAAGCTCTGGGGCGAGTGGGCCGACATCTCCCTGGTGCTCAGCCAGAAGCTGCCCCCCGCCGACCTGAGCGACGATGCGGTGATGGCGGTCTACCACGCGATCGAGAAGACCGGCGGGATCCAGTCGGGCCTGTCGGTCGCCGAGGTGCGGCAGCTCTTCGGTGAGGGCGGCTTCGTGCGCAGCGCGTCGGCGCTGAGCGCGGCGCTGGAGTCGGAGGCCGACAAGGTCGACGTGTCGATCAACCCGCGGTACCGCCCGCTGGGCGTCCCGTCCTGGGTGAACAAGGGCCAGGAGCTGGTCTTCTACGCGCTGCCGTACATCGACGCGAGCGGCCCGGTCACCGACATCTCCACCCCGGATCCGGTGGACTCCCCGGCCGAGCAGTCCGCCGGGCCGGTGGCGCCCTGAGCACGCCCGCCCGGATCGTCCTGCTGGTCACCTCGCCCCGGTTGCCGGCCGGTCTGCTGACGGCCGCCGCCTGGGACGTCGTACGCGCCGCGCCGGTGCTGGCCGGGGCGGAGAGCGCGCTGACCACGGCCGTACGCGCCGCGGGCGTCGAGGTCATGGTGCTCGAGGGCGGCGCCACGCAGGCGCTGCTCGACGCGGTCGCGGCGCACGGCACGGTGGTCTGGCTGGCTGGCCCGGTCGGCGACGAGGCGCTGGCCCGGGAGCTGGGGCTGCGGCTGGCGCGGGAGCCGGGGCTGGCCGAGCTGGAGTTGATGTACGGCTCGTGGGACCCGCCGGGCGCCCGGCTGCTCGACGCGGTCGAGGTGATGGACCGGCTGGCCTCGCCGGGCGGTGATCCGTGGAAGCTGGCGCAGACCCACCGCAGCCTCGCCGGGTTCCTGCTGGAGGAGTGCTACGAGGCGTACGACGCGATCAGCGCCGACGACACCGACGCGCTCCGCGAGGAGCTGGGTGACGTGCTGCTCCAGGTGCTGCTGCACGCCCGGCTGGCGGAGAACCTGCCCGAGGGTGAGCGGTGGAGCGTCGACGACGTGGCCGGCGGGCTGGTGGACAAGATGGTCCGCCGCAACCCGCACGTCTTCGCCGGCGGCGAGGCGGGCACGCTGGAGGAGATCGAGGCGAGCTGGGAGCGGATCAAGCGGGCGGAGAAGGCCCGTGCCTCCGTGCTCGACGGCATCGCGTTGAGCCAGCCCGCGCTCGCCCTGGCGGCGAAGGTCCTGGATCGGGCCGGCCGGGCCGGCCTCGCCGTCCCGCCTCCGCTGGCCGACACCCAGGTCGACCCGGAGGCCCGACTCGGCGCGAGTCTCCTCGCCACCGTCGCCGCCGCACGGGAGGCCGGCCTCGACCCCGAGGCCGCCCTGCGCCGCGCCGCCCTGGCCTACGCCGAAGCCGTCCGCACCGCCGAACGCCCCACCCCCTGACCCGCCCCGCCCCCCGCCCTGCCCCGACCCAACCTGGTTGATCATGAGGTTACCGGGGCGGAATGCCGGAATCCGTGCGGCCAACCTCATGATCAAGGCGTCGGGCGCGGTGCGGCGCGGGCGGGGGCGGGGGTGGGTAGGGTCGGGGGAT
>NZ_JBSSHR010000034.1:0-30885 GCF_059089345.1 Micromonospora sp. BS32
ACCTGCACACCCGCCCCCCCCCGGCCACCCCCGCCCGCCCCACCCCCGGTCGCGCCCCGGCGGCCGTCACCGACCCCCTCGCGGTGGTCCACCCGATCGCCACCACCGCCCCCTGACCCGCCCCGCGCCGCCCTCTCGAGCTGCGCACTTTCCCGGAAAGAGTGGCCCCCCGCGACGTGGAGGCCACTCTTTCCGGGAAAGGGGCGGATCTTGCCGGGTGGGAGGGGTGGTTCAGTGGGTGGGATACGGGGAGGGCTGGCGGGGTGGGTCGCCGTAGACTCGGCGGCACAACTGCATACCTCATCCAGAGGGGCTGAGGGATACGGCCCGACGACGCCCCGGCAACCACCCCGTACGACTCGACCCGGAGTCGACGTCGGGGCAGGTGCCAATTCCGTCCCCGCCGCACCGTGCGGTGCGGGGAAAGATGAGAGGACTCTCGACATGACGTCGACGCTTCCCGCCGCCGGCATCGACACCACCGCCAGCCCCGCCCGCGCCCTGGTCTGCCGCGCCTGTTCCGCTTCCTACCCCCTCGCCGCCCAGCACGCCTGTTACGAGTGCTTCGGCCCGCTGGAGGTCGAGTACGACGCCGCCGCGCTCGCCGCGGTGACCCGCGAGCAGATCGAGGCCGGCCCGCAGAACATCTGGCGGTACGCGGCCCTGCTCCCCGCCGGCCAGGACCCGGCGACCCGGGTCACCCTGGACCCGGGGCTGACTCCGCTGGTCGCCGCCCCGCAGCTCGCCGCCGAGCTGGGCATCACCGCGCCGCTCTGGGTCAAGGACGACAGTGCCAACCCGACCCACTCGTTCAAGGACCGGGTGGTCTCGGTGGCGCTCACCGCCGCCAGGGCGCTCGGCTTCACCCGCTTCGCCTGCGCCTCCACCGGCAACCTGGCCAACTCGGTCGCCGCCCACGCGGCCCGCGCCGGGACCCCCTCGGTGGTCTTCATCCCGGGTGACCTGGAGCAGGGCAAGGTGATCACCACCGCCGTCTACGGCGGCGAGCTGGTCGCCATCGACGGCTCGTACGACGACGTGAACCGGCTCTGCGGCGAGCTGGTGGAGACCGACGAGTTCGAGGACACCGCGTTCGTCAACGTGAACGTCCGGCCGTTCTACGCCGAGGGTTCCAAGACCCTGGGGTACGAGGTGGCCGAGCAGCTCGGCTGGCGGATCCCGGCCCAGGTGGTCATCCCGATGGCCTCCGGCGAGCTGCTCACCAAGATCGACAAGGCGTTCTCCGAGCTGGTCGAGATCGGGCTGGTCGCGGCGCCGGCCGGGGGTTGGAAGGTCTTCGGGGCCCAGTCGGCCGGCTGCAACCCGATCGCCACCGCCCTGCACGCCGAGAGCGACACCATCACCCCGGTCAAGCCCACCGGCATCGCCAAGTCCCTCAACATCGGCGACCCGGCCGCCGGCCTCTACGCCCTGGAGGCCGTCCGCCGTACCGGCGGTTGGATGGAGTACGTCGACGACGACGAGATCCGGGCGGGCATCCGGTTGCTGGCGCGTACCACCGGGGTGTTCGCGGAGACCGCCGGCGGGGTGACCGTGGCGGTGCTGCGCAAGCTGGTCGAGTCCGGCCGGCTCGACCCGGCGGCGGAGACGGTCGTCTTCAACACCGGCGAGGGGCTCAAGACCATCGACGCGGTCGCCGGTCAGGTCGGCCCGACCCACCGGATCAAGCCCTCCCTGCGCGCCGCCCGCGACGCCGGTCTCCTCTCCTGACCCCTGCCCGGTCGGCCCGCGCGTCGTTCCGGGCCGACCGGACGGGTGGCCGGGTGGGGGAGGGGCGAATCGCCCGGAAGGGGGACCGGGCCGATCCGCCGGGTAACTGGCATTTCGCTGTGAGTGCGGAAAACCCGCCGACAAGGACTTGACGACAGGAACCGGACGGCGCAAGATGCTCCGTGCGGGAGGGCGTTCCGCCGGAGACTTTTGAAGTTCTTACGACCCAACGCCGGAGGCGTTGTGCGGTCGTCCCTCCCGACCAACCTCGGACGGGGCCAGCGGAAAACCGCTGGCCCCGTCGCCGTTCCCGGGGCAGGCTCGCCGGCATGGGCATCGAGATAACGCCGATCGATCCGGCCGACCAGGCCGCGGTCGACGAGGCGTACCGGATCGGCGCGGCGGCCAACGAAGCGGACGTCCCCGACTTTCCGCCGCTGTGCCGGCAGCGCTTCGAGGCGTCGATCCGTCACCCGATGCCGGGCAACGCTCCGCGCTGGGTGCTGGCCCGGCTGAACGGCGTGCCGGCTGGCTATCTCTGCCTCGACCTGCCGCAACTCGACAACACCGACAACGCCACCGCCGACCTCGTGGTGCACCCGGCATGCCGGCGGCAGGGGGTCGGCCGGGCCCTGCACGAGCACGGCCTCCGGCTGCTGCGTGACCTGGGGCGCAAGCGGGTGCTCGGGATGGCGATGTCGGCGCTGCCGGGTGGACCGGCCCGGCCCGCCGCCGGCGCCGCCTTCGCCACCGCCGTCGGGGCGCGCCCCGCGCTGGTCGAGGTGCGCCGGCGGCTCGACGTCACCCGGCTCGACCTGCCCGGCCTCGACGCCATGCTGGCCGAGGCCCGCCCCCGGGCCATCGGCTACCGCCCGGTGCGCTGGCGGCAGCACGCCCCCGAGGAGTACCTGGCAGACGTGGCCTACCTCGACGGCCGGCTCATGACGGACGCGCCCCTCGGCGACGTGGAGTGGGAGCCGGAGAAGATCGACGCCGAGCGGGTCCGGGCCACCGAACGCGCGCTGGACGCCCGGGGCCGGCGCCGCTACCACCACGGCCTGCTGCACGAGGCCTCCGGCCGGCTGGTCGCCTGGACCCTGCTGGACGTCACCCCGAGCAGCCCGTGGCACGCGTTTCAGCAGATCACCATCGTCGACCCGGCGCACCGAGGGCGCCGCCTCGGCCTGATCGCCAAGATCGAGAATCTCCGGTACGCGCGAGCGCACGAGCCGGAGCTGTCCGCCGTCGACACCTGGAACGCGGCAGAGAACGCCCACATGATCGAGATCAACGAGCGGCTCGGCTTCCGCCCGGTGGACGCCTGGACCGACTGGCAGCTGACGCTCTGACTCGGCCGGCTACCGGGCCAGCCGGTCGGCCAGCTCCCGGACGGCCCGGTAGAAGTCGTCGTCCGGGGTGAACCGGTGTCCGCGGATCGGCGGCGGGACGGTGTCGCCGGGCGGGATGGACAGGCCCGTCGGGTCGCGTACCCGCCGGTCGACCCGGCCGGCGGGGTCGTCGGGGTCGCCCGGATCCGGGCCGAAGGCGTACCCGCCGATCGGGTCGGTGAGCCGCCACAGGTTGATCCACCGCCAGTCGAGCCCGTCGCCCACCACGCGCAGCACCGCCGGGCTGAAGTACCTCGGGAAGGCCCGGGCGTAGAGCCGGCCGAGCGGGGTGGCGTAGGTCAGCAGCGCGACCCGCTCCCGGTAGGCGGCGGGGAGTTGCAGGACCGTCGCGACGGCCAGCACGCTGCCGTGGCTCTGCCCGGAGAGCACCACACCACCGTCGGCGGTCAGGCGGACGATCCGGCGGGTCAGGTCCGGCACCGCGCGCTCGGCGTAGCACGGGGCGCCGAAGGGGTGCGCCGCGCGGGGCCAGAACGTCGCCAGCTCCCAGAGCACACCGACCAGCCGGACGGCGCCCGACCGGTAGGCGAACAGTCCGGCCCCGGCGACGAAGAGCACGAACAGGCCGATGAGCAGACCGCCCAGGTCCGTCACGAAGATCACTGGCCGGGCCAGGGACGGCCCGCCGAGCCGTGCGGCCACCGCCCCCGGCCCCTGGTGCAGCACCGCCAGCCCGGCCGCGCCGAGGGTGAACACCGCCAGCACGGCGTAGCCGGCCGGCAGCAGCGGGCCGAGCCGGTCGGCGAGCATTGCCCGGGCCACCACGTCGCGGACGGCGCGTACCCGCTCCCGGGGCACCCCGGACGCCTCGGGGAAGTCCCGCCGGACGGCCTCATCGGCCACCCGTCGCCGCCGGGACCGGTGGTACCGGCTGCCGAGCAGGGCCACCACAGCCATCACCACCAGCGCCGCCGAGAAGCCGAGGGTGGACCAGCGGTAGGCGACCGGTGGGGAGAGCGGCGGCGCCCCGGGTGGCAGCGGCCGGGCCGGAGTCGGGCTGGAGCCGCGGTCCAGGTACTCGGCGATGCCGTAGCTCAGCGCCGACGAGTAGGCCACGGCCAGGCCGATGGCGGCGGAGACGATGACCGGCGCGCCGAGACCGCGCAGCAGCACCCCGTCCCGCCACCCGTGTCGCTGGAGCAGGATGACGCCGCCGAGGGCCAGGAGCAGCGCCATCTGGCCGGCGAACACTCCGGCCACCAGCACGTCGTACCCGGGCATGCCGCCCTCGGCGGACCAGGGCGGGCGGGGGGCGGCCGCGTACCCGACGGTGAGGCCGGTCAGCGCGATGCTGCCCCAGCGGAGCTGGCCGGTCACCGTGCGGGCCCGGCGGGCCACGCCGCGTCGGTCGAGCCGCGGCAGGCAGAGCGCCGCCATGCTGGCCGCGAGCACGGCGCTGACCGCGGCGAGCAGCGCGTACCCGGCGGGCGACCGGTCGTGCGGGACGAGGACGAGGAGCAATGCGAGGTCGATCGTGGTCAGGGCGACCGCGACGTGCAGCGACCGCAACCGGCTCAGCACGGCCCGGTTGTCCCAGAAGGCCGGGGTGTCCAGGCGATCCGCGCCGATGCCCTGCGGCACTGACGACGTGTCCTCCGGCAGCTGCCAGGTGCGGCCGCTCAGCCGCCAGACCAGGGCTACGGCGAGCAGCGGCAGCAGCGAGAGCAGGGCCAGGCGCTGCCCGGGCGGCACCCCGCCGAGCCACGAGATCTCCCGGCGGCCCTCGAGGCAGCGCGGGTACGCCGCGCACTGCCAGGCGATCAGGTCCAGGGCCACGCCCACCGTCGACAGGACGTACATCGCGGTCACGGTCGCCGAGAGCAGTCGGCACAGCGCCCGGCCGACCGGGGTGGCGCGGCAGCCCGGCGGCAGCATCCAGATGGCGATGTTCGCCAGCATGAAGGGCAGGAGCAGAACCAGCGAGAAGGTACGGGTGGCGGTGCCGCCGGTGAGCCCGCTCCAGCGGTACGCCTCGAGCGTGCTCCCGCCCGGACCGTCCGGATCCCCGAAGCCGGGGCGGACCCGGTAGAAGCCGGCGTCGCGGTCACCCGCCACCCGGCTCACGATCGGCCGGTCCAGCACGGCCTCCGGGCCCTTGTCGGCGACCCCGTGCACCCGGATCTCGGTGGTTCGCACCCGCCGCCGTCCTCTCCTGTCGCCGGCCGCGCGGTTACCCCTCCCTGGTCGGGTCAATCCACTCGGAGAGCCGCATCGGTGCCCGGGCCGTCACCGATCCGACATCCCGGGCAACGGTCGACGAACGGATCGACCCTTACGACCTTCTTCGCGGCTGTTGCATGATGGCGGGCATGACGGAGACCCCGCACCCCCTGTACGACAGGCACGCCGACACCCTGAACCGTGCGCTGACCGCGATCACGGAGCGGGGGTACTGGTCCGCCTACCCCGAGTCCCCCAGCCCCCGGGTGTACGGCGAGAACGCCGCCGCCGACGGCAAGGCCGCGTTCGAGGCGTACCTGAACGGCGACTTCCCGCTCGACCAGCCGGGCGACGGCGACACGGTCGCCACCGAGACCAGCCCGTTCGGCGTGGAGCTGAACGTGCGCTACCCGCACGCCGCCGCCGACCAGCTGGTGGGCGCCGCCACGGTCGCGCTGCCGGCCTGGCGCGCCGCCGGCCCACAGGCCCGAGCAGGGGTCTGCCTGGAGATCCTGGACCGGCTGCACAAGCACATCTTCGAGCTGGCCAACGCGGTGCAGTTCACCAGCGGCCAGGCCTTCGTGATGGCCTTCCAGGCCGGCGGCGCGCACGCGCTGGACCGCGCGCTGGAGGCCGTCGCCTACGCGTACGCGGAGATGACCCGGCACCCGGGGACGGCCGGCTGGGAGAAGGCCGCCGGCAAGGGTGACCCGCTGCGGATGACGAAGACGTTCCACGTGGTGCCCCGCGGGGTCGCCCTGGTGATCGGCTGCAACACCTTCCCGACCTGGAACTCGTACCCCGGCCTGTTCGCCTCGCTGGTCACCGGCAACCCGGTAATCGTGAAGCCGCACCCGCGCGCGGTGCTGCCGCTGGCGATCACCGTGAAGTACGCCCGGGAGGTGCTGGCCGAGGCCGGCTTCGACCCGAACCTGGTGCTGCTCGCCTCCGAGGCGTCGGGGGAGAAGCTCGCCTCGACGCTGGCCCTGCACCCGGCCGTGAAGATCGTCGACTTCACCGGCTCCACCGAGTACGGCGACTGGCTGGAGGAGAACGCCCGGCAGGCGTCGGTCTACACCGAGAAGGCCGGCCTGAACACCGTCGTCATCGACTCCACCGACGACTTCGCCGGGATGTGCCGCAACCTCGGCTTCACGCTGACCCTCTACAGCGGCCAGATGTGCACCACCTCGCAGAACATCCTCATCCCCGCCGGCGGCATCGAGACCGACCAGGGCCACAAGAGCTTCGACGAGGTGGCCGGCGGGATCGCCGCCGCGGTCGGCAAGCTCACCGCGGACCCGGCCCGGGGCGTCGAGCTGACCGGCGCGATCGTCAACGACGGGGTGCTGGAGCGCCTCGACGAGGTCACCAAGGTCGGCGAACCGGTGCTGGAGTCGCGTACCGTCGCGCACCCGGCGCTGCCCGGCGCGGTGGTGCGGACGCCGACCATCGTGAAGCTGGCGGCGGACGACACCACGACCTACGGCAAGGAGTGGTTCGGGCCGATCTCGTTCGCCATCGCCACCGACTCCACCGCGCACAGCCTGGAGATCATGCGCTCCACGGTCGGGGAGAAGGGCGCGCTGACCGCTGGGGTCTACTCCACGGACGAGGCGGTGCTCGACGCCGTCGAGGCCGCCGCGGTCGAGGTGGGCGTGCACCTGTCCTGCAACCTGACCGGTGGCGTCTTCGTGAACCAGTCGGCGGCGTTCTCGGACTTCCACGGCAGCGGCGCCAACCCGGCCGCCAACGCCGCGCTCACCGACGGCGCGTACGTGGCGAACCGGTTCCGGATCGTGCAGAGCCGCCGGCACGCCTGAGGTTGCTGTCGGGGTTTCCGGGGCAGGCCTGCCCCGGAAACCCCGGCGGGGTGCGCCGCGACGGGGCGGCTCAGGTCGATCCGGTGGTGAGATCAATCAGGCGGGGCGGCGCATCTGGAGTTCGCGCATGGCCGGCACGGTGGGGTGCGGGACGCGTACCCCGGTGTCGGTGAAGCCGAGCTTCTGGTAGGCGCGGTACGCCCGGTCGTTGCCGACCACGACCTCGAGCATCAGCTCGGGGCGGCCGCAGGCGCGTGACCAGGCGCCGACGGCGTCGATCAGCGTGCCGAGCAGCCCGCTGCCGCGCCAGGACGGGGTCACGTAGACGGCGTAGACGACGGTCAGCCCCGGTTCGTCCGGGGTCACCGTGCCCCCCGCGTGCCCGACCAACCGGCCGCCGGGGTCGGCGACGAACTGGGCGGTCCGGCCGCCCTCGGCGACCTGGGCGATGCGGGCCGCGTACTCCGCGTGCGGGCGGGCGGCGGCCTGAGCGACCGTCTCCAGGAAGGCGAGCGGCGCGTCGGCCAGCATCTCCAGCCGCAGCGCGCGCATCAGGGCGGCGTCCTGCGGACGGACCCGGCGGACGCTGGCCGTCCGGGCGTCCGGTGGGGCCGGGACAGATGTCATGTCCGCATGCATACCGCAACGACGGCGGCCGATGGCTCGAACGGTGCACGGAGCGCCAGAATGTACCGATTTGTGGTCGTGCGGCGTCGTCACTCCTCGTGTAGCGTGCGATTTCGGTCACCCGATTCAGCGGTCGTCGCCGATCGCCGGAACGGTGGTCCTCCGGTGCCGTCCCCGTCGGTGCCGGAACGCCGTGCAGAGTGAGGAAGTGCACCGTGGCACAGGGCACTGTGAAGTGGTTCAACGCGGAAAAGGGTTACGGCTTCATCGCCGTCGACGGCGGCCAGGACGTCTTCGTCCACTTCTCCGCCATCGAGATGGACGGCTACAAGGCGCTGGACGACGGTCAGCGGGTGGAGTTCGACGTCGCCCAGGGCCAGAAGGGGCCGCAGGCCGAGCGGGTCCGCGTCATCGCCTGACCCGCGCCGCATGCCGGCCCCCGACACGGGGCAGCGCCGCCCGCCGCCGCCAGGGAAGATCATGAGCCGTTCCAGGCGTCATCGCTGAGGAGGCTCCATGTCCGACCAGTCCCCGCCGGGTCCGCCGGATCCCCACAACCCGTGGGCCGCACCCGGCCAACCGGTCCCCGGCGAGCCACCGACCGGCGCCTTCCCGTCCGGCCAGCCCTATCCCGGCCAGCCCTATCCCGGCCAGCCCTATCCCGGCCAGCCCTGGCCGCAGCCGCAGGGTTGGGTCTTCCCGCCGACCGGCGGCTTCCCGCCCGGGGCCGGCCCGTACGCCGGCTTCCCGCCGGGTCAGCAGCCCTACGGCTGGCCGGCCGCGACCGGTCACGACCCGAACGACCCGCTGGTCAACCCGCCGTACGCCGGAGTCAACGGCTGGTTCGCGCGCTGCACCGGTGCGCTGCGGCGGGGCTGGCGGATCCTGCTGCCGCTGATGCTGCTCACCCAGGCGGTTCCCGGCGCGGTCTTCTCGCTGCTCTCCCTCGGCCTGGGCCCGTCCGACGAGTCTGTGGCCGCCGACGGCTCGCTGCCCGACGGCTACCTG
The DNA here is from genome assembly GCF_059089345.1 of Micromonospora sp. BS32. Classification (NCBI taxonomy): domain Bacteria; kingdom Bacillati; phylum Actinomycetota; class Actinomycetes; order Micromonosporales; family Micromonosporaceae; genus Micromonospora; species Micromonospora sp. BS32. Next base: position 8,759 of record NZ_JBSSHR010000034.1, read on the forward strand.
ACCGACGTCGCCGTCTTCGGCGGCGCGGTGCTGGTCGCCGTCCTGCTCGTCGGCTTCGTGCAGAGCCTCGGCTGGGCCGGCGGCACCTGGGTGGTCGCCCGGCAGGCGGCGGGCGAGCCGGCCGACCTGGCCGGCGCGCTCCGCTACGGCCTGCGCCGGGCGCTCGGGCTGTGGGGCTGGACCCTGGCGGTCACCGTGCTGATCACGGTCGGGTTCTGCTTCTGCCTGCTGCCCGGCGTCTACCTGGCCTTCGCGCTCGCCCTGACCGGCCCGGTCTACCTCTTCGAACGGGAGTCCCCGATCGGTCGGTCCTTCCGCTTCTTCCACGACCGGCTCGGCATGGTGCTCGGCCGGGTCGCGCTGGTCGCGGTGGCGGTGATCCTGGGCAGCGCGGTCGGCGGGGTGCTGGAGTCGTTCGGCACCCTGCCGTTCGGCACCGATCCGCTGGCGTCGCCCGGCTCGGCCGTCGGCGCGGTGCTGGTGGTCGTGCTGAGCGCGGTGGTGGTGGTTCCGGTCTACCTGGTGCAGCTGGTCGGGCTGGTGGTCACGTACGCCGAGCAGCGCGGCCACGAGGCCCCGGTGAACGCCGCGCGACTGGCCGCGGAACTCGGCTGACCGGCCCCATCGTGCTTGCACTCGGCAGGTGAGAGTGCTAAACAAGTCATTGGCACTCGCATACCGTGAGTGCCAATGGTCGGGACGGTGGGGCCAAGGTTCCAGCGGCGTTGGAGACGCCGGTGGGGCACATGGCCGGTCGTCGCGGGCTATCCGGCCCGGCCGAAGGACGTCGTCGTCGCCAGGTGGCGACGTCCCAAGGTGCGTACACCAGGCGGCCCATCCGGGACTCACACTCGGGTGGCCCGTGAGTGTCCAGGAGGACAACGCCGTATGGCCAAGATGATCGCGTTCGACGAAGAGGCGCGCCGCGGCCTCGAGCGGGGCATGAACCAGCTCGCCGACGCCGTAAAGGTGACCCTCGGCCCCAAGGGCCGCAACGTCGTGCTCGAGAAGAAGTGGGGTGCCCCCACCATCACCAACGATGGTGTGAGCATCGCCAAGGAGATCGAGCTCGAGGACCCGTACGAGAAGATCGGCGCTGAGCTGGTCAAGGAGGTCGCCAAGAAGACCGACGACGTTGCCGGTGACGGCACGACGACGGCGACCGTCCTGGCCCAGGCCCTGGTTCGCGAGGGCCTGCGCAACGTGGCCGCCGGCGCCAACCCGATGGCCCTGAAGCGGGGCATCGAGGCCGCCGTGGCCAGCGTCTCGGAGGAGCTGTCCAAGCTCGCCAAGGACGTGGAGACCAAGGAGCAGATCGCCTCCACCGCCTCCATCTCGGCCGGTGACAGCACCGTCGGCGAGATCATCGCCGAGGCGATGGACAAGGTCGGCAAGGAAGGCGTCATCACCGTCGAGGAGAGCAACACCTTCGGCCTGGAGCTTGAGCTCACCGAGGGTATGCGCTTCGACAAGGGCTACATCTCCGCGTACTTCATGACCGACCCGGAGCGCATGGAGGCCGTCTTCGACGACCCCTACCTCCTGATCGTCAACAGCAAGATCTCGTCGGTCAAGGACCTGCTCCCGATCCTGGAGAAGGTCATGCAGTCGGGCAAGCCGCTGCTGATCATCTCCGAGGACATCGAGGGCGAGGCCCTGGCCACCCTGGTCGTCAACAAGGTCCGGGGCACCTTCAAGTCGGTCGCCGTCAAGGCGCCGGGCTTCGGTGACCGCCGCAAGGCCATGCTGGCCGACATCGCCATCCTCACCGGTGGCCAGGTCATCAGCGAGGAGGTCGGCCTCAAGCTGGACGCCGTCGGCCTCGACATGCTGGGCCGCGCCCGCAAGGTCGTGGTGACCAAGGACGAGACCACCATCGTCGACGGTGCCGGCGACGCCGAGCAGATCCAGGGCCGGGTCAACCAGATCCGGGCCGAGATCGACAAGAGCGACTCCGACTACGACCGCGAGAAGCTGCAGGAGCGGCTGGCCAAGCTGGCCGGCGGCGTCGCGGTGATCAAGGTCGGCGCGGCCACCGAGGTCGAGCTCAAGGAGCGCAAGCACCGCATCGAGGACGCCGTCCGCAACGCGAAGGCCGCCGTCGAGGAGGGCATCGTCCCGGGTGGTGGCGTCGCGCTGGTGCAGGCCGGCAAGACCGCCTTCGACAAGCTGGACCTGGTCGGCGACGAGGCGACCGGTGCCAACATCGTCAAGGTCGCGCTGGACGCCCCGCTGCGGCAGATCGCCGTGAACGCCGGCCTCGAGGGCGGCGTCGTGGTGGAGAAGGTCCGTAACCTCGAAGCGGGTTACGGCCTCAACGCCGCCAACGGCGAGTACGTCGACCTGCTGGCCGCGGGCATCATCGACCCGGCCAAGGTGACCCGCTCGGCGCTGCAGAACGCCTCGTCGATCGCGGCGCTCTTCCTCACCACCGAGGCCGTCGTGGCGGACAAGCCGGAGAAGACCCCGGCCGCCCCGGCTGGCCCGGGTGGCGGGGACATGGACTTCTGAGTCCAGTTCCACCAGTACGCCGGAAGGGGCGGGCCGCGCGAGCGGTCCGCCCCTTTCCGCGTCTACCGGGGCAGCGGGCGTTGGTTGCGTCGTTTCGCCGCCCGGTCGTACGGCGGGCGGACCGGGACCGGCTCGTCGACCACGGTCACCGGTTCGTCGGCGTCTGGTTCGTCGGCTCCGGACATCTCCGCCAGCTGCTCGGCGTCGCCGTAGTCCCGCCGGTCGAACGGCACCGCGGCGGGCCGTTCGGTCTGCTCGTCGTCCGTGGTCATGGCCGCCTCCTCTACCGAAACGGTAGGGGGCATCGATCATCCGTGCGGGCAAATGGCGTTATCCGGGTCTATGTACCATTTGCCCGCCGTCGATAGGTCAGAGCGTTCGGCGGTACAGGAAGAAGACCCGCTCGATCCGCGCGCCCGCGCTGCCCGAGTAGAACGGCACCGGCCCCACCCAGCCGATCTGCGCCGCGGCGACCCCGGCGTCCCGCTGGTCGGCCAGGCAGCGGCGTAGCAGCACCCCGCCGATGCCCGATCCCTCGGCCGTGGGCGCCGTGCCCATCGGCCCGAACCAGCTCGGCCGCGACGACCCCCAGGCGGCGAAGCCGAGCAGCTCCCCGTCCCGCTCCGCCAGGTGGCAGCCGGCGCCCTCCCGGCCCACCGAGCCGGCCAGCTCGGCGTGCCAGAGGCCGCCGAAGGTGGACCGGGCGAACTCCGCCAGCGCCGGCAGGTCCGCCGGCTCCGCCCGGCGGACCACCACCCCCTGACCGGCCAGCCGCCGCTCCGCCGGCTCCGTCGTGCGCAGTGCCGGCGATCCGTCGTACGACAGGTCGGCGGTCATGTTCCACGCCGTGCTCTCCTGTCGGTAGCCGAGCGCCATGGCGAGGCAGACCGCCGGGGTGTACCGCACGTCGATACCGGGCCAGGCGTAGTACGGCGGGTTGCCGGCGAGCAGCACCTCGGCCGCGCCGAGCTCGGCGAGCCGCCGCTCCGCCCCGGCCAGCAGCGCCCGCCCGACGCTCCGGCGCCGCCGGGCCGGGTCCACCGCCAGCAGGTCCACGTGCCCGACCCGCGGGTCCCGCGCCGAGAGCGACCCGATCAGCACCCCGACCAGCTCGTCCCCCGCGTACGCCCCGGAGGCGACCACCGTCCGGTCGGCCGCGGCCCGGGTCCAGAGGGTGTCCACCACGGCGTCCGCCTCGCCGGCGTCCTCGGGCAGGTCCAGGGCGCGCCGGCAGAGCGCCACCACGGCGTGGACCCGGTCGGCGGGCAGGTCGGCGAGGGTGAAGTCGGGCTCCATGGTCGCCGACCCTAGATCAACCACCACCGGTCGGCGCAAGACCCGGTCAGCCCCGGGCCGCCCGTACCGCCGCGTACGCGTCCACCAGTCCCGCCCCGGTGATCGCCGCGTTCCCGCCACAGGTGTCGACCGGGTTCCGCGACCGGTAGGTCGGCTGCACCGGGGTCGCCGTCTCCCGCAGGATCCGCCGGGTCCGGTCCAGGTCGCCCACCAGCGCGGGATTGGCCGACCACATCAGCGCCACCACGCCCGCCACCTGGGGGGTGGCCATCGAGGTGCCGTCCAGCGTGGCGTACCCGCCGCCCGGCATCGCGGAGAGCACGTCCGCGCCCGGGGCGACCAGGTCCGGTTTCCCCGCGCCGCCCGGCGCCGGCCCCCGGCTGGAGAAGTCCGTGACCTGCCGACGCTGGTCCACGGCCCCGACGGTCAGCACGTCGGCGTACGGTGCCGGCGGGTCGACGATCGACCCGCAGTACGGCCCGGTGTTGCCGGCCGCCGCGACCACCAGGATGCCGGCGGCATCCAGCGCGGCGGTGGCCGGGCGCAGCGCACCGGCGTCGCAGCCCTCCAGCGGCGGGCAGCCCCACGAGTTGGTCAGCACGTCCGGCGCCCGCTCGGGGCGACCGTCGGTGAACGGGTCGCCGCCGGCGGGGAAGGGGGCCAGCATGAACTGGAGGCAGTCGAGATAGTGCCCCGGACTGCCCAGGTTCCGGTCCAGGTTGACGCAGCCCACCCAGCGGGCGCCGGGGGCCACCCCGATCCCGCCCCGGCCGACCGCGCTGCCCGTCGTGTGGGTGCCGTGTCCACCCTGGTCGGTCGGGCCGCGGGTGCCGTCCCACGGGTCGTACCAGGAGTCGTCGCCGCCCCGGAAGCCGGCGGCGAGCGCCGGATGCGCACCGTCCACCCCGGAATCCGAACTGCCCACGACCACGCCCGAGCCGGTGACCCCGAGTTCGGACCAGACCCGGTCCGCGCCGATCATCCGGACGTTCCAGGTCGGTCCGCCGGGCGCCGGCAGGTCACCGCGGGTGGTGGGCGCGGCCTCCGGCAGCGGCCGGACCCGCTGGCTGAGCAGCACCCGGGCCACCTCGGGACGCCCGGCCAGCCAGGCCCGCACCGCCGGACCGCCGTCGGTCTCGATCGCGTTGACCAGGTAGTACGGCGTGGGGTGCAGGCCGAGCCGGGACAGGTCTCGGCGCAGCCCGCCCTGGGTGCGCCCGGCGGTCGCCACCAGCCGGCGGTAGACCTCGGCGGCCCGGGCGTCGCGTCCGGCCCGGCCCGGGGTCCCGGCGGGGATGCCGGCGAGGTCCGCCTGCTCGCGGAGCACCACCAGCAGCCGCTCGCCGTGCAGGCCGGGCTGGCCGGGACCGAGGTCGACCACCCCGACCGCGACGAGCAGGACGCCCGCGGCCAGCGCGGCGACCCGGCGGCTCGGGGTGCGCCCGCGCCGGCGGGCCAGCAGGACGCCGTACCCGATGGCGAGCAGGACCGCGACGGCGAGCCCGACGCCGGCGGTGACCGCCACCCAGTACGGCACGTCCCGGTCGGCGATCAGGACGACGGAGATCTCCTCGGGATCGGCGAAGGCCAGCGGCCCGAAGAGCGCCAGCCCGACCAGCCAACGAACCGGAGCGGCCCCGGCCGGTGTGCCGCCGCGTCGGGCCGCCACCTGGAGCGCGCCGAGCGCGAACCCGACCGGCGGCAGGACGAACAGCGCGGGCAACTGCGCGCCGGACTGCCCGGTGCCGGCGGCGAGCAGCAGCAGGACGACCCCGCCGACCAGGCCGCCGACCAGCGTCAGCCGGGCCGGGTGAGCCGGCCGTCCCCGTCCCGCCACCGGGGACGGCTGCGGCGGTCCGGCGGCCACCCCTGGTCCGGCAGCCCTCTCCGGCTCGTCGCCCGCGAAGCAGGACCAGAACCGGTCGTTCAGCAGTACACCGGCCAGCAACCCGACGGCGGCGGCCGCGAGCGCGGCGAGCGCGGTCTCCAGCAGACCGCCCAGCGCCCCGAGCCAGGCCCAGGGGACCAGCAGCGTCAGGCCCGCGGCCACCGCCAGCAACGTCGTCGGTGTCCAACTCCACTTCTTCGGCCCCGTCTTCCGGCCCGCAGCGGCGATCGTGGACCCGGCGGCGATCGTGGACTCGGCGTCGGTTCGCGGGAGGACGCGGGCCGCGGCCATGGCGAGCAGGACGGCGGTTCCGGCCAGCGCGGCCAGATAGAGCTCGTGGTGGGCTGCCGGAAGTGCCCGCAGGCAGGTGAGCACGCCGAGCGCGAGCACGCCGGCGAGCCAGCCACGGCCGGTGGCCCGGACGGCGGCCGACCGGGGCAGCAGGGCAACCAGGAGGGCGGGCAGGCCGACCAACGCGGTGGTGGTCAGCGCCAGCACCGGCCAGAGCCACACCCACCGGTCGAGTCCGCTCTCGGTCTGCACCTGTTCGACCACCCACCCGGTGGCCTGGAGCAGGGCGGTGACCGGCACGGTCCAGACGCCGAGGAAAGACGCTGCCACCACCGGCCACGGGCCTGGAGGACGGGCGGCTCCGGGCGGGAGGGGGTGATTCGACGGAGGGGGTGGGTAGGCCCGCATCCGGAAACCCTACGACGCTGTTGTGGGCCCGGTGCGCTGGCCGGGCCCGCGCGCCAGCCGGTCGATTCATCCGCCGAACTCCCGAGCCGGGTGGCCGGCCACCAGGCTCACGCCGGGTAGTCATCTGCGCTGAATCCGCCCGACCCTCCCCTCGGCTTTGCTCTGCTGCCCTCCCGGCAACACTCACTGCCGGTAGCTGTTGCGTAGGGGGCAGCAGAGCAAAGGGAGCGGAGGAGCGACGGGGGTGTCGGCGGGGAAGGCGGAGGACGAACTGCTCAACCGCGTTCGAGGGCGGTGATGATGCTGCTGCCGGGGGTCCTCGGACCCCCGGAAAGGTCACTGAGAGTGGCCGATGTCCGAGGTTCGGCCCGCTTACTCGGGGTGACCGGCCGGAGGTGTGCCGAGTCTGACCCGGCCAGGGCCTGCTGTGCGACGCCCCGGACAGTTACCGTGGACGGGTGCGTGACCCCAACGTATCCCGATCCGCCGCCGGCCAGCTCTCCCCGGAGCGTCGGGCCGCCGACCTGCGCCGGCTGCGCGCCGAGCGGTTCGACGTCCTGGTCATCGGCGGTGGAGTGACCGGGGCGGGGGCCGCGCTGGACGCCGCCTCCCGCGGGCTCAAGGTGGCCCTGGTCGAGGCTCGCGACTTCGCCGCCGGTACGTCCAGCCGGTCCAGCAAGCTGATCCACGGCGGCCTGCGCTACCTGGAGCAGTTGGAGTTCCACCTCGTCCACGAGGCGCTCACCGAGCGTGGCCTGCTCGCCACCCGGCTCGCCCCGCACCTCGTCCGGCCGGTCCCGTTCCTGGTTCCGCTCCCCACCAACGACGGGCTGCGCGACCTGCCGGCCCGGCTGTTCCGCCGCTCCTACTACGGCGCCGGGGTGGCCGCCTACGACGCCTTCGCCGGGCTCTTCGGCGGCGGCCGGGGCATGCCGCTGCACCGGCACCTGACCCGCGAGGGCGCCCGCCGGACCTTCCCCAGCCTCAAGGCCGAGGGCCTGGCCGGCGCGATCCGCTACTACGACGGCCAGGTGGACGACGCCCGGCTGGTGACGACCCTGGCCCGCACCGCGGCCAGCCTCGGCGCGACCGTGGTGACCAGCGCCCGGGCCGTCGGCCTGATCCGGCAGGCCCGCGAGGTCACCGGGGTCCGGGTCCGCGACCTGGAGGCGCGCCCCGGCTCGCCGGACGCGGAGTTCGAGGTGAGCGCCCGCACCGTCATCGCCGCCACCGGCGTGTGGAGCGACGACATGTCGCGGATGCTCAACGACGTCGGGCTGCGCCCCGGCATCCGGGTCCGGGCCTCCAAGGGCGTGCACCTGGTCGTGCCCCGCTCGGCGATCACCGGCGAGACCGGGCTGATCCTGCGTACCGCCACCAGCGTGCTCTTCGTCATCCCGTGGGGCGGGCACTGGATCATCGGCACCACCGACACCGACTGGCGGCTGGACCGGTCCCACCCGTCCGCCTCCGCGCGGGACATCCAGTACCTGCTGGACCAGGTCAACGCGGTGCTCGACCGGCCGCTCTCCACCGCCGACATCGAGGGCGTCTACGCCGGGCTGCGCCCGCTGCTGGCCGGCGAGGCCGACTCCACCTCCAAGCTCTCCCGGGAGCACGCGGTCTTCGAGCCGATGCTCGGGCTGCTGCTGGTCGCCGGCGGCAAGTACACGACGTACCGGGTGATGGCCTCGGACGTGGTGGACCAGGCGGCCCGCCGGCTCGGCGGCGCCCGCCCCTCGCGCACCGCCGACCTGCCGCTGCTCGGTGCCGACGGGTACGCCGCGATGTGGCGGGACCGGGCCGACCTGGCCCGCCGGCACGGGGTGCCGGTCGGGGTGGTCGAACACCTGCTGGAGCGGTACGGCACGCTCACCGTGGAACTGCTGGCGCTGATCGACGCCGATCCGCTGCTCGCCTCCCCGCTGGCCGGCGCCCCGGAGTACCTCGCCGCCGAGGTGACGTACGCGGCCCGCGCCGAGGGGGCGCTGCACCTGGAGGACGTGCTGACCCGGCGTACCCGGATCTCCTTCGAGACCACCCACCGCGGCCTGGAATCGGCCGGGCACACCGCGGAGCTGATGGGCGCGGTGCTCGGCTGGGACGCGGCCACCCGGGAGCGGGAGGTCGCCCACTACCGGGCGCGGGTGGAGGCGGAACGTGAGTCGCAGCTGATGCCCGACGACGCCACCGCCGACGCGGCCCGGCTCGGCGCGCCGGATGTCCGTGGCTTCGCCGCCGACCGGGGCGTCGACGACGACAGCGTTGAACTGCCCACCTCGTCCCGCTGACCGACCCCTAGTGCGGTTCCGCCCACCCCTGGTGGTCCAGTCGGCTGGTTCCGAGCGCTACCTACGGTGGGGTAGGTTGCGGCGCGTGGTTCCCACTAAGTGGTCACGCACGTTGGCCCTCACCGTCGTCGCCGTCCTGATTTCCACAGTCACCGGTTGCGCGGTGTTCGGCTCCGACGACGCCGGATCCACAGCGGAGCGTCCCGGCGGGGGCGCGACCGGGACCGCGGGCGGTTCGGCCGGTACGAGCGCGGGTCGGGTCAGTCTGGTGCAGAAGCTCGGCCAGGACGGACCACTCCGGTCGCTCAACGTGGAGCCCGACGGCCGGTGGGAGTGCGACGACTGCGCGGGTGACGGCGTGACGTCAACCGGCGCGCTGGACGACGAGCAGGTCGCCCGCCTCCAGGGGCTGCTCGCCGACCCGCGGCTGGCCAAGGAGACCGACCAGGCCCGCCAGTACCGGGTGAGCTGCATCGACGCCCTCACGTCCAGCCTGCTCACCTCGGCCGGCCTGATCACCTCGCAGGACTGCCCGGGCGAGGAGCGACCGCCGGTGGCCAACGAGATCCTGCTGCTGCTCACCCAGGCCACCCCGGCCGAGCCGGCGGCCTGACCGCCCCCGGGCACCCGGCCCGGCTCAGAACACCTTGCCCGGGTTGAACAGTCCCGCCGGGTCCAGCGCCGCCTTGATCGACTGGTGTACCCGGATCCCGACCGGCCCGATCTCGCGGGCCAGCCAGTCCCGCTTGAGCAGCCCGACCCCGTGCTCTCCGGTGCAGGTGCCGCCGAGGTCGAGGCCCAGCCGCATGATCTCGTCGAATGCCCGCCGGCCCCGCTCGAGGCTCGCCGGGTCGGCCCGGTCGACCACGATGTTGGGGTGCATGTTGCCGTCCCCGGCGTGCCCGACCACGCCGATCGGCACGTCGCACTCCTCGGCGATCCGGGCCACCCCGTCCAGCAGCGCGGCCAGCGACCCGCGCGGCACCGCCACGTCGTCGATGACCAGGCCGCCGTTGCCGCCGGGGAAGGCCTCGGCGGCGAACTTCTCCATCGCCGGATGAGCCAGCCGGCGGGCCTGGAGCAGTGCCGCCGCCTCGACCGCGTCGGTGGCCGCGTACACCTCCTCGGCGCCGGCCGCGTCGCACACCTCGGCGATCCGGGCCAGGTCGTCCGCCGCCCGGGCGCCGGTGTCGGCGGCGGCCAGCAGCAACGCCTGCGCGTCGGTACGCAGCCCCATCGGCCGGTACGCCTCGATCGCCCGCAGGTGGGTGCGGTCCAGCAGCTCCAGCAGGCTGGGGGTGAGCCCCTTCGCCGCGATGTCGGCCACCGCCGCGCCGGCCTCGGCGGTGGAGCCGAAGACCGCCACCATGGTGAGGGACTCCTCCGGGGCAGGGCGCAGCGACACGGTCACCTCGGTGATCACCCCGAGGGTGCCCTCGGAGCCCACGAAGAGCCGGGTCAGGTCGTAACCGGCGACGCCCTTGGCGGTGCGCCGGCCGGTGCGCAGCACCTCGCCGGAGGCGAGCACCACCTCCAGGCCGAGCACGTACTCGGTGGTCACCCCGTACTTGACGCAGCACATGCCGCCGGCGTTGGTGGAGACGTTGCCGCCGATGGTGGACGACTCCCAGGAGCCCGGGTCCGGCGGGTAGTACAGGCCGTGCCTGCGGACCGCTCCGGCCAGCGTCGCGTTGACCACGCCGGGCTGCACCACCGCGATCCGGCTCACCGGGTCGATCTCCCGGATCTCGTCCATCGCCACGGTGCTCAGCACGACCGCGCCGTCGACCGCGTTGGCCGCACCGGCCAGCCCGGTCCGCGCGCCCTGCGGCACCACGGGTACGCCGTGCCGGGCCGCCGCCCGGACCACGGCGACCACCCCCTCGGTGTCGCGCGGACGGACCACCACCAGCGGGACGCCGGCCGCGCAGAGGTCGGCCTCGTCGCGCTGGTGCACGCGGAGCAGGTCCGGGTCGGTGAGGACGGCGTCGTCGCCGAGCGCGGCCCGCAGGTCGTCGAGGAGGGGGGTTCCGGCCATGCGGGAGAGGCTAACCGGCGGCTAGATTGGCCGCCATGCTGTACGTGGACCGGCCCGCCTGGCCGTGGCGGGGGCGGCTCTGGTCCCATCTGATCAGCGACGTCTCCCACGCCGAGCTGCACGCCTTCGCCGAGGCGCTCGGTGCCCCCCGCCGCGCCTTCGACCGGGACCACTACGACATCCCGGCCGAACGGTTCCCGTCGGCGGTCTGGCTCGGCGCCCGGGTCGTGCCCAGCCGGGAGATCGTCCGCCTGCTGCGCGACTCGGGTCTGCGCCGGCCCAAGCACCTCAGCGCAGGGCGGCCAGTTCGCGGGTGAGGTTGGCGCGGGCGCGGGGTTCCCACTCCCGGGCCAGCGGGGGCAGCCGGTAGAGCGCGGGCAGGGCCAGCAGGGACGCCAGCACCCGGGCCCGGCCGCCCCGGAAGTCCGGCTCGGCCACGTGGGCGTACTCCTGGCGGATGGCGGTGCCGTACGCGTCGTACTCCGGTGGCGGCGCGGCCAGGACGGCGAGGTCGGCGTCGCAGAGCAGCGCGCCGTCGGGGTCGCCGGCGGCGACCGCGTGCCCGGCGGTGAGCAGCACCAGCCGGCGGACCTCGGCCACCGCGGCGGCCGGCGTCCCGAGCCGGGTCAGCAGCGCACCGGCCAGTTCGGCGCTGTCCCGCTCGTTGGCGTCCCCGGCGGCCCTCGGGTCGTAGACCGCGTCGTGGCACCAGGCCGCCAGCCGGACCAGCTCCGGCCGCGGGGCCAGCCCGGCGTACGCGTCGACCACGTCCAGCACGGCGGTCAGGTGGTCGACGGTGTGGTAACGCCGGTGCGGCTCCCGCCACCGGGCCAGCAGCTCCGCGCCGGCGGCCGTCAGCGCCGTCCCGTCGGTCGCCCCGACCTTCCGCGCCGCGGCCCGCCAGCGGTCGATCAACTCCGTCACCCCGTCGAGTCTGCCCGAGTCCCGAGGATTCACCCCCGCCGGTCCGGGTAGTCCCCGCCATGGCCGTGGCCCGGGACCGACGACCGTCGTTGATGCGGCGTGTCGTCCTGCGCGACGGCGCGGGTGACGTCGACTCCGCCCGGATCGCCGAGGCGATGGAGGAGTTGCGGCACAAGAGCACGGCCACCCTGCACGACCGGCTGCACCGGGTCCGGACGGCGCTGGGGCTGGCCGTGCAGGCCGGGTTGGCCGCCGCGCTGTCCTGGATCGTGTCGCACGAGTTCCTGCACAATCCGCAGCCGGTCTTCGCGCCGATCTCCGCGGTCGGCACCCTGGCCGCCTCGGTCGGCCAGCGGCTGCGCCGGACGGTCGAGCTGATCATCGGGGTGGCGGTCGGGGTGGCCCTCGGCGACGGGCTGATCTATCTGCTCGGCACCGGCGGTTGGCAGCTCGGCCTGGTGGTGACGGCGGCGATCCTGCTGACCATCTTCTTCGGCGCCAGCGTGGCCATCGTGATCCAGGCGGCGGCCACCGCGGTGCTGATCGTCACGCTCAGCCCGTCAACCCAGAACCTCGAACTGCCCCGCTTCGTCGACGCCTTCATCGGCGGCGGGATCGCGCTGCTGGTGACGGCGATCCTGCTCCCGCTCAACCCGCTGCGGGTGATCAACCGGGCGGCCCGGCCGGCGCTGGACCTGCTCGCCGTCCAGCTCGACGTGACCGCCGAGGCGCTGCGCAACCGGGACCGCCGCAGCGCCCAACAGGCGCTGGAACGGCTCCGCGAGAACAAGGAGGAGCTGGCCACCTTCAGCGAGGCGATCGAGGGTGCGAAGGAGACCGCCACCCTTTCCCCGGCCCGCTGGCACCGGCGCAGCGAGCTCACCCACTACGCGGAGGCGGCCGAGCCGATCGACCGGGCGATGCGCAACAGTGGCACCCTGATCCGGCGCTCGGTCACCATGATCGAGGACGAGGAGCCGATCCCCGAGCCGATGCCCGACGCGGTGGCCCACCTGGCGGAGGCGGTCCGGCTGCTGCGGCACGAGTTCGCCGTCGGCGAGGAGCCGGAGAAGGCGCGGGAGCGCTCGCTGCGCGCGGTCAGCGAGGCCGGCCGGGCGTACGGGCAGGGGGTCGGCTTCTCCGGCAGCGTGGTGATCGCCCAGGTGAGGACCACCGCCAGCGACCTGATGGTGGCCTCCGGCATCGAGCAGGAGGAGGCGAACCGGCTGGTCCGCCAGTCCTTCGGCAACCAGGAGCCGGCCCCGAGCGGCCAGGCCGAGCAGGCCGCCGCCCCGAAGCCGCCCACCGCCCCACCGGTGGGCTGATCCGTGGCCGCGCCGCCCGGGGACGGCACGACGGGACCATCGGCTCAGCGCAGCGCGGCGAGGCCGGCCAGCAGCCGGTCCACGTGCTCCTCGGTGCTGCCCAGCCCGACGCTCGCCCGCAGCGCGGTCGGTGGCAGGTCGTTCCGCCCGCTGCGGGCCGCCGCCTCGGCCAGCAGCCGCCGGGCCAGCGGGTGGGCACAGAACAGCCCGTCGCGGACCCCGACGCCGTCCCGGGCCAGCGCGGCGGCGACCTCGGCGGAGTCCCGGCCGGCCAGCACGAACGACACGATGCCGACCCGGGGCGCGTCCGGGCCGAAGGTGCGCAGCTCCACCGCGTCGGGCAGGGCGGCCAGCCCGTTGCGGAGCCGGGCCAGCAGCCGCTGCTCGTGGGCGTGCAGCGCGGCCCGGTCCGCGCCGGCCAGCGCGGCGCAGACCGCGGCCAGGGCCACCGCGCCGAGCAGGTTGGGCGTACCGCCCTCGTGGCGGGCCGGGCCGGTGGTCCAGCGCACCTCGTGGGTGGCGGCGCCGACGTGGCTGGTCGCGCCCCCACCGGCCAGGTACGGCGGGGCGGCGTCCAGCCAGTCCGCCCGGCCGAGCAGCACCCCGGCGCCGAACGGTGCGTACAGCTTGTGCCCGGAGAGGGCGAGGTAGTCGACGTCCAGCGCGGCCACGTCCACCGGGGCGTGCGGGGCGAGCTGGGCGGCGTCGACCACGATCCGAGCGCCGTGCCGACGGGCCGTCCGGGCCAGCTCGGCCAGCGGCCAGCGTTCCCCGGTCACGTTGCTCGCCCCGGTGACCGCCACCAGCACGGGCAGCGCCGAACCGGCCCCCCGGCGCAGCTCGGCCAGGGCGGCGTCCAACGCCCGGACTGCCGCGCCGGGGCTCTGCGGCACCGGCAGCCGGACCGAGCCGCGCGGCCAGGGCAGCAGGTTGGCGTGGTGCTCTCCGGCGAAGGTGACCACGGTGGTGCCGGCGGGCAGCGCCCGGGCCAGCAGGTTGAGCGCGTCGGTGGTGTTCCGGGTGAAGATCACGTGATCGTTGGCGCGAGCGCCGAGGAAGTCACCGACGGTCTGCCGGGCCCGCTCGTAGGCGAGCGTGCAGCGCCGCGACAGCGCCCCGGCGCCGCGGTGCACGCTGGCGTACCAGGGCAGCAGCTCGGCCACCGCGTCGGCGGCGGCCCGCGCGCAGGGTGCGCTGGCGGCGTGGTCCAGGTTGACCTGCCCGGGTACGCCGAGCACGGCGAGCGGGTCCGCGACGGCCGGCGCGGGCGCGGGCGGGACGAGGGTGATGGTCATCGGGCACCTCCGGGGTCCAGGGACCCCGGGTGTGGGCACACCGGGACGGGGTCCGCGCTTGCCCAGCACGAGGATCGGGCCGGGCCCGGTCATCACCCGGGGCACCCCACCGCGAACAACGAGGGTTGCCGGCCAGCAAGCCGGGGCTTGACGCTGGCACTCGTGACCTCCCCGCAGCATAACCACCCGCCGAGGGCCCGGCCCAGTGGGTCGCGGATGACTACGCTGACCGCATGGCCGACACCCCGCCCGGCGGGCCCCCGCCGCCGCCGACCGCGCCCGCCGTCCCCCCGTCGGGCGTCGCCGCACCCCGGATGCCGCTGCGCCGACGGGGCTGGCCGCGAATTCTCGTGCTGGTCGGGGTGGTGCTGCTGATCGCCGCCTGCGCGGTCTACATGCTCTACACGCTCGGCTCCAACCTCGGCCTGGACGCGCTGCTGATCGGTGTCGCCGCCGCCGTCCTGCCGGTGCCGGTCCTGGTCGCCTGCTTCCTCTGGCTGGACCGGTACGAGCCGGAGCCACTGAAGTACCTGATCTTCTGCTTCCTCTGGGGTGCCTTCGTCTCCACCGCGGCGTCGCTGCGGGTCAACGAGACCGCCGCCGCGCTGTTCAAGGACTGGGGGCTCCCCTCCGCGCTGACCGGCGTGCTGGTGGCCCCGTTCATCGAGGAGCTGACCAAGGCGCTCGGCCCGATCCTCCTGCTGGTCTTCCGCCGCCGGGAGTGGTCCGGCATCACCGACGGCCTGGTCTACTGCGGGCTCTCGGCGGTCGGGTTCGCCATGGTGGAGAACATCCTCTACCTGGGCGGCTACGGCTACGCCTCGGGCGCCGACCAGTGGGGCCCGGCCACCGGCGTCCGGCAGGTCTTCGCCATCTTCATCACCCGGATCCTGTTCTTCGGCTTCGCCCACCCGCTGTTCACCTCGATGACCGGCGTGGGGCTGGGCATCGCCGCCCGGACGGCCGACCGGCGGGTCCGCATCCTCGCCCCGGCCGCCGGCCTGCTGCTGGCGATGATGCTGCACGGCACCTGGAACCTGCTGCCCACGCTGGTCCAGGCCACCGGCGAGCTGGTGATCTTCATGTACGGGATCGTCGGCCTGATGGTGCCGATCTTCTTCGGCATGGTCGGCTTCGCGGTCTGGCTGCGCGCCTGGGAGGGGCGGCTCACCGAGCGCACCTTGCCGGACTACGTCCGGGCCGGTTGGCTCACCCCGCCGGAGGTCGCCACGCTGGGCAGTTTGGGGCGTCGGCACGCGGCCCGCACCTGGGCCCGGCGGGTGGGCGGCGACCCCGGGCTGCGGGCGATGCGCGGCTACCAGTTCGCGGCCACCCGGCTGGCGCTGCTGCGCGACGGGATGCGCCGGGGGCTGGACCGCAAGCCGGCCGATCGGGAGCGGACCCTCCGGGAGGAGCGGGAGCTGCTGGAGGCGATCGCGGCGTACCGGACGTTCTTCGCCGGGCGGGATCCGCAGGCGCCGGTCGGGGTCTGGGACGGCCAGCGCTACCACCTGCGCTTCCCGGACGGGTCGCAACGGGCCGTCGAGGCGCCCGACTCCCCGGTGGTGCCGGTCCCGGTGGTGCTCGCCCCGCCCGCCCCCGCGCACCCCGGCTACGGTCCGCCCGGCTGGTACGCCCCGAACCCGGCCCCGCCCTGGCCGTCCGGCCCCGCCTGACCGACGACTGAGCCCGCCGCCCCGCCCGGGGTGGCGGGCTCAGCTCATCAGGCTGGTCATGAAGTCGCCGAGCCCCTGGGCCATCGCCATCAGGGCCGCCCCGATCCCCTTGAACATCTGCGCCGCGCCGTCCGGGCGGAACGCCATGAAGTAGATCAGGAAGGCGACGAAGCCCCAGAGCAGCAGCTTCTTCACGAAAACCGGCATCGTCCCTCCCCAGGGCGCTGGACGTGCCTGGCTTCCCGCCGGGAAGCGCCACAAACGGCGCCGCCGGGCGGGTCGGGAACCGGCAGGCTAAAGGTAGAGGCCGGTGTTGCCGGTGGTGTCGGTCTCCACCCGCTCGGCGGCGACGGCGTGCACGTCCCGCTCGCGGAGCAGGACGTACCCCCGGCCGTGCAGCTCGACCTCGGAGCGGTCGTCGGGGTCGAAGAGCACCCGGTCGCCGGCCACGATCGCCCGGACGTGCGGCCCCACTCCGACGGCGGTCGCCCACGCCAACCGCTTGCCGACGGCGGCGGTGGCCGGGATCACGATGCCGGCGGTGGAGCGGCGCTCGCCCTCGTTGCCCTCCACCCGCACCAGGACGCGGTCGTGCAGCATGCGGATCGGCAGGCCGGAGTCGAGGTTCTGGTCGGCGGTCACGCAGAGACGCTACCGCGTGCGGTGTGCCCGTTCGCCTGGTGGTTGAGGGGAGTCGGCGCGGGGCACAGTGTGGCGGAACTGCCCTACGGTGACGGCTGTCGGACATACCCTGTCCGGACCGTCGTCGTGGGCGGCCTGGTTCGTTCCTGAGGAGGTGCGCTTGAGCCGCTTCGAGCGGGTACGCGGTCGGCTCCGCCACGCGTACGAGTCCGGACGGGAGTCGGTGCGCGCGGGTCGCGCCGACCACGCCGACGTTCCCGAGGAAGCCGGTATCGCCTCGCCGGCCGTACCCGGGCCGCCGGCGCCCCCGTCGGCGACCGTGGTCGGCGCGCCGCCCCCGGCGGCCATGCACACCTCCACCTCCAGCCGGGACGACGCCGACGTCCCGCACGCGCTGCGGATCGCCGCCGCGTGGTCCTGGCGGCTGATCGTCATCGGCGTGGTGACCTGGGCGCTGCTGAGGATCGTCGGCACCATCAGCATCGTGATCATCCCGCTGGCGGTGGCGCTACTGCTGTCGGCGCTGCTGGCGCCGGCGGTGGGCTGGCTGCTCAGGGCGCGGTTTCCCAGGTCGTTGGCGACCGCGGTGGTGCTGGTCGGCGGGCTCGCCGCGGTGGTCGGCACGCTGACCCTGGTGGTGAACGAGTTCATCCAGGGCGTGCCCGAGCTGAGCAAGAAGTCGTCGGAGGGCGTCCGGCAGATCCAGGACTGGCTCAAGACCGGCCCGCTGCACCTGTCCGACAGCCAGCTCAACCGCTACATCGAGGAGGCGCAGGGCTGGGTCGACAACAATACCAAGACGTTCACCAGCGGGGCGCTCTCCACCGCGACCACCCTGGCCGAGGTGCTCACCGGCACCATCCTGGTGCTCTTCGCCACCTTCTTCTTCCTCCGCGACGGCAACAGGATCTGGCGCTTCCTGGTCCGGCTGCTGCCGGTGGCGGCCCGCTGGAAGGTCGACGACGCCGGCCGGGCCTCCTGGGCGACGCTCGGCGCCTACGTCCGGGCCACCGTCCTGGTGGCGTTCATCGACGCGGTGGGCATCGGCATCTTCCTGGTCATCTTCGACGTCCCGTTCGCGTTCCCGCTGGCCGCGCTGGTCTTCCTGGGCGCGTTCATCCCGATCGTCGGCGCCGCGCTCTCCGGTGTCGTGGCGGTGCTGGTGGCGCTGGTCGACAGCGGCCCGGTGACCGCGCTGATCATCCTGGGCGTGGTGATCGGGGTGCAGCAGGTGGAGGGGCACCTGCTCCAGCCGCTGATCATGGGCCGCGCGGTGGCCATCCACCCGCTCGCGGTGATCATCGGGATCGCCGCCGGGGTGGTGCTCGCCGGCATCACCGGCGCCCTGGTCGCCGTCCCGCTGATCGCGGTGCTCAACACCGCCGTTCGTCGGCTGGCCGCCCGGACGGTCCCGGACACCCCGCCGGACGCCGTGGTCGTCGCCTCCCAGGCGCCCTGACCCGTTCCACCTCGTCGAGATCCGCGCGGGCCATTCAGGGGCGCGCGGATCTCGCGCGTTCAGGCCTTGGCGAGGCGTTCGAGCGCGCCGCGGGCCACCTCGGGGCGGGTGGTGTACCAGAACGGGGGGAGCGAGCGACGCAGGAACGGGCCGTAGCCGCGGGCCGTCTCCAGCCGGGAGTCGAGCACCGCCACCACGCCGCGGTCGCCGGTGGCCCGGATCAGCCGGCCCACCCCCTGGGCCAGCCGGACCGCCGCGATCGGCACGCTCACCGCCGCGAAACCGGAGCCGCCCCCGGCGTCCACCGCCGCCGCCCGGGCCGCCGCGAGCGGCTCGTCGGGGCGCGGGAAGGGCAGCCGGTCGATCACCACGAGCTGGCACGCGTCGCCCGGCACGTCCACCCCCTGCCAGAGCGACATCACGCCGAACAGGCAGCTGGACCGCTCCTCGCGGAACCGGCGGACCAGCAGCGGCAGCGCCTCCTCGCCCTGGAGCAGCACCGGCAGGTCGGTCCGCGCCCGGAGCAGCTCCGCGGCCTGCTGCGCGGCCCGTCGCGAGGAGAAGAGCCCGAGAGTACGACCACCGAGCGCGCCGACCAACCCCAGCAGCTCCTCGCCGGCCGCCTCGGGCAGCCCCGACACGCTGGGGCGGGGCAGGTGCGCGGCGACGTAGAGGATGCCCTGCCGGGCGTAGTCGAACGGGGAGCCGACGTCCAGCGAGCGCCAGCCCGGCCCCTCGGTGGCGGGAACCACCCCGGTGGCGGCCCGGCTGCCCGCAGTGGTGGCCACCGCGCCGGCGGTCGGCGTGCCACCACCCGGCACCGCGCCGGTCGACCGGCCGGCCGAGGCGGTGGCCATCGCGGCGGCGGCCGGGGACGGCGGTGCGGGCGCGGGCGCGTCCAGCCCCAGCGCCCGGGCCACCGTGTCGAACCGCCCGCCCAGCGCCAGGGTCGCCGAGGTGGCCACCACGGTGCGCTCGTCGTACAGGTGGGTGGCGAGGGTGCCGGCGACCGAGAGGGGCGCCACCACCAGCGCCCGACGGCTGCCGTTCTCCGGCTTCTCCACCCAGGCCACGTCGTGGTCGCCCTCCTCCAGCAGCCGCTGGGCGGTGGTGGAGAGCTCGTCCAGCGCCGCCTTCGCCTGCTGCTTGCGCACCGGGTCCGGGTCGTCGGACTTGATGTCGCCGATCGCCTCGAGCGCGGCCCGGGTGGCGGCGTCCAGCAGGGTGCACGCCTCGCGCAGCGCGGCCGGAAGCCCGCCGGTGAGCCGCCCGGCGGGCGCCTCGGCCAGCCCCACGGCGAGCGCGTCGCCGGCCTCGGTGAGCCGCTCGGCGACGTCCGGCCGCAGCAACGGCCGGGCCCGCCGGGCGGACCGGTCGATCAGCTCCGGGACCAGCTCGGCCTGGGCGGCGGAGGAGACCCGGTCGGCCAGCTCGTGCGCCTCGTCGACGATCAGCAGCTTGTGCGGCGGCACGATGTGCCGGCCGGCAAGCATGTCCACCGCGAGCAGGCTGTGGTTGGTGACCACGATGTCGGCCTCCCGGGCCCGGGCCCGGGACGCCTCGGCGAAGCACTCCTGGCCGAACGGGCAGCGGGTGGCGCCGACGCACTCCCGGGCCGGCATGGAGACCAGCCGCCAGGCCTGGTCGTCGACGCCCGGGTCCAGCTCGTCGCGGTCGCCGGTGGCGGTCTCCTCCGCCCAGTCGCGCAGCCGCTGGACCTGCTTGCCGAGCCGGCCGGCCTCGCCGAGCCACTTCGTCCCGCCGGCGGGGCGGGCGGCCGGGGCGTCGAAGAGGGTGTCCTCCGGCTCCTCCTCGGTGGAGTTGTCCAGCCGGGCCAGGCAGAGGTAGTGGTGCCGGCCCTTGAGCACGGCGAAGGTGGGTCGGCGACCGAGCAGCGGCTCCACCGCGTCGGCGAGCCGGGGCAGGTCGTGGTCGATCAGCTGGGACTGCAGGGCCAGGGTGGCGGTGGAGACCACCACCGGCCCGTCCACGGTCAGCGCCGGGGCGAGGTACGCCAGCGACTTGCCGGTGCCGGTGCCGGCCTGGACCAGCAGGTGCTCGCGGGTGGCGACGCTGCGTTCGATCGCCTCGGCCATCTGCTGCTGACCTGGGCGGGCGGCCCCGCCGGGCACCGCGCCGACCGCCGCGGTGAGCAGCTCGCTGCCGCTGGGCCGACCGCCCCGACGCCGGCCGGAGCGGGCCGACGGGGTGGCGGAACCGGTGGCGGTGCGGGGCGGAGTCACCGTGCGACGGTACCCGCCGCGGCCGACAGCGGGCGCGCCGCCGCCCCGCGCGGAATACCCGATCGTGACCGGTTGCGACCGTGCGGCGACGCGTGGGCGGAATCGGTTAGGGTGCGACTCATGCCGAGCGATGTGGTCCGTGTGATCTACCGCAAGTACGACGGCAGCGCCCACCGCGACTACCCGGCCCGCCGGCTCGCCGAGGACGACCTCGGGGTCTGGCTGGGCGTGCCGGCCGGCACCGAGTCGGTCTACCACGGCCGGCCGTCGGTCGAGCAGATCCCGTTCGTCCTGCTGGTGCCGCACCACGGCTGGTGGACGGGGATGTTCAACCCGCCCCCGCGGACCAGCGAGGTCTACTGCGACATCGCCACCCCGGCCCGCTGGGAGGGCGACGACACGGTGCACCTGGTCGACCTCGACCTGGACGTGGTGCGCCGGCGGGCCACCGGCCTGGTCGAGCTGCGCGACGAGGACGAGTTCGCCGAGCACCGGGAGCGCTTCGGCTACCCGGACGACGTGGTCGTCGAGGCCGAGCGGGCGGCCGGGTGGCTCTTCGGCGCGCTCGGCGACGGCACCGAGCCGTTCGCCACGTCGTACCGGAAGTGGCTCGCCCTGGTGGTCTGAGCCGGCTCTGGGCTACCCGGCCCCACCGGCGCGGTGCTCAGCCGTCGGTGCTGTCGAACTCCGGCAGGTCGCGCAGCTTGTCCGGGTTGAGCTGGTTGAAGATGCCGCTGATCCGCCCCTCGTGTACCGCGAATGCGGTGACCAGCCGCAGTATCCGACCGTCGGTGTACATGCCCTCGAACTGCAGGCCGAGCGCGCCGTTCACCAGCACCGGCCGGGCCCGGAACGGCTGGCCGGACCGGTCGGCCCGGCGGAACAGGCCGAGGGTGAAACGGGCCACCGGGTCGGCCCCGGTGACCGGCCGCCGGGCCGCCGGGAAGTGCCCGCCGCTGTCGCCGAGCAGCACCACGTCCGGAGCCAGCACCCGCATCAGGGCGGCCAGGTCGCCCGACTCGGTGGCGGCGACAAAGGCGGCCACCACCCGCTGCTGCTCGGCGGGGTCGGCGGTGTGCCGGAGCGCCTCCGGGGCCTGCACCGCCCGGCGGGCCCGGGAGGCGAGCTGCCGGGCCGCCTCCGGGGTGGTCTCCAGCGCCTCGGCGATCCGGGCGAACGGCACCGCGAAGACGTCGTGCAGGACGAAGGCGACCCGCTGCTCCGGGGTGAGCCGTTCCAGCACCACCAGCAACGCGGTGCCGACCTGGTCGCGGCGGACCGCCCGGTCGGCGGGGTCGGGGGCGAACCCGTCGGTGGCAGGGGTGGCGCCGGGCAGCGCCACCAGCGGCTCCGGCAGCCACTGCCCGGGGTACGTCTCCCGGCGTACCCGGGCGGAGCGGAGCACGTCCAGGCAGATCCGGGCGCAGGTGGTGGTGAGCCAGCCGCCGAGGTGCCGGACCTCGGCGCGGGCGGCCGGGTCGGCGAGCGCCCCCGCGTACCGCAGCCAGGTCTCCTGGACGGCGTCCTCCGCCTCGCTGCGGCTGCCCAGCATCCGGTACGCCACCGCCATCAGGCGCCCGCGCTCCGCCTCGAACTCCGCCCCGAACTCCGTCGCCAGCTCCACGGTCGTCCCACCCTCCCCGTCAGGCACACATTCTCCCCACTGCACAAGACGTCCCGGCGCCCCGAAATGTGACACCGTCGCCCGTCCCGCCCCGCCCGTTTCACGATTCGCGAAACTTCCCGGCGGCGTAGGCGGCGGGCGGCGGGAGGGGAGGGCGGGGGTCGCCTCGGGAGGCGGGGGTGGGCGGGGTGGGTGAGGTTCGGGGGATGGGCACAG
>NZ_JBSSHR010000035.1:0-27965 GCF_059089345.1 Micromonospora sp. BS32
TCAAGCACCCTGTTGAGTTCTCAAAGAACAACCACACACCATCCGGAAAACCCGCACCGCGAGCCACCCGTCCGGGGCACTTCGTTCAACCCGCCGCTCTCGCGCCGGGCACTTTTACTACGTTACCTCACCGTCTTCCCCGTGTCAACCGGTGTGTCCCGGTGTGTCACGCTTGGTACGGTTCAGCGCCCGGTGAGCCCGCGCAGCATCGAACCGCTGCGCTTGATCCTCGGATTTGGCAGAACCGGCCGCTGCGGTTTCCCACATGCTCGCCCGGTGCCCTGCCGGTCGACAACCTTACCCGGTCGGTTCCGCTCGTCCAAATCCGCCTCGCAGCGTTTCCGGTGAGCCCGCCCGGACCGCGTCTCGGAGGATGCGAATCCTCGTCTGACCCGGTGTCAGTCTGGTTCGGCGCTCCGGGCTCTTCGTCCCGTTTGCCCCGTTCCGCGCTGGCAGAGAGAAAGTTACGCGTCTGCGGGTCTGGTCGTCAAATCCGCGTGCCGCGTCCCGCGTCACATCATCACCGATCGTCTGTCTTCCCAGCTCAGCCTGTTTTCGTGGGCGGCAGGACCAGGCCGAGCACGGACCGAAGGGCCCACCGGGTCGGGAAGCAGCGCCCTGGGTGAGCCCGGCGGTGCGGGTCAACGGTGAGGTCATGACAGTTCTGGTGACCGGCGCGACCGGCCGGGCCGGATGGCACGTCGCCCGGACTCTGCACGACAGCGACCACCGGGTGCGCGCCGCGGTCCCCGATGGGAACGCCACCGGGCCCTGGGACGAGACGGTGGCCTTCTCGTTCACCGACCCTGGCACCTGGGACGCGGCCCTCACCGGGGTGGATCGGATGTTCCTCATGCGGCCCCCGCAGATCGGCACCGTCAAGCGGGACATGCTGCCCGCCCTGGAGCGCGCCCGGCAGCTGGGCGTACGCCGGATGGTGCTGCTCTCCCTCCAAGGGGCCGATAAGAACCCGGTGGTGCCACAACCACGCCCTGGAGAAGTGGCTGCGCGCCTCCGGCCTGGAGTGGACCTTCGTCCGGGCGGCCTTCTTCATGCAGAACCTTCCACCACCCCCGGCGGCCGGACTCAGCACCGACGTCCGTGACCTGCTGGGCCGCCCGCCGATCGACTTCGCCCAGTTCGCCTACGACGAGCGCGCCGCCTGGTTGCCGAAGCCGGCGGCGCAGCGGAGCGGAGCGAGCTGACCCGCCCGCCGCTCGGAGCGGCTCAGGCGCCGGAGCCGCCCCGGCTCTCCCGGGCGGCCCGCCAGCCACGGACACCGAGCACTCCGACGGTGGTGCCGATCACCAACGACGCGGCGATCAGCAGGGCGTGCACCCAGAGGAAGGCGGTCGGTGCGCCCTCGCCCACCGTGCCGCCGGCCCAGGCGCGCCGGTCGTTCCAGACGGCGAGGGCGAACCTCGGCCAGATCACCCAGGTCCAGACGCCGACCCCGACGAGGAAGACCGACCAGCCGCGCGACAGCACCATGGTTGGCGAGTATGCCAGCGCCTGGACCGGTCATCACCGCCGCGACCAGCGACGGAGATGCTCCGGGGCCCGCGATCGGTGCGGACCCCGGCGCGGGACGGTTCAGAAGCAGGTGCCGATGCCGCCGATCGCCGCGTTCGCCCGGTCGTGGTAGTGGATCGTGCCGCTCGGGTCGGCCATGAAGCCGCCCCAGATGGTGCAGCCACCGCGGACGTACGCCCGGGTCGGGCCGGCCGCGTACAGCTTGTTGCCGTCGTCAATCTGGGTGGGCAGGTACTGCGCGGCGAGGTAGACCTGGGTACGGGTGAGCGTGCCGACGTACGCGGACTTCAGGGTGACCGTGCAGCCGTAGCCGGTGACCGGGTTGTAGAGCAGGTGCACGGTGCCGAGCAGGGCGCCGGTCGAGGCGTCGTGGACCGGGTCCTGGTCGACGGTGGTGTAGCCGAGCCCGCAGAGCGACTGCGCGCTGTACGGGTTGACCGCCGCCTGCGCGGCCACCCCCGTCCCGCCGACCAGCGCCACGGCGAGCGCCCCCACGAACCCGATCCGTCGGATGGTGCGGTACATCTGCGTCCCCTTTTCTCGGTGCTGCCGGATGCGGGACCAGAATCGTCGGCGGCCGTGGCCGGACGAATGTGCCGGCGGGATACTCCGCAGGCCACCGGAATGTGTGGCGAGAGGATCACACCTGTCGCGAGCTGCGCAGGAAGCGGGCAATAGATAGACCGGTCCCGCATATGAGCTAATTCGCACCGCGACATTTTTGTGAACCCGGAATTGCCGTGCTGTTTCCGGGGACGGCGAGTGGGGCACCTGATGGCGGACTACTCGGACGACGTACCGGAGGTGTCGCAGATGCAGCCGTTCAATCCGTGGTCCTGGCGGGACCCGGCCGCCCTGGCCGGTGGGTACGACCAGACCGACCCGGGCGAGGCGCCGCGCGGGCGGCCTGGGCACGACGGCCCGGATGCGCCCGGCCCGGGCACCCCGATCGACCTGGTGGGCTACCGGGTGGAGGCGACCGACGGCCGGATCGGGGCGGTCGACGAGGCCAGCGACGACGCCGGCGCCCGGTGGCTGGTCGTGGACACCGGGCCGTGGATCTTCGGCCGCAAGGTGCTGCTGCCGGTGGGCACGGTGGCCCGGGTCGACCACCTGGAGCGGGTGGTGCACGTCGACCGGACCCGGGAGCAGGTGAAGGAGTCGCCGGCCTTCGACCCGGACGACTTCGCCCGGCCCGACTACCGGGAGCAGGTCGGCAGCTACTACGAGGAGAGCTACCGGCGGAACTGAGAGGCGCCGGCCGGACCCCGGGGAACGCGGTGAGCGACTACCGTGAAGGCATGGTCCGGCCGGTCATCCTCGCGCCGGAGGCCCTCGACGGCCTCCCGGGCGACCTCGTGCCGTCCTGCCCGACCAGCCCCGGCGACGGCCGGGAGCGGATCCTCGATGTCCTCCGTGCCGGTGGGTTGCGGTTCCGCGCCGGCGCGCGATGGCGGTCCGTGCTCTGACGAGCCGACCCCACCGACCCTGACGGGCAACCACGCCCCGGGTCGATCGCGCGCGTGCGCGTCCTGCACTCCATCGGCACGAAAGGCGTACCACCATGTCCGTTCCACGGATGCTCACCGGGGACCGCCCGACCGGGCGGCTGCACCTCGGCCACTACGTCGGCAGCATCGCCAACCGGGTGGCGCTGCATCAGCGCTACGACAGCTACTTCATCATCGCCGACCTGCACATGCTGACCACCCGCAACAGCCGGGAGGACATCGGCCGGGTCGCCGGCAACGCCCGGGAGATGGTCACCGACATCCTCGCCTGCGGGGTCGACCCGGCCCGCGCGACGTTCTACCTCCAGTCGGCGATCCCCGAGGTGGGCGAGCTGAACACCCTCTTCCAGAACCTGGTCACCGTGCCCCGGCTGGAGCGGGTGCCGTCGGTGCGGGAGATGGCCCGCGATGCGGGCCGGGAGGAGATCCCCTACGGCCTGCTCGGCTATCCCGTGCTCCAGGCCGCCGACATCCTCTGCGTGAAGGGGCAGGTGGTGCCGGTCGGCAAGGACAACGCCGCGCACGTCGAGGTGACCCGGGAGATCGCCCGCCGCTTCAACCACCTCTACGGCGAGGTCTTCCCGGTGCCCGAGATGATCGCCTCGGCGACGCCCACCCTGGTCGGCACCGACGGCCATCAGAAGATGAGCAAGAGCCGGGGCAACGCCATCGCGCTCTCCGCCGACCCGGCCACCGTGCGCCGGGCGGTGCTGGGCATGTACACCGACCCGAACCGGGTCCGCGCCGACGTGCCGGGAACCGTCGAGGGCAACCCGGTCTTCGTGTACCACGACGTGTTCAACCCGGACCGGGCCCAGGTGGCCGGGTTCAAGGAGCGCTACCGGGCCGGGCGGATCGGCGACGTCGAGGTCAAGGAGGCGCTCGCCGTCGCGCTCAACCGCTTCCTCGACCCGATCCGGGAGCGCCGGGCCCGCATCGAGGGCACCCCGGGCCTGGTCGACCAGCTGATCGTCGAGGGCACCGAGCGGACCCGGGAACAGGTCCGCGCCACCGTGGTCGAGGTCCGCCGGGCGATGGGGCTGACCGCGGCGTACCAGCAGGTGCGACGCCGGGCCGAGCGGGCCCGCAAGGCCGCCGCCACGCCGGCCTGATCGGGGTACGACAAGCGGGCCGGCCGGGAACCGGGGTGCCCCCGCCCCGGCCGGCCGCTAGGCTCCCCGGCATGACCAGCGCGCCCGCCCTCACCACCGGCACGTCGTACGACGTCCAGGTCGGTGCGGAGCGACGCCGGCGATCCGTCGCCCGCCCGCGCTGACCCTTCCCTGCGACCGGCGGATCGAGCCGCCGGTCACCGCCGATCGTCCTCGGTCCGTCCGCAGTCTCCCCGTCCGGAGATCCGCGTGACTGACGGATCCGACCAGATCGGCGTACCCATGGATCTTGAAAAGCTGCTCACCGACCGGCTGGCGCCGGCGTTCGCGGCCGTGGCCGGCGGCCCGGTCGACCCCGTGGTGCGGCGTTCCCCGCGCGCGGACTTCCAGTCCGACGCGGCGCTCGCGCTGGCCCAGCGGCTCGGGCGCCCGCCGCGGGAGATCGCCGCGGCGGTGCTCGAACGCGCCGAGCTGGCCGACCTCTGCGCGGCGGCGGAGGTCTCCGGGCCGGGTTTCCTCAACTTGACCGTCGCCGACGGGGCACTCGCCGCCCTGGTCGGCGGGCTGGCCGGCGACGAGCGGCTCGGGGTGCCGGTGTCCGCCGCCCCGGAGCGGGTGGTGGTCGACTATTCGGCGCCGAACGTGGCCAAGGAGATGCACGTCGGGCACCTACGCTCCACCGTGATCGGCGACGCGGCGGTCCGGCTGCTGGACTGGCTCGGGCACCGGGTGGTCCGGGTCAACCACCTGGGCGACTGGGGAACCCCGTTCGGGATGCTGATCGAGCACCTGGTCGATCTCGGTGAGGCCGAGGCGGGGCGCGAACTGTCCATGGGGGACCTGGACAGGTTCTACAAGACGGCCCGGGGGAAGTTCGACACCGACGAGGCGTTCCGCCAGCGCGCCCGGCGGCGGGTCGTCGCGTTGCAGGGCGGCGACCCGCGCACCCGGGAGCTGTGGCGGCTGCTGGTGGAGCAGTCCGAGCGGTACTTCCTGGCCGTCTACGCGCTCCTCGACGTCACCTTGACCGGGGTCGACTTCCGGGGTGAGAGCGCGTACAACGACCGGCTCGCCGGGGTCGTCGCCGACCTGGACCGGATGGGCCTGCTGACCTCCAGCGACGGGGCGGAGTGCGCCTTCCCGCCGGGCTTCACCGGCCGGGACGGTGCGGCGTTGCCGCTGATCGTGCGCAAGGCCGACGGCGGCTACGGCTACCCGGCCACCGACCTCGCGGCGCTGCGGCACCGGACCGACGAGCTGGGCGCGACCCGGCTGCTCTACGTCGTCGGCCTGCCCCAGCGGCAGCACTTCGCGATGGTCTTCGCGGTCGCCGAGCAGGCCGGCTGGCTGCGCCCGCCGGCCCGGGCCGAACACCTCGGCTTCGGATCGATCCTCGGCGCCGACGGGCGGATGCTGCGCAGCCGGGCCGGCGACTCGGTGAAGCTGGTCACGCTGCTGGAGGAGGCGGTCGCCCGGGCCACCGAACTGGCCCGCGCCAAGAATCCCGGGCTGGACGCCGAGGCCGCCGCCGAGATCGGCCGGGCCGTCGGTATCGGCGCGCTCAAGTACGCCGACCTGGCCACCGAACGCACCCGGGACCACGTCCTGGACTGGGAACGGATGCTCTCCCTCGACGGGAACACGGCCCCCTACCTCCAGTACGCGTACGCCCGGATCCGGTCGGTGTTCCGGCGGGCCGGGACCGACCCGCGGCCGGACGCACAGATCGTGCTCGCCGAGCCCGCGGAACGGGCACTGGCGGTCGAGCTGCTCGGCTTCGCGGCGGTGGTCGCCGAGGCGGAACGGACCCTGGCGTTCCACCACCTCGCCGGCTACCTGCACCGGCTGGCCGTCACCTTCAGCGCGTTCTACGAGCGCTGCCCGGTGCTGCGGGCTACCGGCGAGCTGCGCGAGAGCCGGCTGCTGCTGGCCGACCTGACCGCCCGGACGCTGCGGCAGGGACTGCACCTGCTCGGCATCCGGACCGTCGAGCGGATGTGACCGGTCGTCCTGCTGGACGATGGGGCTGAGCGGTCAGCCCCGGGCCTGCCAGGTCTGCACCTCGACCAGGTTGCCCTCGGGATCCCGCAGGTAGGCCGAGCGGAT
Organism: Micromonospora sp. BS32; assembly: GCF_059089345.1. Lineage (NCBI taxonomy): Bacteria > Bacillati > Actinomycetota > Actinomycetes > Micromonosporales > Micromonosporaceae > Micromonospora > Micromonospora sp. BS32. Next base: position 6,263 of record NZ_JBSSHR010000035.1, read on the forward strand.
GCCCCAGCCGGGACGGTCGGCGGGCGCGGATACCACCGCGCCCGCCGGCTGGCCGGCGACCACGTCGTCCACGTCGGACACCGGGAGCACCAGCAGCACTCCGCCGTCTCCGGACCCCACCGGCACCGCCGCCTCGGCGGCCCGCCGGCCCAGAATCGCGAGCACGGTTTCACCGGCCTGGTCGAAGCTGGCGTACTCGAACTCGGGGACCAGTCGCTCCGGTTCGGCGCCGAGCAGGTCGGTGTAGAAGCGCACGCTGGCCGGGAAGTCGTCGGCCACGACGCGGGCATGGATCGCCATGCCGCCGACCCTAACCGGATCCGCCCGCCCTCGGGTCCCCCGGCCGGTAGGCCCACCGCGCACCGGGAAGCCCCGCTTCCGGGTGAGCCGGAACACAGCAGAAAAACAATTGTTCCAAGCGCGGAAACAATCGAAACAAATTGCACCTTACGCACCGTCCTCATGGGACCAACGGCCCATAGGTGACCCGTTCCCACCGGTGATAGAAAAGAGGCGACAAAGGAACGGGCGGCACGCTCCACGAGACAGTCGGGGGGCGGGTTTCCGGAGTCGGTGACCGCCGACAGGACACGCCGCACGTTCCACCATTCCCACGAGGAAAGGGGACCAGTCATGTCTGCCATGCTGCGTACCATCGGCCGGCTCATGACGGCGTTTGTGCTGCTCATCGGCGTCAGCGCCGGCACCGTCGCGATCGCCGGGCCGGCCCAGGCGGCCCCGGCGGGCGCCTACCAGGTGACCGTCACCCGTACCGGCGGATTCATCGGTGTGAACGAGACGTACACGGTTTTCTACGACACCGCGCACGTTTCCACCCCGGCGCTGATGACCACCGTCGAGGGCCGCGAATTCCGTCACCTCTGCGCGTCGTACCCGCCCGCCGGAAACGGTGCCGACCGGTTCGTCTACACCGTTTCCGTGACCTACCGCAACGGAGTCACGAAGACGATCGTCACCGAGGACGGCGCCGACGCCCCCGAGCTGCTCTGGCGGGTCATCGGCACCACCTTGCAGATCACCCGCGATCTGGCGGCCACCACGGCCGGCTGAGCTGGCCGGTGACGACGGCCGGCCCGCGCGGTGCGGGCCGGCCGTCCCCGGTCCGGGAAAAGGTCAGCGCTCGTCCCGGTACGCCAGCAGCTCCCGCGCCCGTCGGCGGTGGGCGACCGCCTCGTCGTCGCGACCCAGCGCGCCGGCGAGGTCGGCGAGGTACCCGGCCACCGGCCCGAACGTCAGCACCCCGCTCCCCGCGCCCGCCAGTTCGTCGGCGGCGGGCAGCAGCTCGGCGTACAGCCGTCGCATCGTGCGATGGTCGTCGAGGGCCAGCGCCGCGCGGGTGGCGAGGCAGAGCCGGGCCTCCCACAGCAGGTCGTGCGGGGAGTCGGGGAGGGCGCGCAGCGCGACGCCGGCCTCGTCACGACGCCCCTCGGCCAGCAGCGTCGACGGTCGGACCCACGGCTCGTACGGGCCCCACTCCCGCTCCGCCGGACCGTCCACCTGGCCGGACGGGCGCAGGGAGAACAGGGCGAGCGGCAGCAGTCCCTCCGCCATCCCGGGCATGCCGGCACCGGAGAGGCGGACCTGCGCGGCCCGGTACGCGACCGCCGCCTCGGCCGGGTGCCCGTACGCGGCCAGGCGCAGGGCGCCGTACCACTGGGTGAAGACGCCGACCAGCGGCAGGTCGTACCGGTTGGCGAGGCGGTCGGCGGCCTGCGCGTCGGCGGCGGCGGCGGCGAAGTCCGCCAGCGCGCAGTGCGCCTGCAGGGCGATCAGGTGACCGAGGACCTCGAAGGTCACCAGCCGGTGCCGGGCGGCCAGCTCGATCAGCTCCACGCCGATGCGGGCCCGGTCGGCAGCCTGCCCGGGGCGCTGGAACGTGTGCATGAAGCGGGCGTTGAGCGCGAACGCCAGCAGCGCCGGCTGCTCCGCCTGGCGGGCCAGCGCCTCCGCCTCCTTCGCCGCCCGCAGTCCCTGGTCGCCCGTCGTGCCGCGCAGTTCCATCGCCAGCGTGCTCAGCAGGCGGCTACGCTGTTCCACCTCGCCACCGGGAAGGGCCGCCAACGCGGCCTCGGCCGTCCGGACGACCTGACCGGAGAGCGCCTCGTCGTCGTTGCGGGTCCACACCCCGGGCACGTCGAAGGCGGTGAGCACGAGCGCGGTCAGCCCGGGGTCGGCCAGCTCCCGGACCGTACCGATCGCCTCGCCCCGACGACGGCGTGCCTCGTCCAGGTGGCCGGTCACGGCGAGCGCCCGGCCCAGCCCCATCACCGCGGCCAGCCGGCCCCGGACGTCCTCGCCGCCGGCCCGGTCGTGGGCGGCGACGGCCTGCTCCCACAGCCGCGCTGCGGCGTGCGGGTCGGCGCGGCGTTCCGCCTGCTCGGCGGCCGCCACCGCGTAACGAGCGGCACGGGACGCGGTGGCCCGGCCCGCGGCACGGCCGAAGTGGTACGCGAGGGCGGTCACGTCGTCCGGATGGAGCCGTTCGATCGCCGCGCCGGCACCGGCGTGCCAGTGCGCCCGGCGCGGCGCGGACAGGTCGGCGTAGAGCGTGTCCCGGACCAGGATGTGCGCGAAGCGCAGCTGTCCGTCCGTGCCGCGCTCGGTGAGAAAACCCGCCCGTACCGCGTGATCCACCGCGTCGAGCAGTTCCTCGTCGTCACCGGCCAGCGCGGCCAGCACCTCCGGGTCGACGTCCCGACCGAGCACGGCAGACTGCCGCAGCAGGGTCCGCACCGGCTCGGGCAGCTGCGCCAGGCGGTGCCGGATGACGTCGCGCACCCCCGCCGGGACGGACTCCAGGGCCGCGACGCCCTCCGTGGCGAGCAGCCGGGCCAGCTCCCGGACGAAGAACGGGTTGCCGCCGCTGCGCCGGTGGATCAGCCGGACCGTGTGGGCGTCCGGCTCCTGGCCGGCTACGGCCCCGGCAAGCTCGCCGGTCGCCGGCTCGGACAGCCCGCCCAGGTAGACCCGGACCGGTTCGGTCGGGGCGATCCGGGCCAGCGCCGCGGTCAGCTCCGGGGTGATCGCGGTGGCCCGGTAGGTGCCGACGATCAGCACCGGGCCGGCGACCGGCTCCGCCTCGCCGACCAGCGCGGTCAGCAGGTCCAGGGTGCCCTCGTCGGCGCGGTGCAGGTCGTCCACGACCAGCAGCAGCGGCCCGCGCGCCGCCACCTGGGTGATCAGCGAGACGGCGGCGCGCCGCAGCCGGAACCGGGTCAACGCCGGGTCCTCGACGGCGTGCCGGTCGGGCGGCCCACCGGTCGGCCGGGTGTCCGGCCGGTCCGCGCCGGCCGTCAGCGCGTCGGTGATCTGCGCCCACGGCCAGGCGACCGGCGCGTCGTCGTACTCGGGGCTGCGTCCCCAGGCGGTGGTCCAGCCGGCGGTGGCCAGGCGGCGGGTGAGCGCCTCGGCCAGTGCCGTCTTTCCCGCGCCCGGGTCCCCGGAGATCAGCGCGAGTGCGGGCCGGTCGTCGCGGACGACTGCCTCGGCCGCCCGCGCCAGTCGGTCCTCCTCGTCGTCCCGGCCGACGAACGGTCGCCGGTCCTCCCCGGCGTCGCGGCCGACGAGGGGTGGCCGGTGCTGCCCGGGCGGCTGCTCGGCCGGACCGAGCTGTGGGGCCTGGGCCAGGATGTCGCTTTCCAGCTGCCGCAGTCGCGGGCCGGGGTCCACGCCCAGCTCCGCCACCAGGGTCTCCCGGGCGCTACGCAGCGCGGCGAGCGCGTCGCCCTGCCGGCCCGACCGGTAGCGGGCCAGCGCCAGCAGGTGCCAGGCGTCCTCCCGCAGCGGATGCCCGGCGACGTGGCCGCGCAGGTCGGAGGCGGCCTCGGCGGCGCGTCCCTGGGCCAGCAGCGCCTCGGCCCGCCGCTCAACGCCGAGCATCCGCAACTCGTCGAGCCGATCGATCTCGGCCCGCGCCCAGTACTCCCCGGCGTACTGCGCGTACGCCGGCCCGCGCCACTGGGCCAGCGCGCCGTCCAGGCAGTCCAGGGCCTCGGCGGCCCGACCCGCGGCCAACAGCTCGCCGGACGCACCGACGGCCGCCTCGAACCGCCAGGCGTCCACTGCCTCCGGCGCGGCGTGCAACGCGTAGCCGGGCGGCGCGGTCACCAGCAACGTCGCCGGTTGCCGGGGCGGACGGTCCGGCTCCAGCGCCCGCCGCAGGTCGGACACGAAGGTACGAATCGCTCCGATCGCCCCGTCCGGCGGTGTCTCCCAGAGGTCGTCCACCAGCCGATCCACCGGTACGACCCGGCCCCGCGCGATCAGCAGGCGGGCCAGCACCGCGCGCTGTCGTGGGCCCTTCAGGGCCACCGCGTCGCCGTCGCGCACCGCCTCCACCGGGCCCAGCACGCCGAAGGCCACCACAGGAGCCTCCGCCTGCCTGGTCATGGCCCTAATCTAGGCCGCCGCCAGGTTCCGCCCGACGAACACTGATCCGTTGCTGATCCGCCGCTCATCGCCCCCGGGCAACCTCGGTGCCGGACGACGAACCCGGCCGGCGGACGACCGGCCCCGAAGAGAGGCACCTCCTGTGAATCCGACGATCAGTGGATTCGAGTACCAGCGCGTCACCGTGGCCGACGGCGTGGCGCTGAACGCCGCCGTCGGCGGCTCCGGCAGCCCGATCGTGCTGCTGCACGGCTTCCCGCAGACCCACCTGATGTGGCGGCACGTCGCCGCCGACCTCGCCGCCGACCACACCGTCATCCTCCCCGACCTGCGCGGCTACGGCGACAGCGACAAACCCGCCGACCCGGACGGCACCCGGTACGCCAAGCGCACCATGGCGGCCGACATCGTCGCGCTCGCCCGCGCCCTCGGGCACGAGCGGTTCGCCCTCGCCGGGCACGACCGGGGCGCCCTGGTCGCCGTCCGGGCCGGCCTCGACCACCCGGAGGCGGTCACTCACCTCGCCGCCCTCGACGTGCTGCCCACCCTCGACATGTGGGACGTGCTCCGTGGCACCAGCGCGGCGGTCGGCTTCCACCTCTACCTGATGGCCCAGCCGCCCGGCCTGCCCGAGCAGCTGATCAGCGCCAGCGCCGACGCCTTCTTCGGCCACTTCCTCGACGTCTGGACCCGCGACCCGGACGCCATCCCGGCCGACGTGCGGGCGGCGTACCTGCGGACGTCCCGGGAGGCCGTCCCCTCGATCGTCGCCGACTATCGGGCCTCCGCCGGCATCGACGTCGCCCACGACGAGGTCGACCGGGCGGCCGGGAACCAGCTTCGGATGCCGGTGACCGTGATGCAGCAGGACTGGGGCGCGGCCCTCGGCTACGACGCGGCCGCGGTGTGGCGGGCGTGGGCCCCGGACCTGGCACACCAGACCGTCACCTGCGGTCACTTCATGGCCGAGGAGGCGCCGGCGGAGGTGGTGAAGGCGTTGCGTGCCCTGCTGACCCGGTGACCGGGCCGACCATGCGCTGAATCCCCCTGGCGACCGGCACCTCGCGGAAACGGCGGACCGCGGGCGGCGGCGGAGGCGCGTTCAGGCGGCGAGGCCCAGCGCGAGTGTGGCGATGGTCGGCGCCATGTACAGCAGCGGATACGGGACGTGTGAGAAGGCGCCCGCCCGGAGCACGGTGACGACGGCCCCGGCGAAGTACAGCACCAGACCGATGGCCGCGGCGACGCCGATGACCGGCAGAACCAGACCGACCAACAGGCCCGCCGCCCCGAGCGCCTTGACCGTGGCCAGCCAGGGCCACCACGAGCGGGAGACGCCGTACTCCGCCAGTGGCTCCACGACCCACCTGGCCCGGCGGTAGGTGGACAGGGCCGAGAAGCCCACCCAGGCGGCGGTGAGCACGGTGACGACGACGTGTGCGGTGGACATCGTTCTCCTTTGTCAGGTGGGTCGCGGGAGGTGCGACGGCTTCCACTCTGCGATCCGGCGTATCGATGATCAACGCGTGTCTGTGCAACGATCGTGAAGCTGGGCTTTACGGTCGATCGGGGTGGCATGCTGGAGCGGTACGAGTTGGAGACCTTCCTCGCCCTGGTCGAGGAGCTGCACTTCGGCCGTACCGCGCAACGGCTGCGGGTGTCCACCGCCCGCGTGAGCCAGACGATCCGCAAGCTGGAGCGACAGATCGGCGCGCCCCTGTTCCACCGCACCAGTCGGCGGGTGGAGCTGTCCGCGGTGGGCCGCCGGTTGCACGACGAGATCCAGCCGGCCTGGGCACAGATCACCGGCGCGTTCCAGGCGGCGGTCGCGGCAGGTCGGGGTGTCACCGGGACGCTACGGGTGGCCTTCGTCGGTGCCGCGGGAGGTCAGCTGCTGCTCAGCGCCGCCGAACTGTTCCGCCGCCAGCTGCCCGGCTGCACGGTGCAGGTCCGTGAGGCGCAGATCGTGGACGTGTTGCCGTGGTTGCGCGATCGCACTGTCGACGTCGTCTTCGCGTCGCTGCCCGTCTTCGACAGTGACCTGACGACCGGCCCCGTCCTCCTCGACGAGGCGCGCATGCTTGCCGTACCAGCCCAGCACCCGTTCGCCCGTCGCGCCTCGGTCTCCATCGAGGACCTGGCCGACACGACCGTGCTGCAGTTCGCCGACGTCCCGGCCGCGTACTCCGACGAACGCTCTCCCGCCCGGACGCCCACGGGTCGCCCCGTCACACGCGGCGCATCCGCTCGTACACTGAACGAGTTGCTGGCGATGGTCGGGGCCGGGCTCGGCGTCTTCCCCGTCGGCGACCAGGCACGGCACTATTACAGCCGTCCCGACGTCGCCTACGTCCCCATCCACGATGCCCCGCCGCTGCGATGGGGACTGATCTGGCGCACCGACTCCGCCACCGCCCTCATCCACTCCTACAGCGTCGCGGCGCAGGATGCCGCACGGTCGGCATAGCGCGCGTCAGCGGCGGTACAGCTGCAGGAGCACGAGCATGGCCCTCTAGATTTCGTGTCTGTGGTGGTCAGCGACGGCGGGCCGAGGGCTGGAGGGACGGGCTGATCCAGCCGTTGTCGGCGGGGTTGAGGGTGACGCCGGGCGGCACGAGCTGGTCGATGCGGTCCAGTACGTCGTCGGAGAGGACGACATCAGCAGCGGCGAGCTGCGACTCGAGGTGCTCCATGGTCCGGGGGCCGATGATCGGCGCGGTCACCCCTGGATGCCGCAGCACGAAGGCGATCGCCATCTCGATCAGCGTCATGCCGGCCTCGTCGGCCAGTTCGGCCAACTGGTCGGCGGCGTCGAGCTTGCGCTTGTTCTCCGGCAGGGACATGTCGAACCGGTTGGCCAGCCGCTGCCGGGCGACCGACATCGGTCCAGCCTGGTCGCTGTTGCGGTATCGGCCGGAGAGCCAGCCGCCGGCGAGAGGGCTGTACGGGATGACACCCATGCCGTAGCGCTGACAGACGGGCAGGACCTCGTTCTCGATGTTGCGGGTGAGGATCGAGTACGTGGGCTGCTCGCTGACGAATCGTTCACGTCCGCGGTCCCGCGCGGTCCACTGAGCGTCGACGATGGCCGACGGCGGGAAGGTGGAGTGGCCGATGTAGCGGACCTTGCCGACGCGCACGAGATCGGTGAGTGCTCCGAGGGTCTCGTCGAGGTCGACGGCGGGGTCGTAGCGGTGCATCTGATACAGGTCGATGTAGTCGGTGCCCAGCCGCCGCAGCGAGTTCTCGACTTCCTGCATGATCCAGCGGCGGGAGCCACCGCGGTGGTTGGGGTCGTCGTCGAACGGCATGAAGAACTTCGTTGCGAGAACGATGTCGTCGCGGCGGCCGGCGAGGGCCTTGCCGACGATGACTTCGGACTCGCCCTGGGAGTACACGTCGGCGGTGTCGACGAAGTTGATACCCGCGTCGAGCGCCCGATGAATGATCTTGATGCTTTCGTCGTGGTCCTTGGTGCCCCACTCGCCGAACATCATGGTGCCGAGGCACATCTTGCTGACCGAGACGCCCGTGCGTCCCAGTGCGCGGTGCTCCACGGATCCTCTTCTCTCTGTGCGGCAGAGGTTATGGCCGGGTCACGCTGTTCAGCGCCTTGCCGGGTCAGCGCTGGCCGTACTCCTCGTCGGTGACCAGGTCGCCCCACTCGGTCTCCGGACCACCGTCGGCCGGGGCCTCCCACATGGCGAGGTGGGTCATGAAGTGGTCGGGGGCCGCGCCGTGCCAGTGCCACTCCCCGGACGGGGTCAGGACGGTATCCCCTGGGCCGATCTCGACGACCTTCCCGCCGCGGGACTGGACGAGCCCGCGTCCCTCGGTGACGTGCAGCGTCTGGCCGACGGCGTGGCGGTGCCAGGCGTTGCGGGCGCCGGGGGCGAAGCGGACGACGTTGACCCGCATCCGTGACGGCTCCTCGCCCTTCATGATCACGTCGTACCAGGCGTCGCCGGTGAACGTCTCGGCCGGCGCCTTGACGGTCGGCTGCTTGTTCAACATCTCCATGCTGTCGTTCCTGCCCATCGTGTTGTTGGTCAGACCTCGTCGCGCAGCGGGGCTGGATCCGCCGCCTGCGGCGCGGTTCGTTCTTGAGGTGCGGCGGTCCAGCTGGCCAGGAGGTTCAGGGCTTCCTGGGCGGGGCTGCCGGGTTCGGCGGTATAGGCGTTGAGCCGCAGCCCCGCGTCGGCGGTCAGTTCCATCGACTCGTACGCCAGGGTCAGGTCGCCGACGACCGGGTGGTGCAGGTGCTTGACCCCGCTGCGGTGCAACCGCACGTCGTGCGCGGCCCACCAGGTCCGGAACACCTCGCTGCGGGTGGACAACTCACCTACAAGGTCGGTCAGCGCGCGGTCGTAGGGGTCCCGGCCCGCCTCGGCGCGCAGCAACGCCACCGTGTCCGCAGCCAGCCGTTCCCAGTCGAGGTAGAAGTCCTGCGCGGCGGGGTCGAGGAAGATGAACCGGGCGATGTTCGGCGTGGCCGCCGCAGTGTCGAACAGCGGGGCGAACACCGCCCGGCCGAGCTGGTTGGCACCCAGGACGTCGAGGCGGCCGTTGCGCACGTACGCCGGGGCCATGGTCATCGCATCGAGCAGCAGCTGCACTCCGGGCCGTAGCTGCTGCGCCGGTCGGCGCCGGCCGCGCACGGTCGCGGCGCTGGTGTTCGCGGTGCGGGCCAGGTCGAAGAGGTGCGCTCGCTCGGCCTCGTTCAGCTGCAGCGCTCTCGCCAGGGCCTCCAGCACGCTGTCGGAGACGCCGGTGAGGTTGCCCCGCTCCAGCCGGGTGTAGTAGTCCACGCTGACCCCGGCCAGCAGCGCCACCTCCTCGCGGCGCAGCCCCGTCACCCGCCGGTGGCCGCCGTAGTTCGGCAGGCCAGCCAGCTCGGGGGTGATCTTGGCGCGGCGGCTGGCGAGGAAGTCACGGATCTCGCTTCGGCTGTCCACGTCCCCGACGCTACGTCGGCCCCCGCCAGCCCAGGGAGGTTCTGGCAATACCTGGAACACCAGCCACTGCCTCACCCGCGCCGACCGCGATTGGCTTGTCTCACCAACCGTTCCGGGTACGAACGCGATCGACCGCAGTGGCGGTTGAGGAGAACCAGATGCCAGACGTCACCGATCGGAGCACCACGACGCCAGCCGCAGAGCAGGCGCCGGCCACCCTGGGCGCCACCCGGCATCCCCTGGCGGTCCTGGTGATCATCCTGATCAGCTACCTGATGATCGTGCTGGACATCTCGATCGTGATCACCGCGCTGCCGAAGATTCAGGCCGGTCTCGGCCTGTCCACCACCGGTCTGTCGTGGGTGCAGAACGCCTACACCCTCGCCTTCGGCGGGCTGCTGCTGCTCGGCGCCCGCGCGGGAGACATCCTCGGCCGCCGGCGCATGTTCACCGCCGGCCTCGCCCTGTTCACCGCCGCGTCCCTGGCGGTCGGCGTGGCGCAGAACCCGGCGTGGCTGATCACCGCCCGCGCGGTGCAGGGCGTCGGCGCGGCGCTCCTCGCCCCGTCCACCCTCGCCCTGCTGACTGTCAGCTTCCCCGAAGGGCGGGAACGCACCCGGGCCGTGGCCTACTACGGCGCGGTCGCCGGGGTCGGCGCCAGCCTCGGCCTGCTGCTCGGCGGCATCCTCACCGACGTGATCTCCTGGCGGGTCGGATTCTTCATCAATCTGCCCGTCGGCCTGGCCCTGATCCTCGCCGCGCCCCGCTACCTGCCCGAGACCGCCCGGGTCGGCGGCCGGTTCGACGTCGGCGGCGCCGTCGCCTCGACGGTCGGCATGACCGCGCTGGTGTACGGCATCGTCCGCGCCGCCGACGCCGGTTGGACCGACCCCGGCACCGCCGCCGCCCTCGTCATCGGGGCGGCGCTGCTGGCCGGGTTCGTGGCCAACGAGTGGCGTGCCCGCGAGCCGATCATGCCGCTGCGGCTGCTCGCCAGCCGCGAGCGGACCGGCGCGTACGCCGGCCGGATCCTGTTCCTCGGCGCCATGATGGGCTTCTGGTTCTTCACCACCCAGTACCTGCAGACCGTCAAGGGTTACAGCCCGCTCGCCGCCGGCATCGCGTTCCTCCCGATGACCCTGATCAACTTTGTGATCGCGGTCGCCACCCCGAGGTTGACCCGCAGGTTCGGCAACGGACCGCTGCTCGCCGCCGGCCTGGCCACCACGACCCTGGGCATGTTCTGGCTCAGTCGGCTGTCCGGCGACACGTCCTATCTCACCGGCGTCGCCCTGCCGATGGTCCTCATCGGCGCCGGCCAGGGCGCCACCCTCGGCCCGCTGACCGCCGCCGGTGTCACCGGCGTCGAACCGCGCGACGCCGGCGCCGCCGCCGGCCTGGTCAACGTCGCCCACCAGCTCGGTGGCTCCCTCGGCCTGGGCATCCTGGTCACCGTCTTCACCGCCACCACCGCGCACGGGCTCGACGCGCCGCACCTGTTCGCTCACCGCGTCGGAGTCGCCCTGACCGTCGGCACTGCGATGCTCGCCCTCGCCCTGGCCGTCGTCCTCACCCTCATCGTCCGGGCCCCCCACCGCATCACCGAAGCGAAGAACCCGCGATGAGCCGCGCCAACTGGCCGGACGGTGGGCGGCCGCGCCAAGGGGGTTCTGACGTTACCTGTACCGACAGGGTCTCCCTTGCCCGACGAGTACCTGTTTTGATGGATATCGCCGGTGCGGAGCCGCGTCGAGCGCCAGAGCCCGAGCTGGTCCGGACGGCTTGCCGTCGCCACGGCGACTGTCGGCGTCGAAAGACACATTCGGAAGGAACTTCATGCGAGCGACTGTGATGTACGGGGCCGGCGACGTGCGGGTGGAGGACGTGCCCGATCCGGTGCTCCAGGAGTCCACCGACGCGATCGTGCGCGTGGTACGGACCTGCGTCTGCGGCAGCGACCTGCACCCGTACCACACCATGCCCGCATCAGGGCAGGGCACGACGATGGGTCACGAGTTCCTCGGCGTCGTCGAGGACCTCGGCTCCGGGGTGGCCGGGCTGAAGCGGGGCGACCTGGTGGTGGCGTCCTTCGCGTTCCAGGACAACACCTGCGACTTCTGCCGCGAAGGTGTGCAGACGTCCTGCCGTCACGGCGGGTTCTTCAACACCGCGCAGGCCGAGTTCGTCCGCGTCCCCCAGGCAGCCGGCACCCTCGTCACGCTGCCGGTGGGAGAGGATTCGCCGCTGCTGCCGTCGCTGCTGACCCTCGCCGACGTATATGGCACCGGCTACCACGCGGCCAAGCGCGCCACTGTCAACCCGCGCACCACCGTCACCGTGATCGGCGACGGTGCGGTGGGTCTGCTGGCGGTGCTGTCAGCCCGGCAGCTCGGCGCGGAACGGATCATCCTGATGGGCCGGCACAAGACCCGCACAGACCTCGGCATCGAATTCGGTGCCACTGACGTCGTCGCCGAACGCGGCGAGGAGGGCATCGCCCGGGTGCGGGAACTCACCGGCGGCGACGGCACCCACGCGGTGCTCGAGGCCGTCGGCCACCGCGAGGCGTACGAGCAGGCGCTCGGGGTGGTCCGCCCTGGCGGGGTGATCAGCCGGGTCGGGGTTCCACAGTACGACGAGGGGCCGATCGGCTGGGGCCTGTTCGGCGGCAACCTCACGCTGACCGGCGGTCCCGCTCCGGTGCGCGCCTACATCGAGGAGCTGCTGCCCGGCGTCCTCGACGGCACCGTCGAGCCTGGCAAGGTGTTCGACCGCACCATCCGCCTCGACGGGATGCCCGACGGGTACCGGGCGATGGACCGCCGCGAGGCCCTCAAGGTCCTGGTCCAGCCCTGACCGATCACCCGTCGCGGTGATTCTTCCCGTTCCGGGGACCGGGCGCGGCGTGCCGTCCCATGCTCGTCGCGCCCGAATCCGGAATCCACTGCCAGCACAAGGGGACTGCCGATGCCCGATTGGACGCCAGAAGAGCTCAGCAGGATCGCCCAATCCGACGAGCTGGACCTCGTCTCCGAACGCCGTGACGGCAGCCTGCGCCACCCGGTCACCATGTGGGTCGTCCGCGACGGCGACGACCTCTACGTGCGCTCCATGCACGGGACCTCCGGCGCGTGGTTCCGCGGCACGCAGACCCGCCAGAAGGGCCACATCCGCTCCGGCGGCGTCGACAAGGACGTCACCTTCGTGGTCGACACCGACCCTGACCTCAACGACCGGATCGATGACGCATACCGCAGCAAATATCGACGGTGCGGGGCGAGCATCGTCGGCGGCGTGGTCAACCCCGGCTCCCGCGCCGCGACGATCCGGCTCGTTCCCCGCTGAGCATTACCCGCGCCCCAGAGCCCGCCGAGCGTCGGCGTACCGGACGGTTTCCCCGGCGATCAGGGCAGCGAGGATGCCGGTCAGCACGGCGAGTGCGACCAGCGGCGGCAGGACCGCCGCGGCCGGTAGCCAGCCCAGCAGCACGGCCATGGTGACCAGCCGCCCGACGTGCACCGCGTAGCGCATGCGGTTGGCGAACAGCAGGTGCCCGGCGAGATAGAGCGCCGCTCCGCCGCAGAGCGCGGTGGCGTAGAACCAGCCCAACGGTTGATGCCCGGCGGGCTGGGCGAGGACCCCCTCGACACCGAGCGCGGCGAGCACGATCCCCGCGATGATCGGAAAGTGGGCGTACGAGTACGCCTCCACCGCCAGCGTCGTCCGGGCCTGCCCTCGGGCCTGCTCAAGCCGCTGCTCGGTGGACGGCGCGACCAGGTCGAAGTACAGCCACCACAGGCCGATGGAGACCGCGACCCCCAGAACGGCCGCCACGATCAAAGGCGTGCTGATCGGTTGGTCTGCGGCACCGATACCGATGGCGAGGATCGACTCGCCGATCGCCAGGATGACGAACAGATCGTGCCGCTCGCTCCAGTGGCTGGCGCTGTGCACCCGCCAACTGCCGCGACGAGAGGTAACGAAGACGATGCCCCAGTCCACCAGCAGCGCCACCGCGAACAGCACCGTCTGCCGCCAGCCGCCGAGCAGCACACCGACCAGCAGCAGGACGGCGCCGGCCAGGGTAGGGATCCACGTGATCGCAAGCTGCCGGCGCAGTCCCACATCGCCGGCCGCCGCCACCGAGTAGACCGTCAGGTGCACGCACCGCACGACCAGGTAGGCGGCCAGCAGCACCAGAGGGCCGTTCAGGCCGCCCGGCTTGTCGTGCCAGGCCTCAGGGATGGTCAGGTCGACCACGAACAGCGCCGCCATCGCCACCGACATGCCCGCTCTCAGCAGGGCCTGATCGGCCCGCGCCTGGTTGCCCAGCCACGCGTACCCCGACCACGTCCACCACAACAGGGCCAGCAGCAGCAAACCCTGGACCACCCCGTGAGCGCTGTGGGCGCCCGCCATGTAGTCGGTGACCCGGGTGACGGCGAAGACATAGACCAGGTCGAACAACAACTCGAACCGGCTCACCGGCTGGCCCTCATTGGTGGGACTGACCGCCCCGAAAAACCCACGCCGCCCGCTACCGCCCGCGACCGACACGCCGCCCGCCCCTCCGCTCCAGCGTCGACCCGCACAAGGCCGGCGCCCCCGCCATGTTCGCCGCCGGGCTCGCCCAAACCCTAAGCAGCAGACGGACGAAAGGAGCGGTAGACGTCAACGTTCATCCGGTGGCAGCTGTTGGCATCGGGCCGGGGTCAGGTTGAGAGCCAGAGGCTGGCAGCTTGGGAACCGCACAAGATTGCGGCCCGTGGATGGCCCGCCGGCCGTGATGCGCGAAACGCCTACTCGCGGCCAGCCTACGGACGCTCCGCCTCGCGCCGCGCTTCTCGACGATGAAGGGCAGTTGAGATGACCGCAGCGAACACGCAGAAGCCGCCCGCCACCGCGACAGCGCTCCGCTGATCCTGCGCCTTCAAGGTCAGATACTGAGCCTTGCTGATGACCGTCACGTCGCCGTGGTTGTTGGTGACATACGCTCCGGCACGCTGCTCCGGCACACCCGGTGCGCCCCCGAGGGAGAGGACTCCGACCGGCCAGAACCCGGCGAACAGCAGCCAGCTGGCGATGAGCAACCAACCTGGCATCGTTTCGCGCAACAGACGCCACAACGCCTGGCCACCACCTGCAGGGGTGCCGGTCTCTAGGATCGCGAGGCGCCTGACTCCGATGAGGGTTACGACAAAGCCCGGCAGCGCCAGCAGCAGTGCAGACGCCAGGATGATGGGCGTGGGCAACGGAAGTCCTGCCGGAAGTGTCGATGCTGCCAACAGGACCACGCACCAAACGATCCCGGCGAGCGCGATCCGGCGAGTCCACTTCATGGCGGGAAGCTACATCGGGTGGACGACCGCGCGCAGACCGCAGACGCGCCACCGATGCCCCTCTCCGACACCTGGCGCGTTCTAGCTGCGGTCGGAGCTGGGGTCTTCTTCCTTACTGGGTGTCCCATTTCGGGTAGGCGAACTCGGGAGGCCCAATGCACTGTCATGTAGCCGAGAAGAGTGCGATCGTGACGCAGGTTGCGGTCATCGCCTTAGGCAAGGCCCAGCGCGCCGTAGGCCCCGGGTGGCCACGGATGCGCGGCGGTGGCGGGAACTCCTGAGGGGCGGAATTCTCGGTCACAGGTGCGTAGGTGTCACGTCGGCTTGATCGCGGGTGGCGGCCCAGCTGGCGAGCAGGCGCAGGGCGTCGTCGGCGGCGGAGCCGGCCGGGGCGCGGCCATACGTCGATCGCGATCATCAAGGATGTCTACGGGCACCTGATGGAGGGCGACCGCCGTTCCGCTGCGGAGGCGATGTCCCGTGCGCTTTTCGGTCAGTGAGGAACCCGGTGGCTCCTCCGTCCGCTCGAAGGCTGATTCCGACGGACACGAAAAGGCCCCCGACCTTGCCATTTCGGCTGGTCGGGGGCTTCTCCTTGCTTTGTGCGCCCGAAGGGACTCGAACCCCTAACCTTCTGATCCGTAGGAGCGTCCGAGTTCGGCTCCTCCCTGCTCACCTCGTCGGTAGGTGCGGGCCGACGTTCTCGTGATGGCGTTCGGTGGCGTTGCGGTTGGGTCAAGCAGGGGTGACCTGCCGGCGCGTCACGGCAAGTTCGGCAGGACCGCCAACCATGTGCGGACGCGCTCAGCATCGGGCCCGGCGGGCAACTGATCAACAAGCAGCGCGAGCGGGGCAAGGAGGTTCTTGTGGCGGCGAAGCATCTGGATCTGCTCGATTGGCAGCGTCTGCCAACGTTCAGCCAACTCGCCTGCCTGACCGGGCATCAGTGTCACCGCCGCCAGGACGCTTCGGATCAGCGCGGCCCGGTCCCACGTCGCGTCACCCGGCACCGACCCGAGTTCCCCGATCAGCAGGCTACGCAGATTGAATGCGTCCACAGCTGCGCTCCAGCGGTCGTAACCGGCGAACCGCTCGGCGCGGTCGGTCAGCGACAACGCCACCTCGGCCCATTCCCGGCGCGCCTCTGCGGTCAAGGTCCGGTCGTAGACGTGGAGCTGCGCGATCCATCGCGTCCTGAGCCACCAATTGACCGATCGCGGGGCGTTGTCCTCGCTCAAGGTGCTCATCCACTGGCGCACACGGGCAGTCGACCACGAATCCATGTCACCGGCGACATCCTGATGCGACATCTGCTCAGTGTGCCCGGCCTCGCTACGGTCAGGACTGGCTGGGTGCGTCGTCGACCCCCGCCTTGCAAAGATCAAGACTGCTGTCTGCCAGCGACGGTGATAGCCGCTGACCTGCTCGCCGTGTCGCCTACCGTCGACCCCGGACTGTGTTCGTCGGCGGGCTTGCTGTACGGGTGGCTGTACAGCCAAGCCGACTCCTTCGTCTCGAACGCCCGGCCTGGGGCGGTGCCAGTTGCGGCCTGTGGCGGTGCCAGTTGCGGCCCTACGATCGATTGGTGAATGACACGGTCGTCCTGCATACGGTCGCGATGCCGCCCGCCCCCGCCCTCGTGCTTCGCCCTTGGCGCATGGAGGACGTTCCCGCACTGGTTGAGGTGTGCCAGGATCCCGTGTTGCGCCGCTGGACGAGTTCTGTCGTGAAAAACGATGCTGACGCGATGCGGTGGGTGCAGGCCCAGCAGCGAGGCTGGGCAACGGGAGACCGGTTCGGCTTCGCGGTCCTTGAAACGTGCTCCGATTCATCCCACGGGCAGTTGGTGGGCAACGTGGTCCTTAAGGAAGTAGCCCCCGGCAAACCGTCGGCCGAGGTGGGCTATTGGACTGCGGCGCACGCTCGCGGAAAGGGTGTGGCGCCGCGCGCTCTGGAGGCTCTCACTGGCTGGGCCTTCGACATTCTGGGGCCCGATGGGCTGAAGCGTCTTGAACTCCTGCATCAGGTGGACAATGCGGCCTCGTGCCGAGTGGCGGAGAAAAGCCGGTACGACTTCGACAGAGTCCTGCCCGCAGCGCCGCCCGCGTTCCCTCTCGATGGCCATCTGCACACACGGCGCAGGGATGCATGAGACCACTCGGCTTCGGGTTCGCCGAGCTGGTTTCTTGCCTTATTGGCAGGATGCCGCGCCACTCAACCACATCACGCAAGCAGATACGCCGAGGGCGGGGCTGCTGCAACGATCCCAGCGCATAACGCGGGTGATCCCGGGCACGACGTCGCGTCGGATTAGCGGATCTCCTCGTCGGGCAGTCGTAGACCGTCCAGCCTTCCCGGACGGGGACAAGGTGGAGCGCCCTACCGGACGAACGACCTTGGCCCCGTCCGGGGAGGCTGGTAGCCCTTGTGGTGCCCGGCGAGGTGATCCGCGGCTGATCTCTGAGGAGGGTCGGTGTTCGGGGCGGAGCCCCGAGGTCTTCGAGGTCCTGGAGGTTTCCAAGCGTGGCCGGCCGGCCCGGCCGATGCCGGCCGGAGGTCGCCAGCAGGCCGGGGCCGGGGCGGCGCGGCCCGCTTTGCGGGCCGCCTCCCATAGATAGACGACAACCGTCGTCGCGTCGTCCATCGTCAGCCGGTACACGCCCTTGCGGGTGCCGCCGGCGATCCGCTGGGCCGTCTCCAGTCGGCGTCGGCCGTCGAGCGCGGCCCGCGCCACCCCGGCCAGATCGTCCCGACTTACCTGCCTAAGGGATGTCTTGTAACCCCGGTGTCTGTCTGCTGAGGACGGTCGGTCAGGATGCCTGGGTGCAGGTGATCACCGTAGCCCACCCTGAATGGATCTTTCCGTTCACGGGGCTGCAGCCCGCCCAGTTCCGCAGGCTGGTCCGCCTGGTCGCCGAGCGTGGCGGTGACGGCATCGTTGATGGCCGGCCGGGCCGGCAGTGGGCCCTCGACCTCGCCGACCGGGTGCTGCTGGTGGCGGCGTACTGGCGCACGAACCTGACGATGCGGCAGATCGGCCCGCTGTTCGGGGTCTCGCACTCGGCTGCGCACCGGGTCATCGACACCCTCGGCCCGCTGCTGGCCCTGGCGCCGGTGCGCCGACGGCCTGTCGACCAGATCGCCATCGTCGACGGCACCCTGATCCCCACCCGCGATCACCGCCTGGCCGCCAGGAGCAAGAACTACCGGTACTCGACCAACCTGCAGGTCGCCATCGACGCCAGCACCCGCCTGGTCATCGCCGTCGGCGACCCACAGCCCGGCAACCGCAACGACACGATCGTCTACCGCACCTCAGGGATCGAGGAGAAGTTGAACAGGCGGCCGGTGATGGCCGACGGCGGCTACCGCGGTAACCCCGAGGTGATCATGCCGTACCGCAAGCCCACCGACGGCAGCGACCTGCCCGCCTGGAAGGAAGCCCTCAATGTCGAACATCGGACCGTCCGAGCAGGGGTCGAACACGCCCTGGCCAGGCAGAAGTGCTTCAAGATCCTGCGCGACTACCGCCCCGCCGCCCACACATTGACCGATGCCGCTTCCGGCATCGCCAACCTCCACAACATCATCCTCGCCGGCTGACCACCGGCCTGTCGCGGGGCAACGCCTTCACCCCGTTACGAGACGTCCCTTAGTCTTCCGAGACCGACTGACGGAAGGCATGGCGCTATGCGGAAACTGATCTACGGCATGAACCTGACCCTGGACGGCTACATTTCCGCGCCCGGCGACGACCTCGGCTGGAGCGGGCCGAGCGATGAGCTGTTCCAGTGGTGGCTCGATCAGGAACGGGTGATGAGCCTGTTTCTGTATGGGCGCCAACTGTGGGAGACCATGAGCGTCTACTGGCCGACCGGCGACCAGCAGCCAGGCGCCACCCCGGCGCAGATCGAGTTCGCGCGGAACTGGCGGGACACGCCGAAGGTGGTGTTCTCCTCAACGATCGACAAGGTCGACTGGAACACTCGCCTGGTCACCGGCGACGCGATCGCCGAGATCACCCGGCTCAAGGCCGAGGACGGCGGGCCGATGAGGGTCGGTGGCGCAACGCTCGCCGGGGCGGTCATGCGGGCCGGGCTGATCGACGAGTACGAGATCGTCACCCATCCGGTCCTCGTGGGCGGCGGCACACCGTTCTTCAGTGCGCTGGACGGCTGGGTGAACCTGAACCTGGTGGAGACGCGGACGTTTCCCGGCGGCGTGATCCTGACCAGGTACGAGACGAAGCGCTGAGCGCGATTCCTTCACGAGGAGCTTGTCTGAGGGAGCGGCAGCATGCCCCGGAGCAAGGTCGAGCTGTTCGCTGCGATGAGGTGTGACTCGCCATTCCTCCCCCTCTCGCGGGATCGCTCGGCCACTGATGGCCTGGAGTGTCCTCGCTGTGCACCACGTTAGGGCCCGTGGAGGGCCCGGCCCCTAACCAAGAACCCCTCCTGCCATCCCGTCTGTCATCGACCCACCCATCGGGGAGCGGACCAGCCCCAGGGTGTCAAGGTGGAGCGCCCCACCGGACGAACGACCTTGGCACCCTGGGGCTGGTCTGCTCGGCTTCGCCTGCGTCGATGGCTGGCGGGATGGCACCGCCTCGAGCCCCCCAAAATCAATCGACACTTCGACCAGTTGTGCGAGCGGGCGGGAGTCCGGCGCATTCGCGTCCATGACCTGCGTCATTCCTGCGCAACGCTTACGACCAGGGCGTGCCGCTCGAACGAATTCAGGACGTGCTCGGGCACAGCTCCCCTACGGTCACCAAGTCGATCTACGTGGAGGCGACGCGCCGGGTGTAGCAGGACTCGATCGACCGGCTCGGCTTCCTCTTCGACGCGTAGGCGTAGGGGTCAGCCGTGGGGGTCAGAAAGATCAAAGGCCGGTCTCCCGTGATGGGAAACCGACCTTTGACCTGCTGTGCGCCCGAAGGGACTCGAACCCCTAACCTTCTGATCCGTAGATTCCCAAGACCATGTCAAGGCCGTCCGATGCCGTCCGCCTGGTCCTGGTCCTCAAGCGCTCGGCAACTCGATCGGTCCCGTACCGTCCGGTCCAGTCCGCCCCGGTGGCTCCCACCCGTGGCTCCCAGACTGTCAGCGTGGGAGTTGTCGATCTAGCCGACTTGGCTGCTAGCGCCGCATAAAGATCAGGCAGGCCGCAGAGGCCGCGATGGTGATAAAAGCCGCTGCGTTCAGCGCTACTGCGACCGGATCCGGAGTCGATGGAAACTCCGCTGACGCTCCCAGGACGATAGTGACACCTATCAGAGCGACGGAGCCGCCTCTGCGCAACGGCAGCGGTGCGAGACCCTGAAGTGGCCACGGGACACGCCGCGTGACGATTATTCCGATGCCTAGAGCTATGGCAGCGATGCCGAAAAGCTCAAAGACCAACAGGACGGCGACAGGGGGCGATGCTGACGAGGTGAGCACGGCGTGATCTTTACACGCCTGAATTCCAGTGGCTACCCCGACGGCGCGGCGAGACTGGCGTTGCCCCCAACCGGACCCGCTGCCATTCTTCCGCTCTGCGGGACGACGGGGTCGACGGCATGCTGGCTTTAGCGGATCTCCTCGTCGGGCAGTCGCCAGACCGTCCAGCCCTTGTGGTGCCCGGCGAGGTGAGCCGCGGCGGCATCTCTGAGGAGGGTCGGGGTTCGGGGCGGAGCCCCGAGGTCTTCATGGGTCTGGTCGTTCCGAAGCGTGGCCGGCCGGCCCGGCCGATGCCGGCCGGAGGTCGCCAGCAGGCCGGGGCCGGGCCGGCGCGGCCCGCTTGCGGGCCGCCTTGATCTGATAGAGCGCAATTCGGCAACTGCTACCGATCGGCTTGTGTCCTGTCACGGGACATGCTTGACGCTCAACGTCCCACCTGATGCCCGACATGATCCTCAAAGGGTGCCGCGGAAGCCTTCACGGTCCGCGACACGGGCGCGAATCGCGGCATGGCCGAACCGCCGGCGATGGGCCGCCACGCCCCGTAGCGATCGGATCGCGGCAGATGCGGAAGCTTGTTTTGCGACCGGCCGGGATCGGGAATGGGAGCCCCTTCGGGCTACTCGAGTGGCGCGAGCTCGCCACTGGACCGGATCGGTGAGAGCGCAACGCGCAGATCGGCCGGCTCGCGATACACGATGCCCTGCATGCCGAGCCTGATGGCGGCGTCTACGTTTTCCTGCCGGTCGTCGACGAACAGGCACCTGTCCGCGGTGGTGCCGACCCGGTCCACTGCCAGCTCGAAGATGCGGCGTTCGGGCTTGGCCACACCGACAACCGAGCTGTTGATCACATGGTCCGCAAGGTCCGTGAGGCCGAGCATGGCCAGGTCGTCGTCCAACCATACGGTCGCGTTGGTCACCAGTACCACGGGGCAATGCACGCGTACCTGGCGCAGCATGCCGACTACCGCCGCGTCTGCCCAGAATCCGGCGCCGTCAAATGCCGCGGCCAGCGCATGCGCTTCCGGCTCCGGCACCCGCGCAGCGAGCGTGGCGGCGATGGAGGTGACCCATTGCTGTCTGCTGATCTGTCCCAACAGCAGCGGCAGGTCGTTCTCCGCGGCGAACGCGATGCCCGCCGCGGTGCCCTCCGGTAGGCCAACCACACGTTCGAGACGCGCGACCTCGGAGTGGTCGTAGAAGCGGATCACACCATCGATGTCGCACAGGACCGCGTCGAACGGCTTCGCGCGTGGGCTGAGGTAGGCAGTCATCCCGCCCTGCATATCACCTCGACCACCGCAGGCTGAAGGAGCCAACGTCACAACAAGACTGGCCGGGATCATCATCGGCCACCTCGCGCGGTTTCGGCATGTCCGGACACTCCGAGGGCTGTTGCTGAGTGGTCACGCTCTGCAGCGCGCGGATCGCGGCAGATCCGGTCATTCCTTTCGCGAGGCGGCCGCGTCGAGCACCCGCTGGATCAACTGGGTGGTTGAGATTCCTCCCGTACGCCGAACGTAAGTGAGTTTCCCGGCTGCTGCAGCGGGCCCGTA
>NZ_JBSSHR010000036.1:0-22014 GCF_059089345.1 Micromonospora sp. BS32
GCGGTGGGCAGGGGCGGGGAGAGGCCGCGGCCGCGCCAGAGCCACGCGCCGGCGCCGGTGGTGACCACGCCGACCAGGAGGAAGAGCAGCCGGTAGTCCAGCACGTTCACCAGCAGCGCGCCGGTGCCGATGGAGACCGCCTGCGGGCCGCTCACCAGCGCCTCGGACGCCGCGGTGACCCGGCCGAGCAGGGCCGGCGGGGTACGCCGCTGGATGAGGGTGGTCAGCCCGACCATGGTCAGCGGCAGCGACACCCCGGCCAGCAGCAGCGCCAGCACCCCGAGCCGCAGATCCGGCCAGGACAGCGCCAGCGCGGCGGGGCCGAAGAAGGTCACCCCGACGGCGAGCGCCCCCAGTTCACCGGTACGACGCACCACGGTGGGTGAGAACAGCCCGCCGACCAGACCGCCCACCCCCTGCACGGTGACCAGCACCCCGACGAAGGCGGCGTCGCGGTGCAGCCCCTGGTCGACGTACGCGAAGATCAGCGACTCGCCGAACCCCATCACCAGCGAGCCCAGCCCGTAGCCGAGCAGGGCCCGGCGCAGCGCCGGCTCGCCGGCCAGGTGGCGCAGCCCGGTGCCCAGCTCGGCCGGCCAGCGCAGGGCGGCCGGCAGCGGTTCCTGCTCGCTCACCCGGAGCAGCCCGACCACGGCGGCGGCCGTGACGAACCCGGTCATCGCCAGCGTGGCGAGCAGCCAGCCGCCGACCGCCGCGTAGAGCGCCGCCCCGGCGAGCGGGCCGCCCAGGCGCAGCCCCTGCCGGACGGTCTGCAGCGCGCCGTTCGCCTCGGCCAGCAGCTCGCTGGGCACCAACTGCCGGATCAGGCCGCTGAGCGTCGCGCTGAGCGTCAGGTACGACAGCCCGTACAGCCCGGCCACCACGTAGATGATCCAGACGTCGGCCCGGTCCCCCACCGCGAAGAGCGGGGTGAGCACCAGGGCGGTGCCGAGATTCGCGGCCACGAAGAAGGGCCGGCGGGGGTAGCGGTCGACCACCCAGCCGACCAGCGGGGCCAGGGTCATCGGCGCGATGATCGCGAAGATGGTCGCGCCGGCCAGCCCGTCGGAGCCGGTCAGGTCCTTGACCCAGATCGCGAGCGCCAGCAGCAGGATCGACTCGGCGGCCATGCTGGCCAGCAGCGCGACGAAGAGCAGTCGGAAGTCGGGGCGGCGCAGGACGGTGCGCATGGGGTTCCCTCCGGCGGGGGTGGCGCCCGGTCTCGAGCGCGTGGGGAGGTGCGGCCGGCCGGGGACCTCGTCGTCCGGGGCAGGTGGCACCTTCCACAGTCCTCTTTTTGTCGCAAGACACGCCCTCGCCGGAACCACCGGCGCCGGTCGCGGCGTCCATACTGACCGTGGGGGGTGAATTTCATACAGTCACCGTCGCGTCTCGCGGCGGTCGAGGTGAAACGAGGACACCCGTGCCTCCTGCCGTACCGAGTCCGATCCTGCGCCGACGCAGGCTCGGCACCGAACTGCGCCGCCTGCGAGAGGCGGCGGGTCTCACCGGCGACCAGGTGATCGAGCGGATCGGTTGGGCCTCCGCGTCGAAGCTGTCCCGGCTGGAGAACGGGCGCAGCCGTCCTGACCCGGACGACGTGGCGCTCCTGTTGGAGCTCTACGGCGCCGAGGCCGAGCTGCGCGACGAGCTGCTCGGCATCACCGAGGAGGCCGGCGACATGCGCGCCTGGCGCCGGTCGTACCCGGTGATGACCCAGCAGCAGCTCGGGTGGGCGGAGCTGGAGGCGGGCTGCGCCGAGATCCGCGAGTACAACCCGGTGCTGGTGCCGGGGCTGTTGCAGACCGCCGGGTACGCGCGGCTGCGGATCGTCTCGGCGAACCTGGCCGCCGCCGAGGCCGGTGAGCCGGACGGCGTCGCGGAACCGGAGACCGAGGTGCAGGCCCGGCTGGCCCGGCAGCCGCTGCTGGACCGGGTGGACGGCCCCCGCTACACGGCGGTGCTGGCCGAGGCGGCGCTGGGCCAGCGCGCCGGCCCGCCGGACGTGCTGCACGACCAGTTTGTCCGCCTCTGCGAACTGGCCATGCTCCCCAACGTCACGCTGCACCTGCTGCTGCGGGACACCCGGATCGCCGAGTTCTACCTCCCGCCGACGGCCTTCTCGCTCTACCGGTTCGCCGATCCGCAGGATCCGGAGACGCTGGCGATCGAAGGTGGTTTCATCGACGCCATGTCAACCGAGGTAAACACCGTAAACCGCTATAAAGTGGCGTTCGAGTGGCTACGCTCGGCGGCGCTCTCCGCATCGGACACCCTTACCTGGCTCTTCGCGGCGACGGGACGGCTGGCCGACACGGCGACCCCGTCCACCACGGCCCCGGGTCCGGCAGCGGCGCCGGCCCAGCGCCGGCGTCCTTCCGGGCGCCTGACGGAACGGTGATCCAGGTCGGATCCTCCGTCGGGACCGGGCAGCCGCCACTCGTCCCCATCGGAGCAGTTCCACCGATCAGGAGCAGAAGATGAGCGAGATCCGTAACACCGTCCCCGCCCACGCGCTGGCCGACGCCCCGTGGCGCAAGAGCACCCGCAGCCAGACCTCGAACTGCGTCGAGGTGGCGCCGCTGGGCGCCGGCCCGGCCGCGGTCGCGCTGCGGGACAGCAAGGACCCGAGCGGTCCGGTGCTGCTGTTCAACCGGGTCGGCTGGCTCGGTTTCATCGGCGGGGCCAAGAACGGGCAGTTCGATGTGAACTGATCCGGTGACCGCACCGGGGCCGTCGGCGGGATGCCGGCGGCCCCGCGTCGTCTCCGCGACCACAACCTCCTGACCAGGCATCAACCGATCGGTCGGGTAGCGGACCGATCGCCGCGTTTCACTTGCTGGGATCCCCGACGCGCGTAACATGACGTTTCAGTGACGTGGAAGTTCCACTGCGTACTCGTCCGTCGCGGTTCCATCCGGAGACAGCCATGCGTTTCCTGATCGTTCGTACCGACATCCGTGCCGCCGCCGACAACGACATCCGCACGGCCTGGGCCGGTGGCGGCCGGCTGCGGGACGAGCGGACCACGCCCGAGGCACGCCGCCAGATCGTGCATGCCGAGGACCGCGACGCCGCGCTGCTGCTGGCCCGGGCACTGGCCACCGTGGGCGCCGTCCGCAGCGGCCGGCAGCGGGTCAAGGTGCTCCCGCTAGACGACCCCGGACACCCCGTGCGCTGGGACGACCCCGGGAGCTGACCGCCCGTCGACGTCCGTCGTGGTCGGACCGGCTCCCCCGCCGCGCTCCTTGCCCCGCCCGCCCACGACGGCCCGTGTTCCCGGCCCGTGACCGTCGCGGCAACGACCGTCACGGGCCGGGACCGCGTCCGGTCGGGTCAGCAGTGGCCGTCGAGCCAGCGGTGGATGAGGAAGAGGGCGATCGACGAGGGGGGCGGCAGGATCACCCGGGCCCCGTCGCCGGCGTCGACCGGGCGACCGGCCAGGACCGCGCCGATCTCCCGGCGGGAGAACCACCGGGCGTACGCGATCTCCGCCGGGTCGACCTGGATCGGCTCGCCCGGGTCCGCCTCGGCCAGGAAGCCCAGCATCAGCGAGCCCGGGAAGGGCCAGGCCTGGCTGCCCGCGTACCCGATCCGCTCGACCGCGACCCCGACCTCCTCGCGGACCTCGCGCAGCACGGCGGCCTCCGCCGACTCCCCCGGTTCGACGTAGCCGGCGAGACAGGAGAAGCGGCGCTCGCCCGGGGTGTGCGGCCAGGTGGCGTTGTTGCCGAGCAGGCACCGCCCCTCCGGGCCGTCCACCCCGTCGTGCACCAGGACGATCATCGCCGGGTCGGTGCGCGGCCAGGCCCGCTGGCCCTCGGCGTCCACCCGCGACCAGCCGCCCTCGTCGACCTTCGTCTGGTGCCCGGTCCGCGGCGACCAGCCGTGCCCGAGGTGCCAGTTGACCAGGGCCAGCGCGGTGGTGAAGATCCCCGCGTCCCGGTCGCCGAGCAGGTGGCCGACCTCCCGCAGGCTGACCGGCCGGGTGCCGGACAGCTCGGGCAGCGGCGCGTCCACGGCGAAGACCGGCACGCCGTCCGGCTCCACCCCGAGGAAGAGCGGCGCCGCGTCGCCGGGCGTCCCCACCTCCACCGCGTCCCGCAGCACCAGCACCGGCGGGTTCACGTCGGTACGGACCAGCGCCCGCCCCTCCCGGGTCGAGTCGAGCACCAGCACCCGGGCCCGCCGCCACGCCTGCGCCAGCCACTCCGGGTCGGTACGCCGGTGCGCCGCCCGGTCCAGAGTGGTCCGGGCCAGCGGCGGGGTGGTCTCGCCACTCACGCCGACTCCACCCGCACCGGGGTGAGTGCGGCCAGCGGCGCCGCCACCCGCTCGGCGTCGCCGAGCACGACGGTCACCGCGTGCGCCGGGGCGAGGTAGCGGGCGGCCGCCGCGGCGACGTCGTCCACGGTCGCGGCGGCGAGCCGGGCGGCGTGCTCGGCGAGGAAGTCCAGGCGCAGCCCGTTGCCGGCGTACGCGCTGGTCAGCGAGGCCAGGCCGGCCTGGGTGGACATGCCGAGCTGGAGGGTGCCGAGGGCGTACTGGCGGGCCTGCTCCAGCTCGTCCGGCTTCGGCGGCAGCGAGGCCAGCCGCCCCAGCTCGTACGTGGTCTCCAGCAGCGCCGGGCCGGTCACCTCGGTGGCCACCTCGGCGGCGGCGATCAGCACCGAGCCGGCGACCGAGTGCTCGATCGCCGAGTACGGCCCGTAGGTGTAGCCCTTGTCCTCGCGGATGTTCTCCGTCCAGCGGGACGAGAAGTAGCCGCCGAAGACCAGGTTGGCCAGTTGCAGCGCGGCTTGGTCCGGGTGGGTGCGGGGCACCGCCGGCAGCGCGATCCGCAGCGACGACTGCACCGAGCCGGGCCGGTCGACCAGGAGCAGCGGGCCCGGCTGGAGGGCCGGCGCGGGCGGCAGGTCGACCGGGTGGCCCTCGCCGGTCCAGGCGGAGAGCGCCGTCTCGGCGCCGTCCAGCACCCGCTCCGGCTGGAAGTCGCCGACCAGCACCAGCACCGCCTCGGCCGGGCGTACCCGCTCGGCGTGCAGTTTCCGCAGCGCGGGTGGGCGGATCGCCCGCACCTGGTCCGGCTCCGGGGTCTGCACGGCGTACGGGTGCCTGCCGTAGATCCGCTTGAGCAGCGCGGTGCGGGCCAGGTGGGCGGGCTGGCTCTGGGCGACCTGGATCCGGTCGACCAGCCGGTCCCGCTCGGTGTCCACCCAGTCGGTCGGGTAGGTGGCGCCGGTCAGCACGTCGGCGAGGATCTCCAGCATCCGGTCCAGCCCGGTGACCAGGCTCGCCCCGGAGAGCATCAGCCGGTCCGGATCGACCCCGGCGGAGAGCCCGCCGCCGACCCGCTGGAGCTCGGCGGCGATCTGCGTGGCGGTGTGCGTCTCCGTTCCGGAGAGCACGGTCTGCGCGAGCATCGCGCCGCGGGCCAGGTGGGCCCGGCCGAACGGCATCCAGAGCCGCAGCTCGACCAAGGGGACGGCGGGCCGGCGTACCGCGATCACGGTGAGCCCGTTGGCCAGTGTCCGCTCGGCCTGCTTGGGCAGCTTGAGCCGACGGTTGGGGCCGAGCGGCGGCAGCGCGCGCGGCGCGGCGGGCAGGGTGGTCGTCATCGGGCACCTCCGGCGATGACCTCGATGGCGGCGCGGCGCTCCGGCCGCAGGGTGGCCGCGGCGGCCCGGACCTGTTCCTCGGTGACCTCGCCGACCAGCCGGGGCAGCTCGTTGAGCAGGCCCGGTTCGCCGCGCTGCTGTTCGAGCACCGCCATCTGCAGCGCGCGGCCGAGCACCGCGTCGGTGTCGCGCAGCAGGTGGGTGGCCATCCGGGCCTGGGTACGGGCCAGCTCGCCCTCGGTCAGCCCGTCGGTGGCGAGCCGGTCCAGCTCCTCGTCGATAGTGCGCAGCACCTTGTCGACGTCGCCGCCGGGCGGCAGGTGGGCCTGGAGCAGCAGCGCGGTGGGGTCGCGCACGTCGAACGGGTCGCCCATGAAGCCGAGGTAGCCGCCGAGGGCGGTGACGCTGCGGTCCCGCTGGACCAGCCGCTCGACCAGCCGGGACGCGTCCCCGTCGGTGAGCACCTCGGCCAGCACGACGTACGGCAGGTAGTTGGCGAAGTCGCCGATCGGGTCGGGCACCCGCCAGGCCCCGGCCACCGCGGGCAGCGGCGCCAGCTTGTCGGTGTACGACGTGCGCCGCTCGGCGGTGAGGTCGGGCTCGGTGAAGTCGGGGCGGTCGGGGGCGGGCCGGGCCGGCACGTCGCCGAAGTGCCGCTCGATCAGCTCGGTCGCCTCGGCCACGTCGACGTCCCCGCTGACCGCGAGGACGGCGTTGCCGCTGGCGTAGTAGCGGCGGAAGAAGTCGGCGGCGTCGGCGACGGTGGCGGACTCCAGGTCGTCGAAGGAGCCGTAGCCGTCGTGCGCGTTGGGGAAGGTGTCGAACATGACCGGCGGCAGGGTCAGCCAGGGGAACCCGCCGTACGGCCGGTTGAGCACGTTGACCCGGATCTCCTCCTTGACCACGTCGACCTGGTTGCGCAGGTTTTCCTCGGTCAGCCGGGGGCCGCGCATCCGGTCGGCCTCGAGAAAGAGCGCGCGTTCCAGCGCGTTGCTCGGCAGGGTCTCGAAGTAGTCGGTGTAGTCCAGGTGGGTGGAGCCGTTGAAGGTGCCCCCGGCACCCTGCACGTGCCGGAAGTGGGCCAGCTTCTCCAGGTTCTCCGAGCCCTGGAACATCAGGTGCTCGAAGAGGTGGGCGAAGCCGGTGCGCCCCTCGGGCTCGGAGCGGATGCCGACGTCGTAGACCACCGCCACCCCGATCACCGGGGCGCTGCGGTCGGGGGTGAGCACCACCCGCAGGCCGTTGTCGAGGGTGAACCGTTCGACGGGATATTTCGTGGCGGGAATTCGAGCTCTGCGCGTCGGCACGAGATCGACCCTAGTGCGGGGTCCACCAACATGCACCGGGGTTGCCGGGGATGTCGTGGATCCTCGCCGAGTAGGCGAGCGACTCCCCACCGGGTGGTGGGGCGGGCCTCCGCAGGCCGACTGATCCTCGGACCGCCCGATGTTGCGACAGGCGGCGCGGGTCACGTCGGGACCGGCCAGCACCGGGTAGGTGGCGGCCAACTCGACGGTGCGTGATCACCTCAGGCAGCACGACGGCTGCCGTCTCGGTGATGGATCCGCGCCCGGCGTACGAGTGGCGATGCTGGCAGCCAGCCCCACCGAACAGGTGGGGATTGTCGAGATTTCCACGACAGGCCGTCTCGCATTGTGGACCGGTCTTGACGCTGCTCGGCGCCTGGCCCACTCTTCCTACCAACTAAATAGGATTACTGCGGATTGGATGGACGATGAGACGGCTCCCCCTGCGTCGGTTGGTCTCCCTCACCACCCTCGCCGTCATCGGCGTGGCGACGATGGGGACCACCGCGGCGTGCGGTGACGACACCGAGGCCGGCGCCTCCGGCCCGGTCACCCTCCGGCTCGGCTACTTCCCCAACATCACCCACGCCCCGGCCGTCGTCGGCGTCGAGAAGGGCATCTTCGCCCAGAAGCTCGGCAGCGACGTCAAGCTCGACACGAAGACCTTCAACGCCGGCCCGGCCGCCATCGAGGCGATCTTCTCCGGCGCGCTGGACGCCACGTACATCGGTCCGAACCCGACCGTGAACGCCTTCTCCAAGTCCAAGGGCGAGGCCGTCCGGGTGATCTCCGGCGCCGCCTCCGGCGGCGTGGCGCTCGTCGTCAAGCCCGCCATCACCTCGGCAGAGCAGCTGCGCGGCAAGAAGATCGCCACCCCGCAGCTGGGCAACACCCAGGACGTGGCGCTGCGCTACTGGCTCAAGGAGAAGGGCCTCAGGACCACCAAGGAGGGCGGTGGCGACGTCAAGGTCGTCCCCCAGGAGAACGCCCAGACGGTGGAGACCTTCAGCAGCGGCGCGATCGACGGCGCCTGGGTGCCCGAGCCGTTCGTCTCCCGGCTGGTCAACGCCGGCGGCAAGGTGCTCGTCGACGAGCGCGACCTCTGGCCCGACAAGAAGTTCGTGATCACCAACCTGATCGTCAGCACCAAGTTCCTCAAGGCCCACCCCGACGTGGTGAAGAAGCTGGTCGAGGGGCAGGTCGCGGCGAACGAGTTCGTCAACACCAAGCCGGACGAGGCCCAGCAGGCCGTCTCCGACCACATCGGCAAGATCACCGGCAAGCCGCTGGACGTCAAGCTGATCAAGCAGGCCTGGCCGACGCTGGAGTTTACCAACGACCCCATCGCCTCCTCGCTCAAGACCGGTCTCGACCACGCGGTCGCGGTCGAGCTGACCCAGCCGACCAGCCTCGACGGCCTCTACGACCTGAAGTACCTGAACGAGGTGCTCAAGGCCACCGGCGAGGCCGAGGTCAGCCAGCCGTGACGTCGACCACGACGACCCCGCGCAGCGCGACCGGCCAGGTCGCGCTGCGCGGCGTGACCAAGGTGTACGGACGCGGCGAGAACGCCGTCCTCGCCCTGGACGGAGTCTCCCTGGACGTGGCGCCCGGCGAGTTCGTCTGCCTGGTCGGCGCCTCGGGCTGCGGCAAGAGCACCCTGCTCAACCTGGTCGCCGGCCTGGACCGGCCCAGCGGCGGGCAGATCGACGTCGGCGAGGGAGTGAACCCGGGGCTGATGTTCCAGGAGTCGGCCCTCTTCCCCTGGCTCACCGTCGAGGGCAACGTCGAGGTGCCGCTGAAGCTGCGCGGGCTGTCCCGGGCCGCGCGCCGGGAGCGGGTCGCCGAACTGCTGCGTACAGTGCACCTGGCCGACTTCGGCCGCAAGCGCCCGCACGAGCTCTCCGGCGGCATGCGGCAGCGGGTCGCGCTGGCCCGCACCCTCGCCCTGGACACCCCGGTGCTGCTGATGGACGAGCCGTTCGGCGCGCTGGACGCGATGACCCGGGACATCCTCCACGACGAGCTGGAACGCATCTGGTCCGAGCGGAAGCTCACCGTGCTCTTCGTGACCCACAACGTCCGGGAGGCGGCCCGGCTCGCCGACCGGATCATCCTGCTCTCCAGCCGGCCCGGCCGGATCATCTACTCCACCGAGGTCGACGTGCCCCGGCCGCGGCGCATCGACTCCCCGGAGATCGCCGCGATCGCCGCCGAGGTGACCGACCGGCTCCGTACGGAGGTGGGCCGCCATGGCCAGTGACACCCTCGCCACCACGCCGCGCAGCGACGCGGAGATCTCCGGCCTGGACGCGCTGGAGATCGCCGGACGGGAGAAGGCGGCCACCCGGGCCAACCGGATCTGGGCCTCCACCTGGCCGAAGGTCGCCGCGCTCGCCATCGCGATCGGGCTCTGGCAGCTGGTGGTGTGGTCCGGCTGGAAACCGCCGTACTCGCTGCCCGGGCCGGTCACGGTCGGCGAAGAGCTGCTCCGCCAGCTCCGCGGCCCCCAGCTCTGGGACGGCCTGGCCACCACACTGCGCCGGGCGGCCGTCGGCTACGTCTTCTCGGTGGCCGTCGGCCTGCTGGTCGGCCTCGCGGTGGCCCGGTCCCGGGTGCTCCGCGCCGCCATCGGCTCGATGATCACAGCCCTGCAGACCATGCCGTCGATCGCCTGGTTCCCGCTGGCGATCCTGCTGTTCGAGCTGAGCGAGAAGGCCATCTTCTTCGTGGTGGTGCTCGGCGCCGCGCCGTCCATCGCCAACGGAGTGATCACCGGCGTCGACTACGTGCCGCCGCTGCTGGTCCGGGCCGGCCGCAACCTCGGCGCCCGGGGCCTCAACCTGTACCGGTACGTCATCGCGCCGGCCGCGCTGCCGGCCATCGTGGCCGGGCTGAAGCAGGGCTGGGCGTTCTCCTGGCGCAGCCTGATGGCGGGTGAGCTGATCGTGGTCGGCATCTCGCAGACCTCACTGGGCGCGCAGCTGACCTACTCGCGGGAGCTCTCCGACGCGCCGTGGCTGCTCTCCACGATGATCGTCATCCTGGTGGTCGGCCTGCTGGTGGACGCGGCGTTCGGCGCGGCGGACAAGGCGATCCGGCGCCGCTGGGGCGTCCTCGACCAGGCCGGCAACTGACCGTGTACGTCTCCGCGCGCAGCGACTACGCCCTGCGGGCCATGCTCGCCGTCGCCGCCGCCTCGACCAGCGGTGCCGGCGGGTACGGCGGCGATGGCGCGGGGCTGGTCAAGGCGGCGGCCCTGGCCGAGGCGCAGGGCATGCCGCTGAGCTTCCTCCAGGGCATTCTGCTCGATCTGCGCCGGGCCGGCCTGCTGCACAGCCATCGCGGCACCGAGGGCGGGTACGCGCTCACCCGGCCGGCCGCCGAGATCAGTGTCGGCGATGTGCTGCGTGCGGTCGGCGGATCGCTGACCAGCGTGCGCGGCCTGCCGGCGCAGGACGCCGGCTACCACGGCGTGGCCAGCGGCCTGCAGGACGTCTGGCTCGCGGTGGACGGCGCGATCGCCCTCGTGGTGGACCGGACCACGCTCGCCGAACTGCTGGTCCGGGAGGGCGGCACGGCCACCGCCTGACGGGGCGGTCAGGCGGTGGAGACGGTGTCGGCGGCGACCGCCGGCGCGTGCAGCTCCACCAGCCCGGCGGGGGCCGCCGCGTCGGGTACGGGGTGCCACGGCGCGAAGGCCGCGACCATGGCGAGCGCCAGTCCCGCGCCCGCCACCGCGAACACCACCAGCAGCTCGCGCAGCGCCCCCGAGCCGGCGTCGCCCGCCATGGTCACCCCTCCCGTGCCCGGCCACCAGGGCCGGGTTCTTCCCCCCGAGGCAAGCCTCGATCAGGCGGGGGCGCGGGACAGTCGCCGATCGGACGCAATCGAGCCGGCAAGCCGACCCAACCCCGACCATGATCACCCGGCGTGTCGGCCCGACTACGCAGCGCCAGAAAACCGCCGGTCCGCTGCGGAACTGGGCCAGGAAAACACACCGACCCGGAGCCACGAGCGGCTCCGGGTCGGTGCGGTGAGGTATCGCGTGGGCTTCCGGTGACCGGTCAGGCGGTACGCGGGCGGCGCGGCCGCCGGGACCGGCCCGAGGCGCGGTGCGCCGAGCGCCCGCCCTCGCCACCGGTGCCGTTGCCGGTCCGGGCACGGGCGGCCGGCGCCGGCTGCGGGGCGACGATGGTGACCGCCACACCGGACGGCTCCCGGGCACCCGTCACCCGGGCCAGCGCCTCGTCGCCGAGACGCACCTGGGTCGACTGCGGCTTGATGCCGGCCACGCTCATCAGCCGGGAGACGTCCCGGCGCTGCTCCGGCAGGACCAGGGTGATCACGGCACCGGACTCCCCCGCCCGGGCGGTCCGGCCACCCCGGTGCAGGTAGTCCTTCGCCTCGGTCGGCGGGTCCACGTTGACGACCATGTCGAGACCGTCGACGTGGATGCCCCGGGCCGCCACGTCGGTCGCCACCAGTGCGGTGATCTGGCCGGTGCGGAACTGCTCCAGGATCCGGGTGCGCTGCGGCTGCGACTTGCCACCATGCAGGGCCGCGGCGCGTACCCCCTTGGAGAGCAACTGGCGGGCCAGCCGGTCGGCGCGGTGCTTGGTCCCCATGAAGAGGATGGTGCGGCCCTCGCGGGCGGCGATCTGGGTGAGCGCGGTGGGCTTGTCGGCCGCGTCGACGTGCAGCACGTGGTGGGTCATCGCGGTCACCGTGGCGGTGCCCGGGTCCACCGAGTGCGAGACCGGGTTGGTCAGGAAGCGGCGGACCAGCCGGTCCACGCCGCCGTCCAGGGTGGCGGAGAAGAGCATCCGCTGGCCGTCCGGGGCGACCTGCTCCAGCAGCTTGGTGACCTGCGGCAGGAAGCCCATGTCGGCCATCTGGTCGGCCTCGTCGAGCACGGTGACGGCGACCTCGCCGAGCCGGGCGTCACCCCGGTTGATCAGGTCGTTCAGCCGGCCCGGGGTGGCCACCACCACTTCGGCGCCGGCCCGCAGCGCGTCCGCCTGCCGCTGCAACGACAGACCGCCGACGACGGTGACGCAGCGCAGCCCGAGGGCCCGGGCGTACGGGGCCAGCGCGGTGGTGACCTGCTGGGCCAGCTCACGGGTCGGCACCAGCACCAGCGCCAGCGGCCGGCCGGGGCGGGCCCGGCGACCGGCGGTACGGGAGAGCAGCGGGAGCCCGAAGGCGAGCGTCTTGCCGGAGCCGGTACGGCCCCGGCCGAGCACGTCGCGGCCGGCCAGGGAATCCGGCAGGGTGGCCGACTGGATCGGGAACGGCTCGGTGATGCCCTGCGTGGAGAGCTCGGCGACCAGGGCCGGAGCCAGACCGGTCGCGGCGAAGCTGGGAATGGTCATGGTCATGCGGAATGCCTTCCTCGACGCGGCACGTGTCGAGGGAGGGCGCCGGGAAGCGGCGCTGTCACCGGCGGACTCGTCCGCCGGGACTCACAAGCACGAACCGATGGGGTACAGGCCGGTCCGCCGCAGCACGCCGCGTCCCGCCGGAGCGGGGGGCGGCGCGGCGGACCGGTCCCGTCACCGCACCCGGAGGGCGCGGAGGGTGTTACGGGTCGATCCGAAGATCAGAGCGGGCGGATGTTCTCCGCCTGCGGGCCCTTCTGGCCCTGGGTCACCTCGAACTCGACCCGCTGGTTCTCGTCCAGGCTCCGGTAGCCGGAGGACTGGATCGCCGAGAAGTGGGCGAAGACGTCAGCGCCGCCGCCGTCCGGGGTGATGAAGCCGAAGCCCTTGTCAGCGTTGAACCACTTGACGGTGCCAATAGCCATTTGTTTCGTCTCCTTGACGGAACGCCGAACCCGCACTTGTTGCGGGCTCGAAGAGGAGCGTGCCGCAGTGCACGGCACACCTGTCGCTGCTGGTCGCCCCGCCCGGAGAACTCCGGACACAACAAAGAGCGCCTGGGGCCACAATCCGCCAGGCGCACACAGAGTCTCTGGAAACCAAAACTGCAACGAGGTCAACGTATCACGGATTTCCCGCCGCGCCACCCCCCACCGAGATTTCCGTGGTCGGGACTTCCGGCACGCCGGCGATCAACGCGGTCAGCCCGTCGGCGTCCAGCAGATCCGCCGGCCGGACCGTGGCGCCCTCCCGGACGTAGTGGAACGCCGCGCCCACCCGCTCCACCGGCACCCCGGCCAGCTCCGCCCAGGCCAGCCGGTAGACCGCCAGCTGCACTGCGGACGCCTCGGCCTCCCGCCCGGCGGGGCGCCGGCCGGTCTTCCAGTCGACCACGTCGTACCGGCCGCCGGGGCGGGCGAAGACGGCGTCCATCCGGCCCCGGACCACCACGCCGGCGATCACTGTGGCGAACGGCACCTCGACCTCCGCCGGCACCCGGTCGGCCCACTCGCTGGCCAGGAAGCGCTCCTGCAACTCGGCCAGCGCCTCGTCCGGTGCGGCGTCCGCGTCGGCCGCGCCGGGCAGCTCGTCCACGTCCAGCAGCCGGTCCGCGCCGAAGCGCTGCTCCAGCCAGGTGTGGAAGGCGGTGCCCCGGCGGGCGTACGGGCTGGGCTCGGCCGGCATCGGCCGGCGCAGCGCCCGGGCCAGCGCCTCCGGGTCCCGGCGCAGCGCCACCAGCTGGGTCACCGACAGGTGCCCGGGCAGCGCCACCTCCATCGCCTCGGCCTGCCGGAGCAGCTCGGCCCGCTCGGCGAGGAGCAGGTCCGCCTCCCGCCGCCAACGAGCCACCTCGGGATCCTCACCCGGCACCTCCCCGGCAGCCTCCGGGTCAACCGGCTCGCGGCGGGCCGCCCGCGGGTCGTCCAGCGGCTCATGCCGGGCCGCCGCCGGGTCGTCCAGCGGCTCGCGCCGGGCCGCGTCGGGGTCGGCGAGGAAGCGGCGGACCAGTCCGGCCGCCTCGGCCAGCGCCGGCCGGCGGGCCCCGAGCGGGTCCGCCGGCCACTCGGCGCGCAGCACCGTCTCGGTGGTCGGGTTCACCGCGTCCCCGGCCGGCTCGGGCACCCACGCGTCGACCAGGTGCCCGTCCGCGCCGCCGAGGCAGGCGTCGTGCACCTCGCGGAGCAGGACCGAGGGCCCCCGGAACCGCTTGGTCCCCTCCCCCCACCAGTAGCCGGAGCAGAGCAGCAGCCGCCGCGGCCGGGTCACCGCCACGTACGCCAGCCGGCGCTCCTCCCGCTCGTCGTGCGCCCGCCAGGCGTCGGTGAAGTCCTCCACCGCGCGGGCCACCCCGCGCTGGTCCTCCGCCGCGTCCAGGGCCAGCTCGGGCAGGCCGTCGGCGTCCCCGCGCAGCGGGAACGGCAGCACCCCGAGCCCACCCAGCCAGTGGTCGGAGTTGCGCACCGGCCCCGGCCAGACGCCCCGGGACAGCCCGGCGACCGCCACCACGTCCCATTCCAGGCCCTTGGCGGCGTGCGCGGTGAGCACCTGCACGGCGCCCTCCACCACGTCCACCTCGCCCGGGGCGAGCCCGCGCTCCTCGTCCTCGGCGGCGGCCAGGTAGGCCAGGAAGCCGGCCAGGGTCGCGCCGGGCGTATCGCCGCTGAACCGTGCCGCCACGTCACCGAGGGCGTCCAGGTGGCCGCGGGCCAGCCCGGCGTCGCCGGCGCCGTCCCGGCCGGCCCGCACGGCCACCTCCACGTCCAGGCCGATGGTCCGCTCGATGTCGGCGATCAGCTCCGGCAGCGTCTGGTCCAGCCGGTAGCGCAGCAGCGCCAGTTCCATCCCGTACGAGCGCAGCCGTGCGTACCCCTCGGCCGAGTACGCCTGCGCCGGCCCGAGGTCGGCCAGCGCCTCCACCAGCGTCGCCTCGTCCAGGGCGTCCACCACGATCTCCGGCCCGTCGTCGCCGGTGAGCTGCCGGCGCGACCGGGCGATGGCCCGCGCCCGGCGGTGCAGCGCCACCAGGTCACGCGGCCCGATCCGCCAGCGCGCCCCGGTGAGCAGCCGCAGCAGCGCCGCCCCGTCGGTCGGATCGGCGAGCACCCGCAGGGTGCAGACCACGTCGCGTACCTCGGGGGTGTCCAGCAGGCCGCCCAGGCCGACCACCTCGACCGGGAGGCCCCGGGCGCGCAGCGCCGCCTCGATCGCCGGGATCTGGCTGCGCAGCCGGACCAGCACGGCGGTGGTGGGGCGCCTGGGCACCTGGATGTGCTCGGGCAACGAACCGGGCATCCGGGCGGCGCCCCGCCAGGCGGCTAGCACGCTGTCCGCGATCCAGTCGGCCTCGTCGGCGTACGTCTCGAGCAGCGCGCAGTGCACCGTGCCGGCGGCCCGGCCGCGCGGGCTGCGGTGTGCGATGGGCTCCCGGACGCTCATCGCGGCGTGCAGCTCCGGCACCCGGGCCCCGGCGGCCCGCAGCGGCACCGACAGCGCGTTGGCCACGGCGAGGATCTCCGGCCGGTTGCGCCAGCTCGTGGTGAGGCTGAGCACCTCGGCCGGTGTGCCGTCGGGGCGGGCGAACTCGGTGGGGAAGCGTTCCAGGGTGCCGGCGCTGGCCCCACGCCAGCCGTAGATGGACTGGCAGGGGTCCCCGACCGCGGTGACCGGGTGCCCGCCGCCGAATAGCGCGTTGAGCAGCACCACCTGGGCGTGGCTGGTGTCCTGGTACTCGTCGAGCAGCACCACCCGGAACCGGTCCCGCTCGATCGCGCCGACGGCCGGGTGCTCGCGGGCCACCCGGGCGGCCCGGGCGAGCTGGTCGGCGAAGTCCATCGCCTCGAAGTCGTCCTTGCGCCGGCCGTACGCCCGGACCAGCGGAAGCAGCTTCAGCCGGGTCTGCTGGAGTCGCAACGCCTTCCGCACGTCGGCGTAGACCCGGCCGGGGCGGGACTGCACCTCGGCGAAGAACCGCCCGGTCCAGCCGGAGAGGTCGTCCGGGTCAACGAGGTGCTCGTCCAGCTCCCCGGCGAGGGCGAGCACCGCGTCGGTGATGGTGCTGGGCATCCGGTCGACGTCGGACATGTCGCCGTCGTAGTTGCGGACCAGCAGGTCCACCAGCTGCCAGCGGGACGCCTCGGTGAGCAGCCGGGTCGTGGGCTCGTACCCGGCGCGCAGCCCGTGCTCGGTGACGATCCGGCCGGCGTACGAGTGGTAGGTGGCGACGGTCGGCTCACCGGCGAGCGGGTTGTCCAGCGGGTCCCGCCCGCGCCGGCCCAACCTCCGGACGAGCTGGTCGAGCCGGGTGCGCACCCGGTGCCCCAGCTCGCCGGCCGCCTTGCGGGTGAAGGTGAGACCGAGGATCTGCTCCGGTCGGACGTACGAGTTGGCGACCAGCCAGACCACCCGGGCGGCCATCGTCTCGGTCTTGCCGGAACCGGCGCCCGCGACCACCAGCAGCGGCTCGACGGGCGCGGCGATGATCGCCGCCTGTTCCGGCGTCGGCGCGGGCAACCGCAGCAGCCGGGCCAGCTCGACCGGGGTGTAGCGGGGCCCGGCGTCGGCGGCCCGGGGCGCCGGGGCGGCGGTGCTGAACAGGGTCGGCTGGGTCACTGCACCCTCTCGCTTCGCGCGTACGCGGCTGGCCGGCTCACGGCTGCTCCGGGCGACGGACGGCCGGCGGCTCGACGACCTGCCGGCCCTGGCCGGAGACGGGGCAGCTGGTGCGCACCGGGCAGACCCGGCACTTCGAGTTG
The DNA here is from genome assembly GCF_059089345.1 of Micromonospora sp. BS32. Lineage (NCBI taxonomy): Bacteria > Bacillati > Actinomycetota > Actinomycetes > Micromonosporales > Micromonosporaceae > Micromonospora > Micromonospora sp. BS32. The sequence goes on from NZ_JBSSHR010000036.1 coordinate 16,560, forward strand.
GCGACCGCGGCGAAGGTGGCGGCGGCCATCGTATCGGCGGTACGCCGGACCAGGTCGGTGGCCCAGCCCGCCTCGGGGCCCTCCCCCGCGGCCGCCTGGGCCTGCTCCCGGGCGTCCTTCGCCCCGGTGCCGAGCTGCACCAGCGCCGCCCCGCCCGAGGCGTCGCCGTACTCCGCGAACGCCCCCGCCTCGACCGCCGCCTGGTACGCCCCGAGCTGCGGATGCTCGGCCACCTCCCGCTCGCTGACGGCGGTGGATTTGCCGGTCTTCAGGTCGATCACCACGAGCCGGCCGTCGGCGTCGACCTCCAGCCGGTCCACCCGGCCGGTCAGCTCGACCGGGCGCCGCGGGTCGTCGAGCCGGACCGCGAACTCGTGCTCGATGGCGAGCAGCCGGCGCGGGTTGCCGGCGAGCCAGCGCAGCAGCTTGTCCACCATGGCCTCGGCGCGGTCCCGTTCCGGGCCGACCATCCAGCGGGCGGCCAGCTCGATCGCGTCGAACCGGGCCGCGACGTACTCCAGCAGGGCGCTCCGGTCGGCGCTGGCGTCCTCGGCGAGCATCGCGGCGGCGTGCACCAGGTTGCCGACGCCCTGCGCGGCGCTCGCCGGGCCGCTGCCGCCGTGCCGTTCCAGCAGCCAGCGCAGGCTGCACCGGAGCGCGCTCTCCATCGCCGACGGGGTGACCCGGACCGGCTCCCCCTCGTCGACCAGCGGCCGGTCGTCGGAGAGGCCGCGCAGCCCCCACCAGTCGTCCGGGTGGGCGCCGGGGATGCCGGCGGCGGCGAGGCGGGCCAGCTCGGCCGCCGCCGCGCGCCGCCGGGCGGCCGGCGCCGCCGGATCGGTGACCGCGGTACGCAGCTCCGCCACCAGCGCGGAGAGGGTGAGCGCCCGGGGCGGACGGCCGACGGGCAGTTCCCGGGGCCGGTCGGGTTCGTCGTCGTCCGGCCCGGCGAGGTCGCCGGGCTGGACCTGGTCGGTCCCGGTGTCGCCGGCCCCGTGGACGGGGGCGGCGTCCGGTCCCACCGCGGCCGGCCCAGACCGCGCCGGCCCGGCGGACGTCGGCCCGGCAGGCGGCGGGCCGGCAGGCGGCGGGCCGGCAGGCGGCGGGCCGGCCGGCGTTGGACCGGCCGGCGTTGGACCGGCCGGCGGCGGGCCGGGCGCGGGTGGCTCGGTGACGCCCAGCTCGTGCAGGAAGCGGCTGGGCTGCTCCTCGTGGTCGTCGCCGCCGACGGCCGCCGAGGCGACCGCGGTGACCAGCAGCCGGCGTCGGGCCCGGGTCACCGCGACGTGGAAGAGCCGACGCTCCTCGTCCAGCAGCGCCGAGGTCTGCCCGACCAGGCTGGCCCGGACACCGGCGCCGTCGGCCCGGCCGGCCAGCACGTCGACCAGCCGCTCCGAGCCGAGCAGGCTGCCACGCAGCCGCAGGTCGGGCCAGACGCCCTCCTGGACACCGGCGACGGCGACCAGATCCCATTCCAGCCCCTTGGCGGCGTGCGCGGTGAGCAGGCGTACCGCCTCGCCCCGATCGGCGCTGGCGGCCAGGGTGTCCGCCGGTAGGTCCTGGCCGAGCACATGGTCGAGGAAGACCTCGGTCCGGGCGCCGGGCAGCCGGTCGGTGAACCGGGCCGCCGCGTCGAAGAGCACCATCACCGCGTCGAGGTCCCGGTCGGCGGCCTCGGCCCGCCAGCGCTGCGCGGTCTCGTGCTCGCCGGTGGCCGCCCGGCCCCGGTTGATCGCGCCGGCCCACCGCTCGGCCAGGCCGCTGGCCCGCCACACCGCCCAGAGCACGTCCTCGGCGGTGGCGCCGGGCGTCGCCGCGGCCCCGCGGGCGGTGGCGATCAGCTCCGCGACCGTACGGGCCGGCTCCACCCAGCGCCGGTCGATGCCCGCCAGCTCCGCCGGGTCGCCCAGCGCCTCGACGATCAGCTCGCCGGAGGGGCGCCGGTCGCCGCGGGTCAGCGCGAGGGCGCGCAGCCCCTGGCGCAGCCGCCGCTCGGCCAGCGGGTCGGCGCCGCCCAGCGGGGAGTGCAGCAGGGCGACGGCGCCCTCCTCGTCCAGCCGGTCCGGCTCCAGCGCGCAGCGCAGCAGGAGCAGCAGCGGCGCCACCGCCGGTTGCAGGTGCAGCGGCAGGTCCTCGCCGTGCACCACGGTCGGCACCCCGGCCGTGTGCAGGGCCCGCCGCAGCGACGGTAGGTGCAGGTGGGTGGAGCGGACCAGCACCGCCATCGCCGACCACGGCACGCCGTCGAGCAGGTGCGCGGACCGCAGCGCGTGGGCCAGCGAGGCGGCCTCGCTGGTGGACGAGCGGAAGGTGCGTACCTCGACCGAGCCCGGGGGCGCGTCGGGCAGCGGGCGGAGCTGCCGGTGCGCCGCCGGGCCGCGCAGCCGCCGGGCCAGCCGGCCGGTCGCGGCCAGCAGCCCCGCACCGGCCCGGTACGAGGTGGTCAGCACGACCTGGGCGGCGGGCGCGCCGGAGGCCGTCCGGAACCGGTGCCCGAAGGTGCCCACCACGGCCGGATCGGCACCCCGGAAGGCGTACGTGGAGGAATCCGGGTCGGCGAAGGCGACCAGTGACGCCCCGCCACCGGCGATCACCGCGAGCAGTTCCTGCTGGGCGGGATCGGTGTCGGCCAGCTCGTCGACGTAGACGTGGGCCAGCCGGCGGCGCTCGGCGGCGAGCAGCTCCGGGTCGTCGAGCAGCATCCCGGTGGCGGCCCGGACCAGCTCGGCCGGGTCGTACGCGATGGAGCCCCGGTTGCTCACGTCGCGCAGGGCGAGGACGGCCACGTACTCCCGGAGGAAGCGGGCGGCGGCCGGCCAGTCGGCGCGGCCCAGCTTCTCGCCCAGCCGGGCCAGCTCGACCGGGCCGACGCCGCGTTCGGCGGCGCGCATGAGCAGGTCCCGCAGCTGGGCGGCGAAGGCCCGGGTCCGCAGCGCGGGGCGCAGGTCGTCGGGCCAGCCGACCGGGTCGTCGCCGGGCTCCTCGCCCACCACGTCGAGCAGCTCGCGGATGATCAGATCCTGCTCGGGGCCGGTGAGCAGCCGGGGCGACGGCTCGCCCCGTTCGGCGGCGGCCCGGCGGAGCAGGCCGAAGGCGTACGCCGGGAACGTCCGCACCAGCGGCTCGCGGAGCACCCGGTGGCCGTCGGCGGCGACCCGCGCCTCGATGCGGTGGCGCAGCTCGGTGGCCTGCCGGCGGCCGAAGGTGAGCACCAGGACGCGTTCCGGGTCGACCCCCTCGGCCACCCGGGCGGCGACCGCCTCGATCAGGGTGTGCGTCTTGCCGGTGCCAGGACCCCCGACGACCAGCATCGGCCCGTCGGTGTGCGCGACGATCTCGGCCTGGCGCGGGTCGACCACCGGGTACGCGTCATCGCCCGCCGACCCCCCGGACCGCGGCTCCCCCAGGTCGCCCGGGCCTGGCCGGCCGTTGCCCTGGATGGACCCGCCGGCATCGCGGTCTCCCCGGACCGCAGCGGCGGACCGCCCCCCACCCGGGCCCGGTCCGGCAGGCCGGCGCACCAACCGGTACCCCTGCACCCGGACATCCCACCACGCCGGTACGACACCACCACCCACCGCGGGTCAGGTGAGGTGAGATTCCAGGGTGTCTAGGGCGGCGGGGACCGAGTCCACCACCGTGAGCAGGTCCAGGCCTGCGGGTTTGAGGAAGGCCTGGTCGCCCAGGGCGGCCAGCCAGTCGAGCAGCGGGCGGTAGAAGCCGTCCGTGTCGACCAGCACCATCGGCTTGGTGTGCAGGGCCAGGGTGGCGGTGGTCCAGACCTCGAAGAGCTCGTCCAGCGTGCCCAGGCCACCGGGCAGGGTGAGGAACGCATCCGACTTGTCGATCATCAGGGTCTTGCGGGCGGCCATGCTCTCGGTGACCAGCAGCTCGTCCGAGGAGAGGTCGGCGACCTCCAGGTCGACCAGCGCCTGCGGGATCACTCCCACGGTGCGCCCACCGGCGGCCCGCGCGCCGTCGGCCAGGGCGCCCATCATGCCGACGCAGCCGCCACCGCTGACCAGGGTGTGCCCGCGCCGGGCCAACTCCGCGCCGGTCTCGGCGGCCAGCTCCAGCCAGCGCTGGTCGAGAGTGCGCGAGGAGGCGCAGAAGACGCAGATCGCCGCCACCGGTTCAGCCCTCCCGGCCGTCGTCACCACCGGCCCGGCGCACCGCCCCGCCGCCGGACTGCCGGGCCGCCTCCTGCCGGTCGGCGGCGCCCCGCGCGACCGCCTCCTCGCGGACCGCCTCCTGCTCGGCCGAGAGCGCCGCCTCGGACTCGACGATGTGCCGGACAGCGGCGTCCACGTCGTCGGTGAGGCAGATCAGCTCCAGGTCGACCGGCCCGATCTTGCCTTCGGCGGCCATGGTGTCGCGCAGCCAGTCGAGCAGCCCGCGCCAGTAGTCGGTGCCCATCAGCACCACCGGGAACCGGGTGACCTTGCCGGTCTGCACCAGGGTGAGCGCCTCGAAGAGCTCGTCCATGGTGCCGAAGCCGCCGGGCAGCACCACGAACGCCTGGGCGTACTTGACGAACATGGTCTTGCGGGCGAAGAAGTAGCGGAAGTCGATGGCCAGGTCGACCCAGTCGTTGAGGCCCTGCTCGAAGGGGAGCTCGATGCCGAGCCCGACGGAGAGCCCGCCGGCCTCGCTGGCACCCCGGTTGGCCGCCTCCATCACGCCGGGGCCGCCGCCGGTGATGACGGCGTAGCCGGCGCCGGCCAGGGCGGCGCCCAACTCCTCGGCCAGTCGGCACTCCGGGCTGTCCGGGGTGCTGCGGGCGGAGCCGAACACGCTGACCGCGGGTGGCAGATCGGCGAGGGTGTCGAAGCCCTCGACGAACTCGGAGAGGATCCGCAGCGCCCGCCAGGCGTCCTTGGTCTTCCAGTCGCCGCGCCCCCGCGAGTCCAGGAGCCGCTGGTCGGCGGTGCTGGCCGGGATCGCGCCCCGGCGCAGCGTGACGGCGCCCCGGTGCCGCTCGGGATCGCGGCCCCGCTGCCGCCCGTTGCTCTGGCTCATGGGAGCAACCGTAGTGGAGCCGCCCTCCCGAGGTGCGCTGGGCGACGAGCCGGCGAGAAAGTTCGAGATCTTGGGCAACTAATTCGGTCGCCCGTACGTCTTACTATTCGCATACCGGGTATGCCCGGCGCGCGCCTTCGGGGGAGGAGCAAGCGTGATCAACAACAACGAGCGGATGCGGATCCGCCGGCAGATGCAGCGACGGATCCGGGACGTGGTGGCCGAACGCCGCCGCACCCGCCAACTGGAGCCCTCGCCGGCGTCCGCCCCCGAACCCACGGACCCCACCGACACCCCCCAACTCACCACCGTCTAACCACCCCACCCCCACCCCGCCCCCCACCCCAGTCCTGGTTGATCAAGAAGTTTCGGTCTCGGGAAAGCGCTTTCGAGGACCCAAACTCCTTGATCAACGCGGATGGAAGCGGGGGGGGGC
>NZ_JBSSHR010000037.1:0-20350 GCF_059089345.1 Micromonospora sp. BS32
GTGCCCCGGTGACCGGGACACCGCCGCGCCGCCGGAGCGGATCAGACCGCCGACTCCAGCAGCAGCGAGATGCCCTGGCCGACGCCGACGCACATGGTGGCCAGCGCCCGCCGGCCGCCCCGGCGGCGCAGCTCCAGCGCGGCGGTGAGCGCCAGCCGGGCGCCGCTGGCGCCGAGCGGGTGGCCGAGCGCGATCGCGCCGCCGTTGGGGTTGACGTGTTCGGCGTCCTCGGGCAGGCCCAGCTCGCGCAGGACCGCGACGCCCTGCGCGGCGAACGCCTCGTTCAGCTCGACCACGTCGATGTCGCCGATCGACAGGCCGCGCCGGTCGAGCAGCTTGCGGGTGGCCGGCACCGGCCCGATCCCCATGATCCGGGGCGGTACGCCGGCCGCCGCGGCGCCGCCGATCCGGGCGAGCGGGGTCAGCCCGTACCGGGACACCGCGGCCTCGGAGGCGACCAGCAGCGCGACGGCGCCGTCGTTCACGCCGGACGAGTTGCCCGCCGTCACCGTGCCACCGGCGCGGAACGGGGTGGGCAGCGCGGCGAGCTTCTCCAGCGAGGTCTCGCGGGGGTGCTCGTCGACCTCGACCAGCTTCGTCTCCCGCCGGCCGGCCGGGACGGTCACCGGCACGATCTCCTCGGCGAACCGGCCGTCGGCCTGCGCCTTGGCGGCCCGCTGCTGGGAGCGGAGCGCGAACTCGTCCTGGGCGGCCCGGTCGACGCCGTACTCGGTGGCGACGTTCTCCGCGGTCTCCGGCATCGAGTCGATGCCCCACCCCTGCTGCATCAACGGGTTGACCAGGCGCCAGCCGAGGGTGGTGTCGTACACCTCGGCGGTGCGGGAGAACGGCGTGGTCGCCTTGGGCATGACGAACGGGGCGCGGCTCATGCTCTCCACCCCGCCCGCGACGACCAGGTCGGCCTCGCCGGCCACGATGGAACGCGCGGCGGTGGCGAGGGCGTCCAGGCCGCTGCCGCAGAGCCGGTTGATCGTGCTGCCCGGAACCTCCTCGGGGAGGCCGGCCAGGAGCGCCGCCATCCGGGCCACGTTGCGGTTGTCCTCGCCGGCCTGGTTGGCGCAGCCGAGGATCACGTCGTCGGTGCGGGCCCAGTCGACCCCCGGGTGCCGGACCACCAGTTCGCGGATCACGTGCGCGGCGAGGTCGTCGGGGCGTACCCCGGCGAGGGCGCCGGCGTACCGGCCGATCGGGGTGCGGACTCCGGCCACGAGGTATGCCACGGTCATCGGCGCTGTCCTTCGGGGGTGGGAAGGGGCTGGCGGCGCCCGCCGGGTCACGGGGACGTCCGGCGCCAGGATATCCGCGCTCGCAGCGGTTAGGTTGGGGGCATGGCCCGGGCCCAGTTCAGCGCAGAGACCGCCGGCAGCGGCGCGTTCGTCCGCCAACCCAACCGGTTCACCGGTCGGGTCACCCCGCACTCCACCTCGCCGGAGGGCGGCGGCCCCGACGAGGCGGACCGTTGGCCGCTGGAGGCCGGCCGGTACCGGCTGATCTGGTGCCGCGCCTGCCCGTGGGCGCACCGGGCCCGGATCGTGCGCAGCCTGCTCGGGCTGGACGACGTCATCTCGCTGGGCACCGTCGACCCGATCCGGGACGAGCGCGGCTGGCGGTTCGCCCTGGACCCGGACGGCTTCGACCCGGTGCTCGGCATCGGCTTCCTCTCCGAGGCCTACCTGGCCACCGACCCGGACTACACCGGCCGGGTGACCGTGCCGGCGCTGGTGGACACCCTCACCGGCCGGGTGGTCACCAACGACTATCCGCAGCTGACCCTGGACCTCTCCACCGAGTGGCGGCGGTTCCACTCCCCCGAGGCGCCGGACCTCTACCCCGTCGAGCTGCGCCCGGAGATGGACGCGCTGATGGCGGAGATCCACCGCGACGTCAACAACGGCGTCTACCGGTGCGGCTTCGCCACCTCTCAGGAGGCGTACGACGAGGCGTACACGGCGCTCTTCGACCGGCTGGACGCGCTGTCGGAGCGGCTGGCCGGGCGGCGTTACCTGATGGGGGACGCGATCACCGAGGCGGACGTGCGGCTCTTCACCACGCTGGTCCGCTTCGACGTGGCGTACCACGGGCACTTCAAGTGCAACCGGCAGAAGCTGACCGAGCTGCCGGTGCTCTGGGCGTACGCCCGGGACCTGTTCCAGACGCCGGGCTTCGGCGACACGGTCGACTTCGACCACATCAAGCGGCACTACTACGGCACCCACCGCGAGATCAACCCGACCGGCATCGTGCCGCTCGGCCCGGACCTGCACGGCTGGACCACGCCGCACGGGCGTGGCTGAGGCCGCCACCACCGCCCGGGCCGCCGCGGCGTCGGCCGCCGCCGGCTGCGTGCTGTCCGGCACGGTCGCGGTGACCGTCGCCGTGGTTGCCGGTCCCGGTCCGGGTCTGACCGGGTACGTCAGCGAGGCCGGCATCGCCGGCAGCGGGTACGCCCCGACGTACCGGATCGGGGTCTTCGCGCTGGCCGCGGCGCTGCTGCTGCTCGCCACGGCGCTGCCCCCGGCGCTCCGGGCCGCGGCGGGACTGCTCGGCGCGGCCGGCCTGTGCACCCTGCTCTCCGGGGCGGTGACGTGCAGTGCGGGGTGCCCGCTGCCGCCCTTCGAGGCGGCCACGGTGGCGGACCTGGTACACGGCGGGGCGAGCATCGCGGCGGTGGCGGCGATGGTCTTCGCGATGCTCGCGCTGCTCGTGTCACCGGCGGCGGCGCCCGTGCTGCGCCGGGTCGCGGCCCTCGGTGTGGCGCTGGTCCTGCCGCTCTCCGGCGCGATCGGGCTGGCGATGGTGACGGTGGGGCGCGGCGGCCTGGTGGGTGGCCTGGAACGGGTGCTGCTGGCGGTGGCCGCCGGCTGGGGGCTGGCCACGGCGACCGTGCTCGGCGTGGCTCCGGGCGTGACGAAGCGGTCAACGGGCGGGAAACGGGGCCTGTAAGGAGCCTCACGCCTTCCGCTCCTTCCAGCCGTGGGTCGGCCGGGAGTAGCGTCGCCTCGCGATGACCAATGTCTGGCACCTCACCGTCCGCCTGTATGTCGACCTCCGACTGCAGGCCAGCGGCGTCTGTCCGGCGCAGCCGCTCTCCTGACGCTGCCCCGTTCCGACCCCCAGACCTTGGACGCATCCTCATGGCTTCCGCCCTGCGCAAGATCCCCTTTTCCGTGCAGATCCTGCTCGGCCTCGTCCTCGGCGTGGCGCTCGGCTTCCTCGCCCGCGCCAACGACCTGAGCTGGTTGGCCAGCACCCTCGACACCGTCGGCGGCCTCTTCGTCCAGCTGCTCAAGCTGGCCGTCCCGCCGCTGGTCTTCACCGCCATCGTGGTCAGCGTGGTCAGCCTGCGTGGCGTGGCCAACGCCGCCCGGCTGGCGCTGAAGACGCTGCTCTGGTTCGGCATCACCGCGCTGATCGCGGTGAGTATCGGCATCGGCCTCGGCCTGCTCACCGACCCCGGCAAGGGCGTCACCCTGGACGTCGCCGGCGCGGCCGCGCCGAAGAAGACCGGCTCCTGGACCGACTTCCTCACCGGCATCGTGCCGACCAACCCGGTCGGCGCGTTCGTCGAGGGCAACGTGCTCCAGATCGTCTTCCTGGCCCTGGTGGTCGGCGCCGCCGCGCTGCTCGTCGGCCAGGCCGCCGAGCCGTTCGTCGAGTTCAACCGCTCGGTGCTCACCATCGTGCAGAAGGCGCTCTGGTGGGTGATCCGGCTCGCCCCGATCGGCACCCTGGGCCTGATCGGCAACGCCGTCGCCTCGTACGGCTGGGACCTGCTGGCCCCGCTCGCGAAGTTCACCACCGCCGTCTACGTCGGCTGCGCGATCGTGCTCTTCGTCGTCTACCCGGTGCTGCTGGTGGCGGCCGGCCGGCTCAACCCGGTGCGCTTCTTCGCCGGCGCCTGGCCGGCCATCGAGCTGGCCTTCGTCTCCCGCTCCTCGGTGGGCACCATGCCGGTGACCCAGCGCTCGGTCGAGCGGCTCGGCGTCCCCCGCGAGTACGCCTCCTTCGCGGTGCCGTTCGGCGCCACCACGAAGATGGACGGCTGCGCGGCGATCTACCCCGCCCTGGCCGCGATCTTCGTGGCCCAGGTCTTCGGGGTGGACCTCGGCGTCACCGACTACCTGCTGATCGCCTTCGTCTCGGTGGTCGGCTCGGCCGCGACCGCCGGCCTGACCGGTGCGATCGTGATGCTCACCCTGACCCTGAGCACGCTGGGCCTGCCGCTGGCCGGTGCCGGTCTGCTGCTGGCCATCGACCCGATCCTGGACATGATCCGGACCGCCACGAACGTGGCCGGTCAGGCGCTGGTCCCGACCATCGTCGCCGCTCGCGAGGGCACCCTGGACCGGGCCGCGTACGACTCCGCCGGCCGGCGGGGCCTGGTCGACGCCGAGCCGACCGAGCGCCCGGCCGAGCGGCTGGAGCCCGTCCCGGCCTGAGTGCCCACTTCGGGTGCGTTTCTTGTCGCTCCCACGACAAGAAACGCACCCGAACAGCCGCCCGCACCGGCGACGGCCCCGGTGCGACGCCACTCCCGCCCGCACCAGCCCGCTCTTCTGCCGTACCGGAGGATCACACCCATGAGTAGCCTGTTCACCCCGCTCGCCCTGCGCGGAGTCACCCTGCCCAACCGGGTCGCCCTCGCCCCGATGTGCCAATACAGCGCCGGCCCGGACGGGCTGCCCACCGACTGGCACCGGGTGCACCTGGGCTCGCGCGCGGTCGGCGGCGCGGGCCTGATCATCACCGAGGCCAGCGCGGTGGTCCCCGAGGGACGGATTAGCCCCCAGGACACCGGCCTCTGGTCCGACGCGCACGTCGACGCCTGGCGGCCGATCACCTCGTTCGTCGCCGCCCACGGCGCGGTGCCGGCGGTGCAGCTGGCGCACGCCGGGTTCAAGGCGTCCACCTTCCGGCCGTGGGAGCGGCAGCGGGGCGGGGTGCCGGACGCCGAGGGCGGCTGGACCCCGGTCGGCCCGGGCCCCGACCCGTTCCTGCCGGACTACCGGGAGCCGGCCGCGCTGGACGAGGCCGGGATCGCCCGGGTGGTCGCCGCGTTCGCCACCGCCGCCGGCCGGGCGCTGGACGCCGGCTTCGCCGCGGTGGAGATCCACGCCGCGCACGGCTACCTGCTGCACGAGTTCCTCTCCCCGCTGACCAACCACCGCACCGACTCCTACGGCGGCGACCGGAACGCCCGGATGCGGCTGACCCTGGAGGTGGCCCGGGCGGTCCGCGCGGCGGTCGGCGAGGACGTGCCGGTGCTGACCCGCATCTCGGCGACCGACTGGGTCGAGGGCGGCTGGACGGTGGAGGACAGCGTGGCGCTCGCCGCCGAGCTGGCCGGGGCCGGGGTGGACCTGGTGGACGCCTCCTCCGGCGGCGCCTCGGCCGCGGCGTCGATTCCGGTCGGCCCGGGCTACCAGGTGCCGCTGGCCGCCCGGATCCGCCGCGACGCCGGCGTGCTGACCGGCGCGGTCGGCCTGATCGTCGAGCCGGAGCAGGCCGAGGAGATCGTCGCGGGCGGCGAGGCGGACCTGGTGCTCCTGGGCCGCGAGCTGCTGCGCGACCCGTACTGGCCGCGTCGCGCCGCCGCCAAGCTCGGCGCCGAGCCGGACTGGCCCGCCCAGTACGCCCGCGCCTTCTGACCCGCCTGGCCCGACCTCAGCCCTGGCGGCCTGAAGTGCCAGGCCACCGGCCCGTCGCGCCGCCGACGGCGTGCCGGATCGGGTGCCGGAAGGTTCGATGAGCGATATGACGCTGCGTCATGATTATGACGCAGCGTCATATCGCTCTCCCCCGAGTCCGCCCCTTCGCCCGTAGCCACGAGCACCCCGGCCCTCGGGCCCGGGCCCGGGCCCGAGGGCCGGGCCGGAGTCAGCCGGCCAGGTGCCCCCAGTCGTCCTCCAGGTCGCGCCAGGGGCCCTGGGCGGCGACCGTGCCGTCGCGGAGCACCACCACGTGGTCGGCCCGGACCAGCGCGGCCCGCTTCGACGTCGAGCCGACCACGGTCACCCCGTGCTCGCGCAGCGCCGCCCAGAGCGCCAGCTCGGTGGTGACGTCCAGCGCGGACGACACGTCGTCGGCCACCAGCAGCTCGGTACGTGGCGCGAGCGCCCGGGCCAGCGCCAGCCGCTGCAACTGGCCGCCGGAGAGCCGGGTCCCCTTGTGGCCGATCAGCAGCCCGAGCCCGCCCCCGGCCGCCGCCAGGTCGTGCTCCAGCTGGGCGGTGGCGACCGCCCCGACGGCGTCCACGTCGTGCCCGAGCGCGATGTTGTCGACCACCGTGCCGGAGAGCACCCGGGGCAGCTGCCCGACGTACCCGACCTGCTGCGGGCGCAGGAACATCTCCGGCTCGGTGACCGGCTCGGAGTTCCAGCGCAGCGTGCCCGTGTGGTGCACGATCCCCGCGAGGGCCCGCAGCAGCGAGGACTTGCCGGAGCCGACCGGCCCCACCACCAGCACCAACTGCCCGCGTTCCACGGTCAGGTCGACGTCCCGGACGGCGAGGGTGCCGTCGGTGTGCAGCGCCCCGAAGCCGGCCAGCTCCAGCCGGCGCAGCGGATGCCGGGGAGCCGGCACCGGCGCGGGCGCCGTCCCGGCGGCGAGATCCACCCCGGGCACCTCCGCCGAGTACGCCCCGACCCCGCACATCGCCACCGTCCGCCGGGTCCAGACCCGCGCCGACGGGTAGTGCGAGACCAGCGAGGCCGTGGTCCAGGCGAACCAGCGGGCCGCCCCGAGCGTGGCGACCGCCACCAGCGTCGCCCCCGCGGAGAGCCCACCGGACAGGTACAGCGCCCACGCCCCGACCGGCAGCAGCCCGCTGACCAGCGACGGCGTGGACCGCGCCCAGACCTGCATGGAGATCTCCCGGCGCTGCCGGTCGCTGCGCACGATGTCCAGCCCGGCCAGGTGGTCCAGCACCGGGCGGGTGGCGCCGGCGAGCTTCACCGTCCGGGCCGCCGAGAGCGAGGAGACCAGCGCGGTGGCGAACGCCGCGCGCGCCTTCACCGTGCCCCGGGCGGAGCGCTCCAGCCGGGGACCGAAGAGCGTCGCGGCCAGCCCGGAGACCACCATCGTGCCGACGAAGAACAGCCCCGGCACCAGGCTGCCGGTCACCGCGGTCATGCTCACCAGCAGCGCCAACGCGATGAACTGGTCCACCAGGTTGTCGGCGAGCTGCACCACCCGCTCGGTGTCGCCGCTCTGGGCGACCACCTCGGCCGGGGTGTGCTCGCTGACCCGGCGCGGGCCGGTCTGCCCGTGCACCAGCCGCAGGCTGATCCGCAGCATCTGCCGGATCCACCACTGCGGGAACCACAGGTTGGTGCAGTAGGGCAGCGGCAGCACCACCAGCAGCGCGGCGACGATGCCGAGTGCGGGCAGCCACGGGCTGCCGCCGTCGACCACGTCGGCCCAGAGCCAGGGCAGCACCGAACCGTCCAGGCCGAGCAGCAGCATGACCACGAACATGCCGACCGCGACCAGGCCGTAGCGCGGGTCGTTCAGCGCCAGGCGCAGGATCTCCCGCATGGTCCGCGCGAGCGGCGCGGGGGGCAGCGGCGGCGGGTCCGTCCTCGGTACGGCCACCGGCCGGGCGACCGGCGCCACCGCCTCCGGCTCGGCATCCCACTCCCCGCCCGGCGCGGGCAGCAGCTCCACCCCGCCGCGTCCCGCGCCCACCGGGGCGTACGCGGTCGCGTGGCTGGTGGCCAGCAGCTCGGCGAAGCGCTCCGACTCGCGCAGCGGTCCGGCCTCCAGCACCGCGCCGTCGGCCATCACCACCACCTCGTCGCAGCGGCGCACCGAGGAGAGCCGGTGCGCGATGACGATCCCGATCCGGTCGGCGAGCAGCCGTTCGGTGGCCTGACGGACCCGCACCTCAGTGACCGGGTCGAGCCGGGCGGTGGCCTCGTCGAGGATCACCACGTGCGGGTCACGGACCAGGATCCGGGCGAAGGCCACCAGCTGCTCCTGACCGGCGGAGAGGACGTGCCCGCCGTCGCCCAACCGGGTGTCCACCCCGTCGGGCAGCTCGGCGATCCAGCCGGCCAGCCCCAGCTCCGCGAGCGCCCGGCCGGCGTCGTCGAGCAGGTCGGGGTCGAAGAGGGCGACGTTCTCGGCGAGCGTGCCGGCCAGGATCTCGGTGCGCTGCGGCACCACGGCGATCCACTGGCGCAGCCGCTCCACGTCGAGGTCGACCAGGTCGGTGTCACCCAGAAAGACGGTGCCGCATGGCACATCCACCGCCCGGGTGAGCACCTTGGCCAGCGTCGACTTGCCCGACCCGGTCCGCCCGACCAGGGCGTACGACCGGCCGCGGGCGAAGGTGAGCCGAACGTCACGCAGCGCGGGCCCCCGCTCGGCGTCCGAGGTGGACGGGTAGCGGAAGGTCAGCCCGCGGACGGTCAGGTCGCCCTCGGCCGGGGCGGCACCGCCGCGGGGTTCCTGCCGGGCGTCGGAGAGCAGCTGCACCCGGGCCCACGCGCCGAGGGCGTACTGCAGGTGCGGCACCCAGCGGGCGATGTGTTCGACGGTGGCGCCGAAGGCGACGGCGAGCAGCCAGATCGCGGTCAGCCGGGCGCCGTCCACCCGGCCGGTGGCCAGCGCCCAGGCTCCGCCGAGCACCACGCCGGCGATGCCGAGCCGGATGCCGCCCGCGGCGATGGTGGTGACCCGGGCCGACATCCGGAACACCCGGGTGCACCGGGCGATCACCTCGGCGGCGCGCCGGGCGTAGAGCCGCAGCACGTACGGCCGGGCCAGGCTGGTCCGGACGTCGTCCTGCCCGTGGACGGCTTCCTCCATCACCGCGGCGAGGTCCGACCAGGCCTCCTCCTCGGCCATCCGGGCCGGGCCGATCTGGGCGGTGGGGCGGCGCAGCGTCACCCCGAGCAGCGCGGTGAGCAGCACCATGCCGACGCCGGCCGGCCACCACACGACGAGCGCGCTGACCGTGGCGAGCAGGCAGACGGCGAGCCCCTGGACCAGCCGTACGCCGGTGTTCCGCAGCTCGGAGGCGACCTGGTAGACGTCGTTGTCGATCCGGTCCAGCAGCTCGCCGACCGGGGTGGTCTCCAGGGTGGGCAGGTCCTGCCCGAGCGCCGTGCGGCAGAGCCGGCGCCGCACGTCGGCGGACCAGTCGGCGGTCAGGCCGGCCATCAGCAGCCCGATGACGAGGTCGCTGACCACCGCGATGACCAGCGCCACGACCAGCGCCACGAACCAACCGGCCGACCGGTGCACCAGGACGGGACCGGCCAGCGCCGAGGCGGCGGCCTGGCCGCCGGCGGCGAGGACGATCAGGAGGGTCACGACCGCCATCCGGTGTGGCGCGGTGGCCCAGAGATCTCGGAGCAGGCGCATTGGGACGGTCCTCCGGACTCGGGTGGCTGGGGCGGTGCCTCCAGCCTGGTCTTCCGGCCTCGACCGCTCAACGCATTTACCGCGCTCCGACGGGTGACGCGCGTCCCACCGCGCCGCCCGGCGGCGGCCGGGTCAGGTCTGGGCGACCCGGCGGACGATGCCGAGCAGCGCCTCCTGGACGTCCTCGATCGGCCGCTCCGGCTGGAAGACCAGCCAGTCCACGGCCACCACCAGGCCGACACCGAAGAGCGCCGACGAGGCGGTCCGGACGTCCAGGTCGGCCGGCAGGTCGCCGCTGTCCACCCCGGCCCGGACGGTCTCCGCGATCACCTCGATCGCCTCCCCGCGCAGCAGCCGCAGGGTCTGCTGCCACTCGCGGTTGGTCCGCCACATCTCGGAGAGCAGCAGCTGGGCGAAGGCCCGGTAGCGGCGGATGTACTCCAGCTCGGCCCGGACCAGGGCGGCGAGCGCCTCGCGCGGGGGCAGCCCGTCCACGGCGGCCCGGAAGTCGGCGGTGAGCAGCCCGATCCCGTGCCGCAGCAGCTCCTCGAAGAGCACCGTCTTGGACTGGAAGTTGTAGTAGACGGTGCCCTTGGCCACCCCAGCCCGGGCCGCGATGTCGTCCACGGTGGTGGCGGAGAAGCCCTGCTCGGCGATGAGTTCCACCGCCGCCACGAAGAGGCGCTGCCGGGTGTCCTCCCGCCGCCGCGACCGCCCGTCCGTCACTCGTCCTCCCCGTCCGCCCGTCCGGCACGCGCCGGTGGGGCGCGTGCCGGGGGTCGCCTGCTGCCGTGCCGCCGTTCGGCCCATCAGCATCCTCACATGGTCAGTTCGGGATGCAGCTTCGCCGGGGTCATCCGGCGGGAGCGGCGGGCCGCGCCGATGGTCAGCAGCAGCGCGCCCACCCCGAAGGCGACCAGCACCAGCGCGCCGGTGACCACCGTGGTGGTCGGTCCGCCGTTGATGGTGTGCCGCAGCCCCTGCACCACGTACGACATCGGCAGCCAGGGGTGGACGGCCTGGAAGAAGCCGGGCGAGGTCTGCACCGGGTAGGTGCCGCCGGAGGAGGTGAGCTGGAGCATCAGCAGGGCCAGCGCGGCGAGCCGGCCCGCGGGGCCGAGCTGCGCCCCGAGCCACTGCATGATGGCGGTGAAGGCCAGCGAGGTGAGCGCCAGCAGCCCGAGGGTGGTGGCGGGGTGCACCGGGTCGAGGCCGAGCACCAGGGTCACCACGGTGAAGAGCACCCCGGCCTGGGCCAGGCCGATCGCCGCGGCGGGCAGCCAGCCGGCGAGCGCGACCCGCCAGGCCGCCGCGTCGGACATCACGTGCCGCCGGTTGACCGGCCGCAGCAGCATGTACGTGATCATCGCGCCGACCCACAGGGCCAGGGCGAGGAAGTACGGGGCGAAGCCCACGCCGTACGAGGCGGCCGGGTGGTCGGAGTGGCGGTTCAGCGAGACCGGGTCGCCGAGGATGCCGGAGCGGGCGGCCGCGTCGTCGTACCCGGGGATCTTCTTCTCCCCCGCGACGAGCCCGTCGGCGAGCTGGCCGGCGCCGCCCTCCAGCTTGGTCAGCCCGGCGGCGAGCTGGTCGCCGCCGCCGCTGAGCCGGGCCAGTCCACCGTCGAGGTCGCGGGCGCCGGTGGAGAGCTTGAACAGCGCGCCGCGCAGCTGGTCCGCTCCGTCGGCGGCGCCGCCCAGCCCGTCGCGCAGCTGGGCGTTGCCCTTCGCGATCCTGTCGATGGCGTCGGCGAGCTGGTGCACCTTGGCGTTGGCGCCGGCCACGTCGTCGGCGAGGTGCGGCGCGGCGGCGGCCACCTGGCGCGCGGCGGCGGCGACGTCCCGCATCTGCTTCTGCAGCGCGGCCAGGTCGGTCCGGTCGACGGTGGCGACCACGTCCTCGGCGGCGGTGACGGCTTTGTCGGCGGCCGCCCGGGCGGCGGTGACGTTCGGGTCGTCGGCGAGTTCGGGGTGGGCCGCGACGAGCGCGTCGAGGTGGTCGGAGACCTTCCTGGCCTGGGCGAGGACGTCGTCGGCCTGCTCGGGCAGGGTGTCGAGCCCGGTGGCCAGCGCGTCGGCGCCCTCGGCGATGACGGTGGCGGCCGTGCCGATCTCGTCGGCGTTCTTTCGCAGGAACGGCTCGGCCCGGTCCGCGAGGGCGTCCACCTTGTTGGCGGCGGCCCGGGTGGCGGTGGCGGCCTGGGCGCTGCCGTCGGCGAGCTGGGTGGCGCCGGTCCGGAGCTTGTCGAGGCCGTCGGCCAGCTTGTCGGCGCCCTGGGCGGTGCGGTCCAGCCCGTTCGCGAGCTGCCCGGCGCCGGCCTCGGCCTGGTCGAGGCCACCGGCGAGCTTGTCGGCGCCGTCCTGCGACCGGCCCACCCCGTCGGCGACCTGCCCGGCGCCGTCGGCGGCCCTGCCGGTCTCGGCCTTCAGGTCGGTGAAGCCAACCAGCATCTTGTCGAAGTACCCGCTGGCGGCGCTCTCCGCGGCGGCGGCCCGGATCTCGCTGAACGCCGAGCGGGCCAGCAGCCCGGAGAGGTAGTTGGTGGCGTCGTCGTTGACCACCTTGAGCTCGCCGCGCCGGGCCGGCTGGTCCGGCTCGGGGCTGGCCACGAGGTTGGCGGAGAAGTTCGCCGGGATCGAGAAGACCAGGTGGTAGCGGCCGCTGCGCAGGCCGGCGTCGGCGTCGTCGGGGTCGGTCACCGTCCAGCCGAAGACCTTGCGGTCGATCAGCTCGTCGGCGAGGTCCTGGCCGGCGTGCACCACGCTGCCGTCGCTCGCGGTGGCCGGCCGGTCGGCGTTGACCAGCGCCACCGGGATGCGGTTCATGTTCCCGTACGGGTCCCAGAAGGCGTACAGGTAGAGGGCGCCGTAGAGCAGCGGGATGACGGTCAGCACGGCGAGCGCGGCGCGGGGCAGCCGGCCCCGGGTCATCCGGCGCAGCTCGAAACGGGCGAGGCGGAAGACGCTCATCGGGTCCCCTCAGCGTTGACGGTGTCGGGGGTGGCGGACGGGTGCTGGTCGGCGGGCGCGGGGGCGGCGGCCGGCTCGGGCCCGGTCCGGGTGTCGGCGGCGGCGCGGGGGGTCGGCGCGGCCGGGAGGGTGAGGTCGGTGCGGGCCGGCAGGCTGGGGTCGCCGAGCCGGTGCACGATCGCCCGGGTGCCGGGTTCGACGGCGCGGGCGCTGACGACCACCGCGTACCCCTGGTCGGCGAGGCGGCCCAGGGCGTCCCAGAGCCAGGCCCGCTCGGGGGCGTCGGAGCCGGCGTCGACGTCGTCGGCGACGATCAGCGCCGGCCCGCTGAGGGTGGCGAGGACCAGGCCGAGCACCTGCCGCTGCTGCGGGGTGAGGTCCCGGCCACGAAGGTCAGGGTCGAGGGGTACGTCGGTGAAGCCGGCGCCGGCGATCGCGGCGGCGAAGGCGTCCCGCCGGTAGGCCCGGCGGGCCCGGACGGCGGCGACGGGCACCAGTTGGCGGCGGCGACGCGGCACCGGCCCGAGCAGCAGCAGCCGTTCCTGGATGTGCTCGGCGACGGTGAGCGCGGGGTCGGGCTCGTGCACCCCGGCGACCTGGCCGAGCGCCGCCGGCCCCCGGGTACGCAGGGTGCCGGTGTTGTGCGGGAACCGGCCGGCCAGCGCCAGCAGCAGGGAGGTGCGCCCGCTGCCGGGCGGCCCGGTCACCGCGTGCAGCTCACCCGCCTCGGCGATCAGGTCGACGTCCCGGTACACCCAGCCCCGGCGGGTCCGCAGACCCAGCCCGTTGGCCTCGACGATCACCATGCGCCATCCCGACTTACTTAAACTGACCGGTCAGTATAAAAACATGCTCAGCATAGCGCCGGGCGTCCGGTTCGGGACAGCTGTGGGGCGTGATCCCCGCCATGGCCGGCGGGACACCGGCAGGGCCGGCGGGGACCCGCAGCTCAGAAGAGCACGGTGGCCAGCGTGCCGACCGGGCGGAAGCCGCAGCGCTCGTAGACCCGCCGGGCGGGCACGTTGAAGTCGTTGACGTAGAGGCTGACCGTCGGGGCGACCCGGAGCAGCGCGTCGCGCACCACCGCGGCCATCGCCCCCGTGGCGATCCCCCGGCCCCGCCACTCCGGCGCCACCCAGACCCCCTGGATCTGCGCGGTCCGCCGGGTCACCACCGCCAGCTCGGCCTTGAAGACCACCCGGCCGTCCACGAACCGGGCGTACGCCCGACCGGCCCGGACCAGGTCGGCGACCCGCCGCCGGTACGCCCGGCCGCCGTCCTCGGTCAGCGGTGAGACGCCGACCTCCTCGGTGTACATGGCGACCGCGGCCGGGAAGAGTCGGTCGACCTCGCCGGCGCGCACCTGGCGCACCTCGGGGTCGGCGGCGACCTGCGGCAGCGCGTCGGCGGCCAGCAGCGGCTGGTTGGCCCGGACATCCCGGGCCGGACCCCAGTGGTCGGCGAGCCGGTCCCAGAGACCCAGCACCGCGTCGGCCCGCCCGACGATGGAGGAGCAGATCCGCTCCTCGGTGGCGAGCTGCTCGGCGAACGCGGCGACGGCCGACTCGGTGGCGAGCACCGGGGTCAGGTTGCCGCCGAGCCAGCAGATCGACTCCAGGCTGCGGCGGGCGCCGTAGCCGAGGATCCGCCCCTCGGCCCGCCACCAGGCCAACCCGCGGGCGGCGACCCGCTCGGCGACCTGCGCGCCCGCGAAGGGGTCGAGGTCGAGCAGCCGCTCGACCGCGCGGCGCTCCGACTCCCCCAGTTGGCGTACCGGCACCGTCAGCACGGCTACCAGCCTGCCAGATGAGCGGCGGAGTGCGCCGGCCGACCGGGTCAGACGGCCACCGGTTCCGCCACCGCCTCGGCCGACCGGGTCCGGGCCGCCCATCGGACGACCGGGGGCACCAGCATGCCGAGCAGCAGGAACAGCCCGCCCAGCAGCAGCCAGCCCGGCGCGCCCCAGCCGACCGCGAGGGTGGTCACCACCACCGGGGCGATCATGCCGCCGAGCTGCATGCCCATTCCGTACGCCCCCTGGTACTGGCCCTGCGCGTGCGCCGGGGCGAGGCCGAAGGAGACTCCCCACCCGGCCGCCGCGTGCCACAGCTCGCCGACCACGTGCACGAACGCCCCGGCGAGCAGCAGCGCCACCGCCACCGGCGTGGGTACGCCGCCGCTGGCGGCGAAGAGCGCGCAGGCGAGCGCGATGACCACGCCGGCCCGTCGGGCGGACCGCGCCGCCCCGGCCAGCTCCTCGGTACCCCGGGAGGCGCGGACCTGGAAGACCACCACCATCACCGTGTTGACCAGCAGGCAGGCCGAGACGAGCCAGCGCGGCGCGGTGGTGTGCCCGGCGATCCAGAGAGGCAGGGCGATGTTGATCAGCCCGAAGTGCATCGACATCAGCCCGTCGAGCACGGTGAAGGCCAGGAACGGGCGGTCCCGCAGCGCGATCAGCCGGGGCCCGTGCGCGGGCGCCGGCACGGGCGGGACCGGGGTGAGCCGGAGCAGGATCGCGGCTGCCACCAGGTAGGTGACGCAGTCCAGCAGGATGAGCGAGACGTAGCCGGCCCGGGTGTCCGCGGCCAGCCCGACGCCGGCGACCACGGCGCCGACCGAGATCCCGACGTTGGTGACGGCGCGCAGCCAGGCCCGGGTGCGTACCCGCTGGTCGGCGGGGACGGCGCCGGCGATGAGCGCGCCCCGGGCGCCCCGGCTGGCCGCGTCCGCGACCGCCATCAGCACTCCGACCACCAGGAACGTCGGGAACGACCGGACCAGCACCAGGGCGGCGGTGAAGGCGCCGGAGGCGACCAGGGCGGCGAGCTGGAGGCCGCGCGGGCCGTACCGGTCGGCGAGGTAGCCCATCGGCGCGCTCGCCACCAGGCTGACCAGCGCGGTCAGGGTGAGACCGAGGCCGACCTGGGCGACGGTCAGACCGACCGAGCGGGTCAGGAAGAGCGCGCTGACGGTCAGCCAGGTGCCCCGGCCGACGGTGTTGACCAGGGTGGACAGGGCGAGGGTCCGGGCCGGGCCCGGTTCGGGAAGCAGGCGCACCCCGACACGTTAGCAAGACGTACGTACGGTTTTCTGCCCCGGACGAGAACTTTCTTGCCGGTGATGCGTTGGCGATATATCGTGGATGCATCAGCGACAGTTCCAGGAAGGATCGGAAGATGGGATTCCACCAACAGTTCCACGCGTTGCACGAGGCCCGTCGACGCGGCTTCGGCTTCCCGCCCGTACCGCCGGGCCCGCACGGGCCCGGCGGCTGGGGCGGCGGCCGGGGCGGCCGGGGCGGGCGCGGCCGGGGGCGCCGCCCCAACGTCCGGGGTGCCGTGCTGGCGCTGCTCACCGAGCGGCCGATGCACGGCTACGAGATGATCCAGGAGATCGACTCCCGGACCGGTGGGGCCTGGCGGCCCAGCCCCGGCTCGATCTACCCGACCCTCCAGCTGCTGGAGGACGAGGGGGTCATCGCCGCGAGCACCGACCCGTCCGGCGGCGGGCGGAAGCGCTTCGGCCTGACCGACGCCGGCCGGGAGGAGGCGGCCACCGCGGCGCAGACCCCGCCCTGGGCGGAGTTCGCCGAGGACACCGTCAACAGCTGGCACGACATCCGCGACGCCGGGGCCCAGGCGATGCACGCGCTGCGGCAGGTGATGATGACCGGCACCGACGACCAGCGCGAACGCGCCGCCCAGGTCCTCGACGAGACCCGCCGCAAGCTCTACGCCATCCTCGCCGAATCCGAGTGACCCGAGCGCGACCAGCCCTCGTATACGGAAAGAGTGGCCATTCCACGTGGAATGGCCACTCTTTCCATGAATGTGCGCCCTCACGGGCGGTGGGGGTCAGTGGACGGTGACGGTGGCGCCGGGGACCAGGGCGCGGAGTTCTTCGGGGAGCTCGGCGCCCATCTCGTCGGCGATCCGCAGCGCCTCCTCGATCAGCGTCTCCACGATCTGCGCCTCGGGGACGGTCTTGACGACCTGGCCCTTGACGAAGATCTGGCCCTTGCCGTTGCCGGAGGCGACGCCGAGGTCGGCCTCGCGGGCCTCACCCGGACCGTTCACCACGCAACCCATGACGGCGACGCGCAGCGGCACCGGCAGCCCCTCCAGGCCGGCGGTGACCTCCTCGGCGAGCTTGTAGACGTCGACCTGGGCCCGACCACAGGACGGGCAGGAGACGATCTCCAGGCCGCGCTCGCGCAGGCCCAGCGACTCCAGGATCTGGTTGCCGACCTTGATCTCCTCGACCGGCGGGGCCGACAGCGACACCCGGATGGTGTCGCCGATCCCCTCGGCCAGCAGCGCGCCGAAGGCGACCGCCGACTTGATGGTGCCCTGGAACGCCGGGCCGGCCTCGGTCACGCCGAGGTGCAGCGGGTAGTCGCACTGCTCGGCGAGCTGCCGGTACGCCCGGATCATCACCACCGGGTCGTTGTGCTTGACCGAGATCTTGATGTCCCGGAAGCCGTGCTCCTCGAAGAGCGAGCACTCCCAGAGCGCCGACTCGACCAGCGCCTCGGCGGTGGCCTTGCCGTACTTGGCGAGCAGCCGCTTGTCCAGGGAGCCGGCGTTGACGCCGATCCGGATCGGCACCCCCGCGTCGCCGGCCGCCTTGGCGATCTCCTTGACCTTGTCGTCGAACTGGCGGATGTTGCCCGGGTTCACCCGGACGGCCGCGCAGCCGGCGTCGATCGCGGCGAAGACGTACTTCGGCTGGAAGTGGATGTCGGCGATGACCGGGATCTGGGACTTCCTCGCGATCGCCGGCAGCGCCTCCACGTCGTCCTGGCTGGGCACGGCGACCCGGACGATCTGACAGCCGGACGCGGTCAGCTCGGCGATCTGCTGGAGGGTGGCGTTGACGTCGGAGGTGAGGGTGGTGGTCATCGACTGCACCGAGACCGGGGCACCCCCACCGACCGGCACCGAGCCGACCATGATCTGGCGGCTGGCCCGGCGCGGGGCGAGCGGCGGGGGCGGTACGGCGGGCATACCGAGACTGACAGCGGTCACTTCAGGCACTCACCTTGAGAAGAGCGTGATCGGATTGATGATGTCCGCGGTGGCGGTGAGCAGCGTGAACGCGCCACCGACCAGGATCACCGCGTACGTGAGCGGCATGAGCTTCATGTAGTCCACCCGCCCGGGGTCGCGACGGCCGATCCGGGCGTACAGCCAGGAGCGAGCCCGCTCGAACCAGGCGATGGCGATGTGGCCACCGTCCAGGGGCAGCAGCGGCAGCAGGTTGAACACCCCGACGAAGAAGTTCAGCGAGATGAACAGCAAGGGCAGCATCTGCCAGAAGCCGTTCGCCAGCGCCTCGCCGCCGAGCCGGCTGGCGCCGACCACGCTGATCGGGGTGTCCTTGTCCCGCTCGCCGCCGGTGACGGCGGTCCAGAGGGCGGGCACCTTCTCCGGGATCCGCTTCATCGCGTCGTAGGTGCCGACGGCGAGGTCCTTGGTGTAGCCGGCGGTGGCCGGGATCGCCTCGACCGGGCCGTACGTGACGGTGGCCGGCACGCCCGGCGGCAGCGACGGGCCGGCGACGCCGAGGGCGGAGACGGTCTTCGGCGCGCCGTTCGGGTCGTCCAGCGGCTTGCGCTGCACGGCGGCCAGCGTCACCTGGGCGTCGTTCTGCACGCCGTCGCGCTCGTAGCGGATGGTGGCCCTGCCCGGGGGCAGGTCGCGGACCTTTTTGACCAGCTCGGTGTAGTCGGCCACCGGCGTCCCGTTCACCGCGACGATCTTGTCGTCGTCGCGCAGCCCGGCCTGCCTGGCGGGGCTGGCCGGGTCACCGGGGGCGCACTCACGCTGCGCGTCGGTGAGGATGACGCAGTCCACGATCTTGACGTGCGCCGGCAGCGGGTTCGGGATGTCCTTGTTCGGCATCCCCACGAACATCGCGACGATCCAGATGGCGACGATCGCGAGCGCGAAGTGGGTGACCGAGCCGGCGGACATCACGATCGTCCGCTTCCAGACCGGGTACCGCCACATCGCCCGGGGCTCGTCCTCGGGCTCGACGTCGTCGTCCTGCGGCGTCATCCCGACGATCTTGCAGAACCCGCCGAGCGGGATCGCCTTCACGCCGTACTCGGTCTCGCCGCGCCGGAACGACCAGAGCGTCGGACCGAAGCCGACGAAGTAACGGGTGACCTTCATCCCGAACGCCTTGGCGGTCAGCATGTGACCCGCCTCGTGCAGGCTCACCGAGATGAGGATCGCCAGGGCGATCGCGACCACCCCGAGCAGATAGAGCATCAGGCTTCCTTCCCCGACCCCGAGATGATCTCCTGCGCGTGTGCGCGCGCCCACGACTCCGCCGCGAGCACGTCCTCGACGGTACCTGGTTCGCCGAAATCGGGAGCCTCGTCGAGCACCCGCTCGAGGGTGTCGACGATGCCCAGGAACGGCAACCGGCCGGCGACGAACGCCTCGACGCACTCCTCGTTCGCCGCGTTGTAGATCGCCGGGCGGCAGCGACCGGCCTCGCCCGCCGCCTTGGCCAGCGCCACGGCGGGGAACGCGGCGTCGTCCAGCGGGGCGAACTCCCAGGTGTGGCTCTTCGTCCAGTCGACCCCGGCGGCGGCGTCCGGCACCCGGTCCGGCCAGCCCAGCGCCACCGCGATCGGCAGGCGCATGTCCGGCGGGCTGGCCTGGGCGATGGTGGAACCGTCCACGAACTCGACCATCGAGTGGATCACCGACGTGGGGTGGACCATCACGGTGATGTCGGCGTAGGGGACGTCGAAGAGTTCGTGCGCCTCAATCACCTCGAGTGCCTTGTTGACCATGGTGGCGGAGTTGATCGTGATGACCCTGCCCATGTTCCAGGTCGGGTGCGCCAGCGCCTGTTCCGGGGTGACCTCGGCCAATTCGTCGCGCCGCCGGCCCCGGAACGGGCCGCCGCTTGCGGTGACGATCAGCCGCCGCACCTCGGGCCGGGACCCCGAGCGCAGGCACTGGGCCAACGCCGTGTGCTCCGAGTCGACCGGCACGAGCTGCCCCGGCCGCGTCACCGCGGCCCGCACGAGGGGGCCGCCGGCGACGAGGGACTCCTTGTTGGCCAGGGCGAGGGTACGACCGGCGCGCAGCGCCGCGAGGGTCGGCGCGAGCCCCAGCGACCCCACCACCCCGTTGAGCACCACGTCACAGGGCCACTGCGCCAGCTCCGTCATCGCGTCCGGGCCGGCGACGATCTTCGGCAACTTGAAGTCGCCGGTGGCCCAGCCGCGCCGGCTCGCCTCGGCGTAGAAGGCCAGCTGGAGGTCCTGCGCGGCGGTGGCCTTCGCCACCCCGACCGCCTCCACGCCGAGTTCGAGGGCCTGCGCGGCGAGCAGTTCGACGTTGCCGCCACCGGCGCCGAGCGCCACCACCCGGAACCGGTCCGGGTTGCGCTTCACGATGTCGATCGCCTGGGTGCCGATCGAACCGGTGGAACCGAGCAGAACCAGGTCGCGGGGAGCTGTCACGCGCCCATTCTGCCCCGCGCCCGCTGTACGCCCGCTGGGAGCCTCACGCCTCGCCTCCCGCCTGCTCGGCGGGGGCCTCCTCGTCGAGGAGATCGGCCGGGTCGACGGAGAACTCGAACGGTTCCTTCATCAGGAAGGTCGCGCCGGCGGCGGCCGCGGAAACCGGGCGACACGATCTCGCCGAGCGTCCCCCGGATGATGACCTGACCAGGACTCACCCGTCTCGGGCCGCCGCGATGCTATGGAGCGGCGATCAGGGATCAGTTCCGCTCCCGAAGCTCCAGCACTACATACGCCCGGGGCGCGTGCTCTCGCCTACCTCGCGGCGTGCCGCTGGCGGATGACGTATGTCTGGTGAGCGATATGCCTGAGAGGCATAAATATGGGTCTTGTGACGCATGTGTGGGTGGTTCGGTGCGTCGCTTATGGGGCACGCCGTTGTCCTGCCTAGGTTCTGGCTTGTCGAAGGTCAGAACTGGATGGGCGGGAGAACGGCGTGCGT
>NZ_JBSSHR010000038.1:0-19451 GCF_059089345.1 Micromonospora sp. BS32
CGGTCACGGGCCACCCGCACAACATCATCGCGGAACTCACGAGGGTAGGGCTTGGGCACAGCAACATCCTTCCAGCCCGCCACCAGGGCAAGCCATCTCAGATGTCACCTACCGGTGCAGCAGACCCCAGCGCTACTCGGCTTGAGAACAACCTTATGGCTACGGCTCTCCCCGGACCGAGGACCCCGTCGTGGCGTCACGCAAGCAGTAAACCCTCTGGTTCGGGTGCCCCATCAACACGTTGACCATGCCCCTGAGCAGAATCGCTCGCTTCCCGCCATCTGCCGTGGGCAGGCTGTCGAAATGAGAGCGAGCTTCAGCGGTGAGGTGGCGACGTACTACGCGAGGCACCGACGCGGTTACCCGCCCCAGGTCCTCGACGCCCTCGTCGGAGCATTCGGTCTCGGCGCCGGCGACAGGGTGGTCGACCTCGGCTGCGGCACCGGCCAGTTGAGCCTCCCACTCGCCGCCCGGGTCGGGGCCGTCATCGGCGTGGACCCGGAGCCGGACATGCTGGCCTTGGCCCGCCAGGCCGCCCACAACGCTGCAAGAGCCAACGCCACGTGGCTGCTCGGCGCGGACAGCGACCTGCCCGCGCTGGGCCGGCTACTCGGCGAACGGACGATCGGCGCGCTGACCGTCGCTGTCGCTATCCACTTCATGGACCGCGACACGCTGTTCAATGCCGCCCGGCCGCTGCTGCGCCCCGGCGGCGGCGTCGCCGTGGTCACTAACGGCGCGCCGCTGTGGCTGCAGGACGCCGAGTGGTCCGGGGCACTGCGCGAATGCCTGGAACAGCTGCTCGGGCACCCCGTCACAGCGACGTGCCAAACCGATGAGGACGGCCGCCGACGCAACCAGGACGCCCTCGTTCGCGCCGGCTACCGATACGCGGAGTCGTCAGTGCAGTACGACGCACCGCTCACCGTCGACGACATGGTTGGCGGCGTCTTCTCCGCTTTGTCGCCCGATAGGCTGCCCTCCCCGCAGGGCCGGGCCGCGTTCGCCGCCGAGGTCCGCGACGCCCTCGGGGGGCGCGACAAGGTCACCGAGCGGGTCCGCGTCTGGCTGCAGTTTGGCACGCCCGATTGACAGCCGTGCCTCTCCCCAACTACAGCCGCCCCACCTCCGCGACCTTCGTGTTCCACTCGTCCAAGAGCCCGCACCAGTCAGGTTGAAAACAGCTCACTGTCACTCACTCGGCACGTAGTGTGGCACCCGGTGGGCGGTAGGAGCGAAGGCCGGCCGCAACCATTCGAGATGGCACATACTGGGCAGCTCAACTAGCGGGCGTCGGCGTCCGTGGGGCCAGCCGCCCTCTGCGCGAAGGTTTCATGGCGCTGTCGGGCCAGAATCGTGTGGGTGCCTACCCGCGCTGCGAAGGTTTGACCAGGTCGAGCCAGTGCGCGGCCTCATCGGCCGGCAGCAGGCCATCCACGGTTACCGTCGGGCGCATCAACGGGTATGGTCGGCCGGCGTTCCAGCTGCGCGGGTACGGCGGCGGATCGATGACGACGACCCGCTTTCCTTCCACCTTCGGGATATCGGCGGGACGGCCCTCGTTCCAGATCCATTCGCCGTGGGCGTCGACCAGGTTGAAGTTGCCTCGGATGCCGCCTGCCGGAGTCAGGTCCTCGCCGTCGGAGGCCGCCGCGATCTCCGGGGCGCTCGGCCGTTGGCCCGGCACCAGGCCCTGCGACTCGTCGCCGATCAGGGCGGCGGCGAGCAGCGTGTGCAGCTGAAAGTTGTCGCCGACGCCGCTTATCGTCACCCGATAGCCGCGTCGGGTCGCACGATGCAGCACGACCAGCGGTTCGTCGTCCAGGACAAGCAGCAGCCCGTACAACCAACGCGCCGTGCCGATGTGCTCACGCGTCGCGTCGATGGCGGCGGTGAGCCGCGGTCGCTCGGGCAGCACGGCCCGCACGTTCTTGCGCTGCGCGAGGTACAGCACCGGCTGAACCCAGTTGCCGCCGGAGAACCACGCCTGCACCAGGTCATAGGCGTCCGACTGGGCCATCCCCCGGTTGGGCGCCGTCTCGACGAACCGCTCGATGGTCGGGCCGATCTGCTCCGCATCATCGGGGTCGGGCAGATTCCCGAACACCGCACCGTACAACTCGGCGAAGCGTGCCGCCTGCTCCATCGCGTTGGTGGCCCGCCTGACGAGCGTCGGCACCACCACCGCCGCCGCATCGGTGCCGTAGTCCACCATGCTGCCGGCAATCTGGGCCAGGTCGCCGCCCATCCCGAGCGGGATCTCGGCGAGCACCGAGGTCAACCTGGCCAAGGCCGCGTCGACCTGATCAGGGCGCGCCTTCGGCGTGGCGCCCACGATGCCCTGCAGGGCCGCGAAGAACCGCTTGTCGTCGCGGTTGTCCACCGCGCCGATTAGGTTCTCGACCCGCTTGCCCAGGTCCGCCTTGAACAGCATCCGGCGATCTTAGCGTTCGGTCTCAGGGAGTCGTAGCCGTGCCGTAGGCCAGGATGAGACTGCGACCAACGCCCTCGATTTGGCATGACCGCGCCAGCGGCAAGCGTGCATCCGACCATAGCCGAGGTACAACCGGCGGCGAAGCTGATGCGGGGGTACGGATCCGGGTCAGCAGGACTCGTCTGCAGTCGCTAATTTCGTGAGGCCCAATATCCTGCAGTCGCTTGCCGAACACGCGAAGGAGTCCGATGACCGAGCCCAGCCAGGATCTCGAGCAGATCACCCTCGAGGCGGAACTCATCGACGAGGACGCCGAGCGGGAGATCGCGGAAGCGGTCAGGGGTCGCAAGGCGATCGCTCGGAAGTACGTTCGCTGGGTGCGCCGACGGAAACCGGACGCCACGCCCGCCGAGATCATCAAGGCGCTCGAGCGGCAGTACGTGACCGCGATCAGCGTTGCGGGCGGGATCGTGACAGCTGGCGGCATCGCAGTCAGCTTCATTCCGGGCGGCGGCGCCGCCACGACCGGTGTCAAGGCCGGTGTCAAGGCCGCGGCGATCGGTCTGGCCAAAACCGCGGCGGCGGCAAATCTGCTGCCCGCCGCGGACGAGCAGCTGCAGTTCGAGATCACCGCGATGTTCGGGCTCGCCCTCGCGGACATTCATGGCCTGACCTACGACCAGGACCAGGCGAAGGCGCTCGTGTACGGCCTCTCGAACAGCCGGGTGAGCCAGGCCCAGATCACCTCCTTCGCCACCGACCTTGCCAAGGCTTCGCCACCGTGGGCGGTCGACATGGGACAGCGCATTGCGGATGGACGCGGTGACTGGTCCCACTGGGCGAGCACGCTGGCCGGCTCCCTGCCCGGCGACGGGGCGAAGTCACTGGTGCAGAGCATCCAGGGCGGCAAGCTCGAAGACCTCCGCGGGCGGCTCGGCAAACGGGGGCAGACGGCCGTCGAGCTCAGCGCCGGCGCCGTCCTGAGCAGCGCGTCGCGGTTCGTCTTCGGACGTGAAGTCGTCGTCGCGGCTCAGGGCGCCTTCCCTCCGGCTCCCGAAGCATTCCCGGACCACCTGGCCGTCGAGGTGAAGGAGAAGCCGGACAAGGGCGACGAGCCGAGCCGCGCGCTGCTCGCGCTCGAGAGCGCCGCGCAGGCGACCGGAGGCTGGGTCGGCGGCGCCGCGACCGCCGTGGGCAGCGGCGTCACCACGGCCGCCAGTACCGTCTCCCGGCCGTTCCGCAGCGTGGACCTCGACGGAGACGGGATCCCGGACGAGCCGCAGGCGCTGACGGCCGCAAAGGGCGTCCTCGGCGGCGCCAAGCATCTCGGAGCGGGCCTTGCCGGGCTCGTGCGGCCGAAGAAGCGGGGTCGTCACGACGCGGGTGGCGAGAACGGCTAGCACGCGACGCACTCCCGAAGGCAGGACTCAGTCGCCCGTCGGCTCGACATGATCGGATGTACTCACACCGCAAGTCCGACGGCACCGCCGAGCGGCGCCCGAGCAGCAGCAATGGAGTGCGCCGCGACGTACGAGGCGTTGGCGGCACTGGTCCGGATCGCTTACGCCCATGAGCGGCTGCGATGATCAGCTGATGGAGTCCGTGGTCGATCCACCGCGCGGGGTAGGCCCGCTATGGCTCGGGATGACGATCGACGAGGCCCGTGGGGGCGCTCGAAACGCTCGATCGGCTGACGCCTAACGGCCCACGGCGAGCTGGCCGTGCGCCTGCCGAACGGGCTGGGGTTCAGCGTGGGCTTCGGGGTCGGGCCAACACGGGGCGGGGTCAACGCGATCGAGGTGTGGCGTCCGCAAGAGCAAGACCTGGTGCGGTACCGCGATGTTGGTGTCTTCGGACTGCCCGCGCCGGAGGTCGTGCAGCGGCTACGTCGTCAGGTCGACATCGCGCCGAACGAGGACGACGACGGGTTCACCGCGCGAAAGCTGTACCTCGCGCTATGGCGGCCGTTCGCCGCGGACGATGACCCGGACGAGGAGAAGGGCCACTTCTTTCAGTCCGTGCTCATGGCCCGGCCAGGCTACGACGACACGCCCGCCGAGGCAGCGGCCCGGCTCGCCGCTGGCGACGCCGGGCCTCTGATTCGTCTGATCTGCGCTCGGTATCGCCTAAGGGTCACGCCCCATCGCTGCGCACTCATCTCGAGAGGGTCAGGTGGTCGCTGCCCCACCACTCGAGAGGCGGACCGTGACGCCTGGTCGGCGGCAGATGAGGATGCAACTGGTGTCCAGGGGCCGTCGTGTGCCGCGACGCCTCAAGACGCTCGCTCGGTGGGCGGTGCGAGGGTGGCAACGCGCCCCTCCCATCGGGTGCGGCGAGGATAATCAGGCGACGGCAACGTGGCGGATCCTGAGAATCGTCAGTCATGACCATCGCCGTCCCGGTCGCTGACTTCCTGGTGCTGCCGCCGCGCCTCGACAGGACCGCCAAGCTGCTTGCTGAATCGGCGCGGCGACGGGGCCTGGCGGTGGAGCATCTGCCCAACCCGTCAGTACCAGCTCAGCTGCGGCAGGCCCGGGGAGGGCACCTCTACGGCGGACCGACCTTCGCTGCTGCGGTCGCCCCGGACCTCGACCTGGCAATGCTCGAACCGGCCGACGACTGGCTGGTGCAGCTGCCGTACGAGTACACCCGCCGCGACATCACCCTCACCACCCTCGGCGACGCGCGCTGGTCCCGTACGCCGATGTTCGTCAAGCCGCCCCGAGACAAGACCCTGACGGCCGGCGTCTACGCCGACGGCTCCCGCCTGCCCCGTGCGGAGAGCTACCCCGCCGACACTCCCGTGCTGGTCAGCGAGATCGTGACGTTCCTGGTGGAGTACCGGCTGTTCGTCCTCGACGCCACAGTGCACGCCGCTAGCCGTTACGCCATCAACGGACGGCTCGACCCGGCCCCCCTCGACGCCTGCCCGCACCGCGTCGCCGTGCTCGACTTCGCCGCCAGCCTGCTCGACGCCTGCGCTGACAGCCTGCCCAGCGCGGTCGTCGTCGACGTCGGTCTGGCCAGCAACGCCGACCGCGGCGACGAACACTGGGCCGTGGTGGAGGCGAACATGGCCTGGTTCAGCACAAGCTACGCCGCGAACCCCGACCAGGTCCTCGACGTGGTGCTTCGGGCGGCCGGACCACGCCACCGCCTGACTCCTCGCGACCATGCGTTCACAAGACCGCCCACCCCCGTCGGATAGCAGCCCACGATGACCAACATCGCCAACAACGTCCGCCTCGACGCCAGCCAAGACGTCGCCGCCGAGGAGGCACCCGGACAGCGTCGGGGGCACTGACGACCGCCCGGCAGGGCGCACCCGCTCGGCGGCAGAAGCGGGGCGTCCTTCTCGGCCCCGGTCGTGCACCGGCCGCTGGTGCTGCCTCGCAACGTGGTCGACCTGTCCGAGTTGGCCACCACCTCGGCGGTGACGGCGATCCGGCGCCTTCGGGGACCGTGGATGCCCCCAGGTTCGCCCCACCCACTCGACTAGCCTGTCCGGATGATCAATCCGATCGGGCTTGTCATCTTCGACTGCGACGGGGTGCTGGTCGACAGCGAGCGCATCGCGGTCCGCGTCAACATCGCGCTCGGCGCGGAACTGGGCTGGCCACTGACCGAGGCAGAGGTCATCGAGCGCTTCATCGGCCGGTCCAGCACGTCCATCGGTGAACAGATCGCGGCCCGCCTCGGACAGGGCGTGGCTGCCACCTGGGCGGACCGGTTCGACCTAGCACACCGCCAAGCGGTGGACGCCGGACTGACCGCCGTCGACGGGATCAACGACGCGCTCGATGAGATCACCCAGCCGACGTGCGTGGCCTCCAGCGGTACGCACGAGAAGATGCGCCACACCCTGGGCCGCACCGGCCTGTATCCCCGCTTCGACGGCCGCATCTTCAGCGCGACCGAGGTCGCGCACGGCAAGCCCGCCCCCGACCTGTTCCTGCACGCGGCGGCGACGATGGGCGTCCCACCCGCGGCGTGCGTCGTAGTCGAGGACAGCCAGTACGGAGTCCAAGCGGCCCGCGCCGCCGGAATGCGCTGCTTCGGCTATGCCGGCGGATTGACCCCCGCGCACCGGCTGGAAGGCCCGGACACGGTGGTCTTCGACGACATGCGCAAACTCCCGGCTCTGCTGAACACAGCCTGACCACTCACGACCACCACAGCATCAACCGCACCACGGACGGAGAAGCCCTTGGCGCTCATGAGCAGCACCGCAGGCTACGGCGAAGCCGCTGCGACCTGCTGGCCGTGGTACGCCGGCTGGTGCGCGACCTCCATGACGCCGGTGCAGCCAGACGCACTGTTCTCGGCAGATCCGCACCGTGAGCCCCGAGCGGTCACGTAGACCTCCGTAGCGCCCTGATCGCGGCATTTGCGGATGCCGTCCCTGCGCCCCAGCCTCCGGATCAGCGCGCCGTTAGCGAAAATGCCGCTCGCCTGCCAGGACAGCGTCCAACCATCTCTCATACCACGACAGGAAGTCCCGATCCCCAGTGAAGACCGGACCTTCTTTGCTCTCGCAGTTATCGATGACCCGTCCACGCGCCGGTCCGCTGACGACAAGAAGCGATAGGTAACCGCAGCCCTGGTCGCTGAGCGCCAACGTTCCGCAGTACGGCTCGTCCTCATCGGCTGGCGCCACCTCGGCCAGCCAATCCTCGTACACCCGCCCCGGCTCGGCGGAAAACGGCCTGGCCAACATGGTGGTGTCCGGCATGCCACACAGACCCATATCCCAGTCCACTAGCGAGTGCAGGCCGTAGAAGGGGCCGGCGCCACCAAACCGCCCGGGTCCGCGACGGTGCTGAGACGGCTGGACGAGGCTGGCGTAGAACTGGCCGACCTGATCGACCTATCCTCAGCTCAGCCTGCGACGTTTCAACGTCAGACGCGGGGCGACGGGGGAGCTTTGGCGCGTTTAGGCCGAGTCAACCGGGATCATCTCGAAGCGGGGAGCCGAACTGCCCATGCCCTTCAAATAGCCGACGTAATGCGCGAGGCCCAGGTGAATCATCATCCCTGCCGAAGCGCCACCGCTATGCGGCCACTTCATCGCCGGAAAGGAATTGCACCGGACGCAAAGCCAGGTGTACTCGCCTTGGGCCTGCGTGCGAAGGTGCGCAGGTAGCCAGGCCGGCTGGTCGCCCCTGATCTCCTCGACGTGGTTGTGAGCGGAACCGCAACCTACGGCGTCCGACTTGCCGCACATCTCGCATACGACAACCTTCGGCTTTCTGCTGAAGAATCCCACCTGGTATCCCTCCGGGTTAATCGTGACTGTCAACGGCACACAGCCAGCATCGGGCCCTCTGGAAACTTGTTCGTGGTCTGGCCGTTCCAGCATCGACCCCCTTTGCTTGACCGACAACCCACCACCCGTGCGATATGGCAGAACCGGTCGGTCAGCCGCCCGCGGATGAGGCTGAGCAGCGGTCGTCCGCGCCCCTCGCCTCGATACCACCGGGGTGCAGGCCCGTCCGGCGGGGTCGTGTCGAAGGCGGCCAGTAGCTTGTGCGGCGCCAGCTCGTCCAAGCGTCGCCGCCCCGTGACGGCCCAAATGCGAGACCGACCGCACCTACGAGGCCGCGGTGGGCGTCGGAGATGACCAGTCTCACCCCGCACAGGCCACGGCGAATGACTCTGCGACGCGTCGCCCGGCGGCTGTCACCCTTCGATGGTCAGGCGGGCGTCGGCCCCGGCGCGCGTGATCAGCTGCGGAACGTCGTGATCGGGCATGCCATGCAGCATCAATGCGGTTTTACCCTGCTCGAACGCCTCGCGTACGGTCCGGCCGAACCCGAGGGCGGAGTAGAACGCGGCGGCGAAGATCGTGGCCGACCGGTCGTCGATCGGTTCCCGCATGCCGACGACGTGGTCGATGTGCTGCCCGATCGCCTGTGCCTGAACGGCGGAGTAGCACGCGTTAAGCACGACGACGCGGACACCGTCCTTCATGATCCGGAAAAGTTCGGCGAGCGCTGCCGTGGTGACCGACCGGCTGCCGCCGTTGCCGGCGGCTAGTGCGATCTCGCCGGCGGCGTCGCCGTGTCCGCTGAAGTGCACGATTTGCGGGCTGTGCTCGTTGAGGTACTGCAGGAGGTCAGCCGGACGCACGGCCCAGCGGGTGATGAGGTTGAAGTTGTCCCGATCACGCGCCAGCCGAAGCTTTTCGGTAATCTCCCGCGCCTCCTCGTCGAGCGCAAGACGCGACGTGCTGGCCGGATTGGCGGCGAGTAGCAGAATCCGAAGGCGCGGCTGCTCGCGGTTGGCCTCGGGCTTGGTTTTGTCGCCGTGCATTACGAAGTTGCCGCTCTGGACGGCGTAGACGGCGGCGTTCGGTCCTGCCGTGTTTTGCTGGATCCACGGCTGGGAGCGCTCGTCCGTCAGGCCGCCGTGAGTATCAGTTGGTTCCAAGTCGCCCATGCCCACCTCCGCAAGCGATCGGGCCTTTCGCGCCACGCTAGCAGTCGAAATCTGCCATTCAGTGGTCCCATATACGTTGAGGACAGGGTGTGGGCCTAAGGGACGTCTCGTAACTGGGTGAAGGCGTTGCCCGGCGTCGGCCCGGCGGTCAGCCGGCCAGGATGATGTTGTGGAGGTTGGCGATGCCGGAAGCGGCATGGGCCAATGTGTGGGCGGCGCGGCGGTAGTCGCGCAGGATCTTGAAGCACTTCATCCTGGCCAGGGCATGTTCGACTCCGGCGCGGACGGTGCGGTGGTGGGTGTTCAGCTCTTCTTTCCAGTCCGGCAGGTCGCCGCCGTCGGTGGGCTTGCGGTACGGCATGATCACCTCGGAGTTGCCGCGGTAGCCGCCGTCGGCCATGACGGGCCGCCCGTCCAGTTTCTCCTCGATGCCGCTGGTGCGGTAGACGATCGTGTCGTTGCGGTTGCCGGGCTGTGGGTCGCCGATGGCGATGACCAGGCGGGTGCTGGCGTCGATGGCGACCTGCAGGTTGGTCGAGTACCGGTAGTTCTTGCTCCGGGCGGCCACGCGGTGATCGCGGGTGGGGATCAGGGTGCCGTCGACGATGGCGATCTGGTCGACCGGCCGCCGGCGCACCGGCGCGAGTGCGAGTAGCGGGCCGAGGGTGTCGATGACCCGGTGCGCCGCGGAATGCGACACCCCGAACAGCGGGCCGATCTGGCGCATGGTCAGGTTCGTGCGCCAGTAGGTGGCCACCAGCAGAACCCGGTCGGCGAGGTCAAGGGCCCACTGCCTGCCCGGCCGGCCATCAGCGACGGCGTCACCGCCACGCCCAGCGACCAGCCGGACCAGCCGGCGGAACTGAGCGGGCTGCAGCCCCGTGAACGGAAAGATCCAGTCAGAGTGGGCTGCGGTGATCACCTGCACCCAGGCATCCTGACCGATCGTCCTCAGCAGACAGACGCCGGGGTTACGAGACATCCCTTAGCAAACACCGGCGAAGTACCGCTGGTTGCGGGGAGTGTCTGGGCTGATGAGCGCCCAGCACACGACCGCGGCGTCGAGCGTCTCGCGCCGAAGTCTTCCGCCCGTAAGCCCAGCGCTTGGCGAAGACGGCCCGCCGCCCCCGCCTCCCGGGACACGGGTCCACAGGTGCCGGATCGCGACCTTGGCCGCGCCGCCTGGCGCTCATGATCCCGCTACAGCGTCCTCGTCCCGTGCATCGGCCAGAATCGACCCTCTCATGCTTAATCGGGTCGCCCTTCGGGGGATGGCCGGGCGGGCTTCGCCATGACACGGTG
The DNA here is from genome assembly GCF_059089345.1 of Micromonospora sp. BS32. Taxonomy (NCBI): domain Bacteria; kingdom Bacillati; phylum Actinomycetota; class Actinomycetes; order Micromonosporales; family Micromonosporaceae; genus Micromonospora; species Micromonospora sp. BS32. The sequence goes on from NZ_JBSSHR010000038.1 coordinate 10,175, forward strand.
TAGTGCTGGTCATCATCGCGACGTACCTGAAAGCCGGTCACCCGACCCATGAATGCCGACGGCGGACAGCACATCCTCGCAGAGCCCAGTGCGGCCGTGTACGCGCTACAGCATGGTGACATGCACATTCGGGCTGGCCATCCGGTCTACCGGTTCGAACCGTTCGCACGACGGCCACCGTCGCTCGACGAGAAGCTCGCACGCTTGCAGCCGAGCCGCCTGCTTGCGGCGGAGAACCGGGTGGTGCCGTTCACCGGGCGCCGCGACGAGCTGGCGCGCCTGGCCGAATGGCGGGACGACCCGACTCCCGGCCCGTCGGTGTTCCTGCTGCATGGGTCAGGGGGTCAGGGTAAGACCCGACTCGCCACCACGTTCGGCCTAGAATCCGCGGATCGCGACTGGACGGTGTGGAGCGGCCACCATGTCAGCGACCCGACCGGGCGCAGGGTGGTAGCGCCAGGTGACCCCGGCAGTACCCTGCTGTTGATCGTGGACTACGCCGATCGATGGCCTGCCGGGGACCTGCAGATGGTAATGCAGAACCCGATCCTCAACAGGTCGGATCGCGCCCGAGTCCTGCTCGTGAGCCGTTCTGCCGAAGGTTGGTGGCCGTCGTTGCGCCAACGGTTCGGCGCGGACGACGTCCCGGTCGGTGGCGTCATCCGGCTGCAGCCACTCACGCGGACCGGCGCCGACCGGCAGGATGCCTTCGCGTCGGCGCGGGACCGGTTCGCCGCCATCTTCAAGGTCGATGGCGAGGCCGTGCGTACGCCAGCCAACCTGGACGCCGAGATGTTCGAGCTAGCGCTGACGCTGCATATGGCCGCCCTGGTCGCGGTGGACGCCCACGCACGCGGTGCGGCACTGCCCACCGACCCGGTCGGTCTGTCGTCCTACCTGCTCGACCGCGAGCACGACTACTGGTACAACCTGTCCACCCACGCCGCGTCGTTCACTACCACGCCAGGGACGATGGCGCGGACCGTGTACACCGCCATCCTGACCGGTCGCCTCCCCCGCGGCGATGCGGTGGCGGCACTCACCCGCGTCGCCGCGGTCATCGACGGCTCGGTGGACACCACCCTCGACGACCACGCGGTCTGCTACCCGCCGGCCGACCCGGCATTAATGCTGGAACCGCTCTACCCTGATCGGCTCGGCGAGGATTTCCTCGGCCTGCAGACGCCAGGCCACACCAACCTTGACTACGCGCCTGACGTCTGGGCCGAAGCTGCGCCAGCGCGGCTGCTCACGCCGTCGGACAGGCCGCACCAACCCTGGCTGCGGCCCACCCTCACCGTTCTGATCGAAGCCGCGCAGCGATGGCCGCACTTGACTCGAGGCATCCTGAAGCCACTCCTCATCGACAACCCACAGCTGGCACTCGAAGCGGGCGGCGCCGCGCTGGCCCGCCTCGTCCAACTGCCGGACATCCCGATCGGGCTGCTCGAATCCATCGAGCCGCAGCTGCCCAAGGGACGCAATGTCGATCTGGCGGTCGGATCTGCCGCGCTGACAAGACGGCTCAGTGATCACCGGCTGGCCGTCGAGACTGACGATGCGGTGCGGGCGGAGATCTACACGCTGCTGGGTTCCCGGCAGACCGACGTGGGCTTGAACGAGGACGCCGCTACCTCCGCCAGGCATGCTGTCGCAACCTTCCGGCGGCTGGCCGAACGAGATCCGGAGAACTATCGGACACGACTCTCGTCGGCGCTGCACCAGCTCGGCATCGCCTGGTCGGATCTGGGTCGGCACGAAGATGCGCTTGCCTGTGCTGAGGAGGCCGTCACGATAGACCGGGAGCTGGCCGCCGGGGACCCGGCCGCGCACATGTCGCAGCTGGCGACCGCGTTGCAGAACCTCTCGGTATACCTGACCGACGTGGGCAGGTGGGACGACGCGCTGCCATCCGCGCAGGAGGCGCTGGACACCTACCGGTTATTGGCATCGTCCGACGCCGCCAGGCACCTGCCCGATCTCGCCGCTGCACTCGACGCGTTCGGCTCCCGGATGCTCGAACTGTTTCGGCCTGTGGAAGCGGCACGCTACGCGGAGGAAGCGGTGGAGTTGTACCGCGCTCTTGCTGCTGCCGAGCCAGACGTCCACCTGCCCGGTCTTTCAGCCGCGGTGCACAACCTCGGCTTCGCACTTTCCGAAGCGGGCCGGCTTGAAGAGGCGCTGGCCTGCTCGGATGAGTCGGTCGCCATCGATCGCAGACTCGCGGCTCACAATCCCGGCGCCTACCTCCCCGACTTGGCCATGTCGCTCAACAACCTGTCGGTAGACCTGTCCGAAATGGGCCGCCACGAGGATGCAATTGCAACCGCGGAGGAATGTTTGGTACTGCGCCGCAAGTTAGCGGCCGACACTCCAGCCGCTCACCAGCCGCGCCTCGCCCGTACGGTATGGAACCTCAGCATCTGGTATGCGCGAGCCGGCTATCGACACGAGGCACTGCGATACAGCGTGGAGGCCCTTGAGACATTCCGCGGCCTGGCCAGCGCGAATCCCGGGCTATACAGTTCGGAGCTTGCCGACTGCCTGAGCTGCTACAGCAACCGATTGAACGAGGTCGGGCGCAGTGCCGAGGCAATGGCCGCTGCCGAAGAAAGCGTGCAGATTTTCCGCAAACTGGCCGAAACAGAGCCGACCGACAACCTCCCGCAGTACGCGATGTCTCTGTATAACCTGTCGATCGTGTACGCGAGACTCGCCCGCCACCACGACGCCCTGGCGGCCGCGAATGAGGACGCCGTAATCCTCCGCGGCCTAGTCGCCGAAGACCACGAGGGACTGGTGCCGACTCTCGCCGAGTCGCTCAACAACCTCGGGGAGCGACTATCCGACCTCCGCCGTCATCGCGAGGCGCTTGCATGCATCGAAGAAGCCATCGATCTATACGGGCCGGTAGCAAGGCAACGTCCACTCATGCACGAACCAAAGCTCGCCGAGGCGATGCGAAATCTGGGCGAGCAACTCACCGCGCTCGGCCAGCTGGCGAAAGGGCGGGCCGCATCCGCCGCTTCGGTGGCGATGTTCCGTACGGCCGCCGAGAGGCTGCCTGCGCAGTTCCTCCCCGACCTCGCCCAGAGCCTGCGTGTGCTCGCATCGATGCTGGTGCGAGACGAGGCCACACTTGCCGAGGCGCGCGCTGCGGCGGAGGAAGCGATCGCCATCTACGAATCTCAGGCAGCGTTACTGCCCGAGGTCTTCTCCGCCGACCTGACGGCCGCGAACGAGCTCCGGACCCAGGTGCTGCAGCTGATCGACCGCACCAGCGCGGCTGGTCACCACAGCGCTCAGGAAGGCCCGGAATGACCAGCCCCCAAGGCGATGAGCAGCGGATCCATGCCGAGGCGGGGAGCAGCGTCTACGCCGTGCAGTGCGGAGACATGCACGTTCATGATGAACGCCCGGCGTACCGATTCGAGCCACCAGCAATCGACCGGGCAGCCCGATTGGGCCGTAGCAGTCTGTGCCAGCTGTCCGCCTGGCGAGACGATCCCGCATCCGCCCTGTCAGTCCTGTTGGTGTGCGGGACGGACAAGCTGGGAGGGTTCGCCACCGCATCAGCGGATGAGAGTTGGACAGTGTGGATGGCCCGACACGCCGGTGAGCCCATCTGGAGCCCAGAGCCCAGTCCCTACGACGGGTTGTCGGATCTCATCGTGATAGTTGAAGTCGCCGACCGATGGCCCATCGACGATCTGCAACTGCTGCTGCTGAGCCCAGTGCTCTGGCGGCCGCCAAGGACCCGGGCACTGCTGACGAGCCGTTCGCCCGAAGGATGGTGGCTCGCGCTGCGGCACCGGCTCGCCAAGGCCGGCGTCCGCGTTGGTGGCACGGTCACACTGCAGTCGGCGGCCGACGAATAGCATCAAGAGGCGCTCGTCCTGCGAGCAGGCTTGGAAGATCGGGCCATCGCGAGCAGCGTCGGCCACAGACTCGCTATAGGCAGCCTCGACGCAACCGCCACATACTGCCCGCCCGTCCTCATCACCACCGACGACATTGCGGCGGGGCAAACCAGCCCATTGCGCGGCTCGGCCGGGTGACGACGCAGGCTGCAGGGGCAGGCTAAGCGTGATGGCATGAAGGAGCGGGGCCTCGCTCCTCGTGGGTCCCGGGCGGGGTGCTCGGGGTGCTCACGTCTCACGACGAAGGAGGCCGCTCATGCAGGCAGAGTACGACGGTCGACAGATCGTGGGTATCGATCTGCATCGCCGCAGGTCGGCGATCGTGCGGATGACCGAGACGGGCGAAAAGCTCGACACGGTGCGGATCGACAACGACCCGGTCGCGCTCGGGTTGGAGATCGCCAAGGCCGGCCCGGACCCGGAGGTGGTCCTGGAGGCCACCTACGGCTGGTACTGGGCGGCGGACGTGCTGGCAGCTGCGGGCGCGCGGGTGCATTTGGCGCATCCGTTGGGGGTGAAAGGTTCGCCTACCGACGGGTGAAGAACGACGTCCGTGACGCCACTGATCTGGCGGATCTGCTGCGCATAGGCAGGCTGCCGGAGGCGTAGTCGCCCCACGGGGCTGCCCCCGGTTCGGTTGACTCCTGACCTGTGAGGATGCGTTCCTCGCTGGAAGGATGTCTGTCATGCCGAAAGCGTTCCCGCCGGAGTTCCGCCGTGACGTGGTCGCGGTCGCCCGCAAGGGTGAGGCCCCGATCGCGCAGATCGCGAAGGACTTCGGGATCTCCGAGTCGTGCCTGCACCGTTGGTTGAAGATCGCCGACGCCGACGACGGGATCCGCCCCGGCACCACCAGTTCCGAGTCGGTGGAGCTGCGGGAGCTGCGGCGGCGTAACAAGCTGCTGGAGCAGGAGAACGAGATCCTGCGCACGGCGGCGGCGTTCTTCGCCAAGGAGATCGCCCCAAAATGACGTACCCGCTGGTCGGTGACCTGGCCGCGGACGGGATCCCCGTCGCGGTGACCTGCCCGGTGCTGGGCTTCAGCAAGAAGGCCTACTACGCATGGCGCGCCGAGCCGGTCTCGCAGCGGGACTGGGACGATGCGCACCTGACCAACGCCGCCCTGGACATCCATGCCGACGACCCGGCGTTCGGGTACCGGTTCATCGCCGACGAACTACCCGCCCACGGCATCCCCGCCGGCGCCAACCGGGTGGCCAGGCTCTGCTCACAGCAGCGCATCTGGTCGGTGTTCGCCAAGCGCAAGGGCCTCACGAGGCGGGCCGGGCCGCCGGTGCACGACGACCTGGTGCAACGCTGCTTCACCGCCGACGCCCCCAACCGGCTGTGGCTGACCGAAATCACCGAACACTCCACCGCCGAGGGCAAGCTGTACCTGTGCGCGATCAAGGACGTCCACTCCGGCCGGATCGTCGGCTACTCCATCGACTCGCGGATGAAGGCAGGCCTGGCCGTCGCGGCGCTGTCTAATGCCACCCGGCTCCCACGCTCCGGCGGCAGAAGAGGATGCGCTCCCACGGCGCGGCGCCAAGAACTCATGGCCCCACCAGGGTTCAGCCTTGGGTTAGCTCTCGCCGTTCGGGAACCCAGTCCACCGATTCGGCCGCCGAGGGGTCAGTGAACACGAGGACGGACTCGTCGCAGCGAGTGAACACCAATCGCTCCTGCGCAGACTCGTACAGTTCACCCGCCATCAACAGCAGCGGTCGGCCCCGAATGTGCAAGACCACCTCGGCAAGGACATCTTCGTCCAGGAAGGTCGAGACACCGTCGACCTCGCCGGTGGGCAACTCCGACAATGTCCGCATGAGATAGATTCCCGCCATACCCGCGCAGTCCGCCGAGTAGTCGCTAGCTGCCCGGCGCAGCCACAGGCCCCATGCACTGTCGTCCTGGTAGGTGCCGACGGTCACGAAGGTCCCGTCGCCGAGTGAGGCACCTAGGGTCAGGAGTTGCAGACATGGCACGGCGGGGTCCTTGAACTGCGGGCCACCGGCAGCAACTTCCTCCCGCAGCGCCATCTCAACGCCTGTCCAAGCTGTAACCTGCTGACCGCGGAGCTGGCCAAACTCCCGAACTCTTTCCGCAATCCAGCCATCCCGCGCCATGCCTCAGTATTTCCGACGACGTCCATGGTCGTGGCATCGGGGGCTTGCGCTCATCGGCTACGTGCGTGCGTCTCCAGACGCGGTGAATCGGCGGCTCGGCGTACGGACGGTGATGCACTGCAAAGCCGGTGCGCTCGCTCGGCGGATGTGCGGATGCCGCTGTGGGCGACAGGGTCGGCAGGCGGCGCGGTGGAACAAGGTCACGGCGGGTCGGACGGGCTGGGCACAGTGCCGCCGACGCCCGGCATGTAGCCGCTTGGCCGGCGTACCGGCAGCCGGTCTAGCCGGTCCGCTGAGCCCAAAACGTGACGTTTCGCTATATTGACGAACGCCAACCGCGCGGCCTCCATCAGCTCCGTCGCCACGAACCACGCGGCCCTCATCGGCGATTTCGCCGCGGTCGATGCGGTCACTGTGCTGCCAGAACACCGCATCTACCTCGCCCGCGGCCTCGACGACCGCTCGGTCGGCGACCAGGCTGATCTTCGCGAGGGCTTCATTCCATGGCATCCAGTCGACGCGCTGGTCGTGCTTCCATTGCCCACGTAGTGACAGCTGAACGCGGGTCGACTCGACCACGATCGCCGCACACGCCTCGATCTGCTGGCCCCGAGCCCACTGCCGCTTCTGCACCCGTGCGGTTAGGAAGCCACCCATCGCTACTCCGAGCAGCGCGGACACGCTCGATATGATCGCGGGCCACTGCAGTGTCGACATGGAAGACCTCCATCTGGACTGCCTGCTCATCAATCAACGAGACCACGCCGTCGGGCTGGCCCAGGATGCGTGCCGACCAATCATCTGGTATGGCGACAACGTCGTCTACGGCGGGAACCATAGGCCGCCACGCCGCGTAGCGCGGATCGCGGCATGTGAGTGCGCTTCGGCATTGCCACACTGGACAATACGGCGACTATGTTTATGCGCTGTATTGGGTGTTGCGTCGGGTGTCTAGCGGAGAGGCGATATGGATCTTGCGCTGCCGGACGGCCGGGTCCTGGGCTGGGCGGAGTACGGCGATCCGGCCGGGCCGCCGGTGGTGTTCCTGCACGGCACGCCGGGCTCTCGGATCAGCCGCCCGGACGACACGGCGTTGGCGGGCGTCCGCCTGATCACCGTGGACCGGCCCGGGTACGGTCGGTCCACACCTGTCCGACAGCCAACGCTCCTCGGCGTCGCTGACGACGTCGGTACGCTGATGAGCTCTCTGCGGATCGAGCGCTTCGGCCTGATCGGGTTCTCTGGTGGCGCGCCATACGCCGTGGCCTGTGGGGCCCGGTTCCCGCATCGACTGACCGGGGTGGTCGCCGCAGGCTTCACCGGCCCTTATCGGGAACTGCGCACGGTGCGTGGCTGGCAGCGGTTTCAGGCCTGGGCCTTGCGGACCGTTCCGGGGTTCGGGCGCCGCTACGTAACCCGCGCCGCCGCATGGTACGCCGAGGATCCGCTCAAGCAGCACCGGCAACTGCTTGCCGCGGGCCAGGACCCCTGGATGCGACCTCACGAGGAGTCAAACCGCGAAGGTGTCCGCCAAGGCGCGGCCGGCCTGGCCGGCGACTGGCTCGCCACCGACATCCGCCCATGGAGGTTTGGCCTGCGCGACGTGCCCTGCCGCGTCCTCATCTGGGCCGGCCGACACGACCCCGGCCGAGCCGTTCCCGACGCACCGCTGATCGCCGCACGGATGCCCAACGCCAAGATTCGCATCAGCGAGGACGCAGCCCACACGCCGTCTCCGGCCCACTGGCAAGCGATGCTGACGTGGGTAACGAGCGGCTGAGAACCGGCGCTCCCCCAGATGGCCGCGGAACCGGAGCGGATTGAAGCACATCCGCTATTCGGCAGATCCGGATGCCGTAGCCACGCAGACCGCCGGCACGGACGGTGACGAGCCGACCAGAGACCGGCGCGCCTTAACAGCGGCAAATGTGTGCACCCGATTTTGGCGGACTAACCGCTCTCCCCAACTGAATGGACGTCGCTCGGGCGCCATCTCCTGGATGGCGCCTCAGGAGCGGGTCACGCTGCGATGTGCGTCGCCACCGCCTCGAGGACGGGGGCGAGATCCGCGGCGTCGATCACCGCGTCAGGCCGGAACGGGAGCCGCGCGAGCCGTTCGACACCGCTGGCCCAGATGGTGCGCTCGTCGGCTGCCGGCGCGTGCAGCTCGGTCTTCTCGCCGCAGCAGGGGCACTCGAAGTACGCCATGTTCTCCACCCCGCCCAGCACCGGCGTCCGCACCTCCCGGAGCGTGCCGAGGGCCCGACCCGTGTCCAGATGGGAGACCTCGGCCGGCGTCACCACCAGGATCGTTCCCACCCTTCCGGCACCAGAAAGCACGCCCTGCTGCGTGAAGCTGATGCCGGGCGGCAGATCCACGACGAGGGCCTCGACATCGCCCCAGTTCGTTTCCTTGATCAACCGGCCGAGCATGAGGTCGCCCAGGTCCGACCCAAGCGCGAGCCCCTGGTTGCCTGCAATGAGGAAGCCCACGGACGCGACCTTGAGGCCGTCCACCTCCATTGCTTCCAGCCCGGAGCCGACCTGGCCGCCGCGCGTCCACCCCGCGAGGGTGACCGACTGGGCCGGCACGTCGCGGCGCAGGCCGAGCATGCGCGGCACGTCGGGGCCGGCGATGTCGGCGTCGACCAATCCGATCTCACGGCCGGATCGAGCCAGCTCACGTCCGATCGCGACCGCGACGCTCGACTTTCCCACGCCGCCTTTGCCGCTGGCGACGGCGATGATCGGCAGTTGCGCCGGCGATTGCCGGGAGAATCCGGGTACGTCCATGTAGTAACCGTACTAATGCGCGCGCGACAGCGAGACCGGCGATTCACGCGCACAGGTGGAGTGGCGATGACGCGTCAGATCTCGGCGGGACACCTTCCGGATTTCGGTCATGCCTCACTCCGCCGCGCAGGCGGCATAGGAGATCGCCCCTTGAACATCTCATCCGCAGATCCGGACGGTGAGCGGCAGTTCCGCGCGTCAAGCCGCGTGAGCCGCGGATCGCGGCTACCTGTTAGCTGGTGGTACGACCGCAGCCCGGCCAGGCTTGGTCGAGGTGACCGGTGGGGTCGCTCTCATCGCGGCTGCCGACCGCAGGTTGGTGTGGCTCTCATCTGGCGTGCGTCCCGCCGGTCACCGCGGCGGAGAGAGGCTCAAGAGCGCCTCTGTGTGTCAACCCATGCGGGTGGCGAGTTTGAGTTGGTCCTTGATGAGGTG
>NZ_JBSSHR010000039.1:0-17846 GCF_059089345.1 Micromonospora sp. BS32
CCAGCGCGGCCGACCTGAACCCCGAGATCGACACTTCGGAAAAGTCACTTCCCGGACCCGCCACACCCCAGCCTAGAACAACCCTCGCCACGGCCTCTTGACACAGAGGGGTGCCAGAAGCGGATGCGTCCGTGGGGTGATGCCGGCGCTCTGCCGCGTAGCTCGAAACGGACGGAACGCTATACCGTGACCGAGTGGATCTTCTCGTGGTGGGTGGCAGCGGCTTTCTCGGACTGAAAATCATCCGTCAGGCGCGGCGCGCCGGTCATCGCGTCGCGGCGACCTTCCACAGTCGCGTTCCCGCCGTCGCTGACGTTGACTGGAGGAATCTGGATATCCGCCACCGCGACGACGTCACGGCCTTGGTCCTCGCAGCACGGCCTGATGTGATCGTCAATGCCGCCTACCGGCAATCTGACTGGGCAACCACAGCCGAGGGCGGCATGCACGTCGCCCTTGCAGCGGCAGTCGTAGGAGCTCGCCTTGTGCACGTGTCCAGCGATGCGGTCTTCTCCGGTACGACGGCCCGCTACGACGAGACGCACGTCCCGGACCCCACGACACCATACGGTGCCGCCAAAGCCGCCGCCGAGACAGCGATCAAGGGCATAACGCCGACCGCCGTCATCGCCCGGACCTCGCTGATCATCGGTGACGGCGATTCCCAGCACGAGAGACACGTGCACGCACTGGCAGCCGGCGCCGTGACCGGTGCCCTCTTCACCGACGACGTGCGATGCCCGGTGCATGTCACCGACCTCGCCTCCGCCCTACTCGAACTGGCCGCGTCGCCATACGCCGGGATCCACCACGTCGCCGGCACGGATGCCATCAGCCGCTACGAACTCGGAGCGCTGATTGCACGCCGGGACGGTCTCGACCAAGCCACTCTTCCTACCGGGCTACGCGCCGGCACCGGCCTCCCCGGACCCATCGACGTGCGGTTGGATAGCACCAACACTCAAGCGCGGTTGAACACCCGCCTACGAGGCGCACGCGAGTTCCTCGCACCCCCGCCGACGTGACCAGGACGGCCGGCCCGCGCCAACAACGGACGTTGTAGCGAGGTGCGGCGATCAACTCATACACATCCACTCTTCGGCAAAGCAGAACGTCCGCGCCAGCGAGGCTCGGCTACGGACGGGCGCACCGGCTGCCCACGCGCTCGATCCGCGGCATGAGCGCGCGTCTGATACGAGACGCCAGCAGACACGACAGTCCTCCAACCCGTCCGGAGCGCACCTGCGGCATCCTCAGCGACAGAAGCAGGCGCTCAGGGCTGTGCGCTTCTGCCTATGAGGGCGTCCGCGTGTGTCTGCGTCAGTAGCCGCGGACGAGGAGTTGGACTCTGGTCTGGGGCCATGTCGTGCGGAGATAGAAGTCCTCGGCGGCGCGCCACCGCCTGATCCATTCCTCGCTGTTCTCGCCGCGGCCTCGCATCCGTTGCAGGCAGATCTCGCGTGGTGTGTCCACATAGGCGGTGAGGTGGTAGTAGGAGGTCAGCTCCGGGCGGGCGGAGTAGACGCCTTCCACGATCACCATGGCCCCTGGGTTGATCTCATTCCAGGTGGTGAGCTGTCCGGTGGTCCAGTCGTAGCTCTGGTACCGCGCCGTCTGACGGGCGCGCAACGGCGCCAGGACCTGGTCGCGGAGGCGTTGCCAGTCGAAGTATTGCTGGTATCCCTGCTGCGGGTCGAGCTGAGCGCGTTCCTGGTCGGGCATGGGGCGGTAGAAGTCGTCCCCGTGGACGACCGTCGCACCCTCGATCAGTTCGGCGACGGTCGCCGCCAGCGTTGTCTTGCCTGATCCGCCCGGGCCGTCGATGGCGATGATGGCTGTTTCGTCGGCGCGGGCCACGCTGCGCCCGGCCTCGGCAACGTCCTGTGCGCGTTCGAGGGTGTCCACGAGGTGCTGGTGTTCCCGTAGGGCGTCGTTGCGCCCGGAACTGGTGAGCACGATCTCCTTGGCCTGTCCGAGGGTGCCCGGTCCGGCGTCCAGCAGTTCCCGGGTGACGAGGATCGCGTCGATGATGGCGATGTTCCGGTCGCGGAGGAGCCGCTGGACGGCGTCCATGCCTTTGCCCTGGTCTAACAGCGGCCGACACTGCTGGACCAGGGCGGTGAGCCGCGCGGCCCGCTCCGGATCGAGGCCAAGCACCGTGTCGAACATACGAACTCCTACGGGGTGGGCGCGCTCGCTCGGGGACAAGCTATTTCCGACCACCCCGTACGGGCTACGTGTTTCACGCTGCTGGAGCAGAGTACGGGTCATGCGAGTAGGTGCGCGCTCGTCAGTACGACCGCGCTGGCCGCAGCCGCTCATCCGTCGCTCGCCGCGACGCCCGGTCGGCGGCAAATCAGTGCGCCTCATCTTGAGCGATCAACAGTCGATGAATGAGGAAGTCCCCCGGTCGGGTTGGCTCTGATTGCTGATCAAGTGCTGACCCGGCCCGGAGAGACCTATGACCAAGTCTGATAAGGAGATCATGGAATCTTGGAGGCGTTCAGCCTGCGGGACGGGGGAACTCGATGATGGCGCGGCTGGCGGCGTCGTGGAACAGGTCGGTCAACGGGCGGGTGACCAGAACCCACCGGTAGAGCGGCTCCTCACCCGGGCCGACCCCGTACAGAGCAGACTTCCACGCCTCGAAGGGCGGTACGAACCTCGGGCTGAGCCACGGTCCGGGGACGGCGAGGCGGCGTCCGGGTGTCTCGGATTCGACGAGCAACCGTTTCGCCAGCAGCGTCGAGCCGAGGTCGGCCAGTTGCCGGTCGTCCCAGCCGTTCCAGCGCAACAGGTTCTGCTCGGTCGGGTCTGGCAGGGCCAGGACCTGCAGATACAGCGACGCTTCCGGTCGGTTCAAACCGAACCGGGCGGCGATCCGTTCGACGGTATCCGGCACGGACAGCAACGGGTTCTGGCTGTACGCGCCAGCGGCAAACCACTCGTCTCCAGCGTTCTGATCATCCGCTCGAACGCGGGGTCGAGCATCAGCCGGACGGAGATGGGGCTGTGATCCGGCACGACGTTGAGCGCGGGATCATCCGGGTCCGCGATCACAGCCGGACGCAGGTGATACGACGTCAGGCCAGACTGGTAGGACGCACCGACCACGACCCCCGGCGGGAGCGGCGTCGGTACTGCGTCGTCGCGCAGCAGGACTGTGCCGATCAGCAGATCCGGGTTTCGCAGCCGGTCCCGGATCAACTGGTAGACACGGGCAAGATTCGCCCGGATCGGATCGCCGGCCGGCAGGTGATAGGCCAGCCACGCAAGTCCGGTAGCGGCACTCGGCAGGTGCCGATCGCTGAACGGCTCGCCACCGTCGGCCGCCTCGGTGAGCACGGCACCGGCCTCGATACGGCACCGGCCGTCGGTGTGCAGCCAATCTCCGGGTCTCGGTGCGCGGAAAACCCGCAGAATGCCGGTGGGAAACCCCATCACCGTACCGAGGTCGGCGAGCAGTTGCTCGGGCACGGGTATGCGGTGGCCTTGTAAAGCAATCCAGGTGGCGCAGAGCCGTCCGACATCTGGACCGTTCTCCCACAGCACGGCCGGCTCGTTCGGCATGGCCGCGTCGAGGACCCGGACGCGATGCTCGACCGGCACGGTCATCAGTTCCATGCGCGCGATAGTCGCCTCTCGGGCGGTCAGGCCGAGAACGGCGAGTTGCGCTTCAGAGAGGAAGTCGTCGTCGTCCCAGTCGCGCAGTGGCAGCCCGGCCAGCAGCAACGCGCTCTCCGCCCGGGTGAGCCCGGTGGCCGCGCAGACCTGCGCAACGTCCTGAGGCCGCCACGCGACCGGCCCGCGCTGCCGCAGGAGGTCCGCGACAGACCCACCCAGCACTCGCGCCAGCACATCGCGGTGTTCCGGTGTGGTCACCGGCGATGCCGCGACGATCGCCATGGCGCCGGGCGGAACCGGCACCTCATCCTCGAACAGCGCCTTCAGCGCATCCCGAAGCAACCCCGCATCACGCTCCACCGGACGATCATCCATCAGGCCGCACGCGAGCATCACTTCCGTGGCCACGCTGCATGCGCGGGAGCTGGCGACGCGCGCCGACTACGTCGCGCAGCCGGACGTATCCACGCCCGAGCCGCTCCGTTACACAGCCTGACGAACGCTCAGCGGCAGATCCGTGCACCGGATCTACGGGCCAGGCCGGCCATTTTCTGATCTGATGGCGCGGTGCGGATCGGTGCCTGCCAGACCCGGGAGATCCTCGGTGACGTGGACGTGGCGGTGACGGTCATCCAGGACTTCGCGGACCGGGCTGACGCGGCGGGGGTGGAACTGCTGCTGTTCCCGGAGTGCTTCCTGCAGGGCTATCTGGTCACGGCCCAGCATGTGCACCGCCACGCATTCGACGTGCGTTCGACGGAGTTCGCTGCGGTGCTGGCACGGCTGGTCGGCATCCGGCAGACGCTCGTGCTCGGCATGATCGAGCGGTGGCGGGGCCGGTACTACAACACGGCGCTGGTCGTCACGGGCGGTCGAGTGGTAGGCGAGTATCGCAAGACCTTCCTGACCGACGGAGAGTCGGTGTTCACCGCGGGCGACACCTACCCGGTGTTCACCCACGAGGGTGTGCGATTCGGCATCAACATCTGCTACGACACGCAGTTTCCGCAAGCAGCGGCCGCGGTGGCGGCGGGTGGGGCGCAGGTGTTGCTGGTGCCGGCGCAGAACATGATGCGCCGCGATAAGGCACTCTGGTGGCAGGCCCGGCACAACGAGATCCGCGCGCGACGGGTCCAGGAGACGGGCATGTGGCTTGTCTCCGCCGACGTCACCGGCGAACGTGACGAGTCCCGGATCGGGCTGGGCCCGACCTGCGTCATTGACCCAGCCGGCCAAGTGGTGGGGCAAGTCCGCACGGGGACGACCGGAATGACCACCATCGAGATCGACCCGCCGTAAGTCGCCCACCACCGACTTCGCTCCACTCGGCTCGCGGCAGAAGCGTGCACCTGACCTTGGCCGAGGTGCGACGAGTAGCGATGGCGGAAGCCGGGCTACGGTCGGCAGGGAGTCGTCTGCAGTCGCTAATGTCGTCATCGTGAGTGATCATCACGGCGACGCTTGGACACTGCACCGGCGCGACGACGGCCGAGTACTTGCTGATCTCGTCGTGACTGGTGGTGACTTCCCGTGGCTGAACGCTCGTGTCGACCCGAGGGAAGGGCTCGAGAAGGTCCAGCCGCTCTTCGCCGAGGAACTGCGCCTGCTCGGTGGTATTGATGAGGACGTCGAATCCTGGGAGCGCGCGTACGAGGCAGTCCGGAACGCCGTGACGCTTCGGTACCCAGAGGGCCACGAGGCTCCCGAATTCCTCCTCCATATCGATGGCAGCGAGGCGTGGTGGCGGTGGAGTGGCGAGCCGCTTGATGATGCGGAGGATGCCTAGCCATCGCGCCCGCTAGTGTCCCGTGACCCTGATCGGTTTACGTCGCGAACAACTCGAAAGTAGACCGATCAGGATCAAGGGACACTAGCTGGGTCGGGACCGCGATGGGGGCGGAAACCTCCAGGCGGAGTCGGATGGTTTCCGGCTTCCGACCGCCGACGGCGTTGCCTAGCGTCGATCGTGTGATCGAACTACGTGAGCTGACGAAACGCTACGGCGACCGGGTCGCCGTCGACGGGCTGAGCGTCCGGGTGCAGCCGGGGGTGGTGACCGGCTTCCTCGGCCCGAACGGGTCCGGCAAGTCGACGACGATGCGGATGATCCTCGGTCTGGATGCCCCGGACCATGGCGAGGCGCTGATCGGCGGCGTCCGGTACGCGGACCTGAACTGGCCGTTGAAGACGGTCGGCGCGCTCCTCGATGCCGAGGCGTTCCATCCCGGCCGCAGCGCCCGTGCGCACCTGGCCGCGCTGGCCGCGAGCAACGACATCCCCGGTTCCCGGGTCGAGCAGGTGCTGCGCATCGTCGGTCTGTCCGACGCGGCAACGCGGCGTGCCGGTACGTACTCGCTCGGCATGCGCCAGCGGCTCGGCGTCGCTGTGGCCCTGCTCGGCGACCCGGGCGTCCTCCTGCTCGACGAGCCGGTCAATGGGCTGGATCCGGAGGGCATCCGCTGGATCCGGGACCTGCTGCGCGCACTGGCCGCCGAAGGCCGGACGGTGTTTGTGTCCAGCCACCTGATCGCCGAGATGGCGCTGACCGCGGACCGGCTGGTGGTCATCGGCCGGGGCCGGCTGCTGGCCGAGACGACCGTCGCCGAACTCGCCGCCGGCGACGACAATCTGGAGGACGCGTTCTTCCGGCTCACCTCGCAGGCCACCGACTACCGGGGAACGGAAGTGTCATGAACGGCTACGGATTCCGGCACGTGGCCCGGATGGAGTGGATCAAGCTGCGCAGCGTCCGGTCGACGTGGTGGCTGGCGGCCGTGACGGTGGTCTCGATGGCTGTGGCCGGGGTCGGGGTGGGAGTCGGCTACCGATCGCATACCCCGGTCGCCACCGCCGCCCAGATCCTGAACAACAGCCTCGGCGGCGCCGTTGTGGCCCAGCTGCTCCTCGGAGCGCTCGGCGTCCTGATGGTGACCGGCGAATACGGCACCGGGATGATCCGCTCGACGTTCGCCGCCGTCCCGCGGCGTCGGATCGTCTTGGCCGCGAAGGTCGCCGTGTGCGGCGGCGCGGCTCTCGCCGTCGGCCTGGTCGCGAGCTTCGCCGGCTATCTGGGTGGGCAGCTCGCGATCCGCGGCACGGCCATCCCGGCCGCATCCCTCGGGGACGCGGCGATCCTGCGCGCGGTCCTGCTGACAGGCGGCTATCTGGGCGCCACCGCGCTGATCGGGGTCGGCGTCGGGACGGTGGTGCGGCACTCGGGCGCCGCGATCGGGACGCTGTTCGGTCTGATGTTCGTCCCGATGATCGTGGTCGGCCTCTTCGGTGAGAGCGGCATCGCGGTCGGCCGCTTCGTCCCGTTGCTGATGCTGCTCAACTCGATCGCGGTGACCTCGCCGGTACCCGGGCTGTTCTCCAGCTGGATCAGCGTGTTGCTGATGTGTGGGTACGCGGCGGTGGCGATCCTCTACGGTGGCGTGCTGCTCCGCCACCGCGACGCGTGACCGACGACAATGGGCCGATGAACGCGCTGCGCGCTCCGTTCACCACACTGGCCCTGCGCCAGGCCGTGTTCTGCGTGGTCGGTGTGGTCAGCGCGGTCGCGGCCCTGGCCGTACCGGCGCTCGTGCCGGGCCTGGGCGTCCTCCTCCTCTGGGCGACCGGAGCCATATCCCGAGAGCCCGCACCGACCGTCGCGCCGCTGTTCCTCGTCCTGTTCCCGCTCACCATCGCGCTCCTGGTCGTGCTGGCCGCCCCGACCGGGCGCGCGACGGGCGCCGTGCACCGCCGGCTTGCCGACCGGCTGCTCGACGTGCACGTGGATGCCCCGCCGCCACGGGCCTCGAACCGGATCGGCGCCCTGGTCGCCGACGGATCCGGCTGGCGGGCCGTCGGGTACGGACTGCTCAAGGTGCCACTGGCCATCCCCCAGGGCTACGGCGTGTTCTGCTACGTGCTCGGTCCGGTCAACCTCAGCTACCCGCTGTGGTGGCCGCTGTTCCGCAACCACCCGCCCGGCACCCGCCTCGGGCCGGTCTGGGCGCTGACGCCGTTCGGCCCCATCGGCACGCGGACCTTCGCCGGCACGTTCCTCATCGCCGCGGCCGGTCTCGCCATGCTGCTCGTCGCGCCGTGGTTGATGCGGGCCGGCACGACACCGGACGTTGCCGCGATGCGACGGCTGCTCGGTCCGCGTCGGCTCGCCGAGCGGGTACGCGAACTTCAGGTCAGCCGGGCCCGCGCGATCGACGACGCGGCCGCGATGATGCGCAGGCTGGAACGGGACCTGCACGACGGCGCGCAGATCCGGCTGGCCACGCTGGCGATGAACCTCGGCATGGCGACCGAGAAGCTCGGTGTCGACGGCCCGCCACCCGACCTCGCGCAGGCCCGCGAACTGGTCGCGCTCGCCCACTGCGGCGCGAAGGATGCCCTCGCCGACCTGCGCGACCTGGTGCGCGGGATCCACCCGCCGGTCCTCGACAACGGTCTCGGCGACGCGCTGGCGACGCTCGCGACGAGCAGCGCCATCCCGGTCGCGGTGAACGTCGAGCTGCCCGACCGCCCGGCGCCCGCGATCGAGACCATCGCTTACTTCTGCGCCGCCGAGCTGCTCGCGAACGCGGCCAAGCACAGCCGGGCGACCCGGATCGGGCTCGGCGTCGTCCGATCCGGCGAGCGCCTGATGTTGACCGTCACGGACGACGGCATCGGCGGGGCGAACCCGGACGGTCCCGGCCTGTCCGGCCTGGCCCGCCGCATCGCCGTCGTGGACGGCCTGATGCGTGTGCACAGTCCGGCCGGCGGTCCGACCCGGGTCGAGATCGAGCTGCCCACACACGTGTGAACGGAGGCGACGGCATGCGGGTGGTGATCGCGGAGGATGCCGCGATGATGCGCGAGGGGTTGGTCCGGCTGCTCACCGACCGCGGTTTCGACGTGTGCGCGGCGGTGGCCGACGCGGACGCGCTGCGGTCCGCGGTCGCCGCCTTCATGCCTGATGTGGCCGTGGTCGACATCCGGATGCCGCCGACGCACACCGACGAGGGGCTGCGCGCCGCGATCGACATCCGACGCGACCATCCCGACGTCGGGGTGCTGATGTTCTCCCAGTACGTGGAGACCCGCTACGCGACCCGCCTGCTCGCCGACCGGCCGACCGGCGTCGGATACCTGCTGAAGGACCGCGTCGCAGACGTCGCCGATTTCGTGGACGCGCTGACCCGGGTGGCATCCGGTGGCACCGCACTGGATCCGGAGGTGGTCGGCCACCTGATGCGGGCCGGGCAGGACACGGCCGGGGTGGCGTCGCTGACCCCCCGGGAGCGTGAGGTGCTTTCGCTGATGGCCGAGGGACGATCCAACGCCGGGATCGCGGCGGCTCTTGTCATCACCTCCGGAGTCGTGGAGAAGCACGTGGCGAACATCTTCGCGAAACTCGGTTTGCCGTCCTCGGATAGCGACAACCGCCGGGTCCTGGCCGTCCTCCGCCACGTCCGCGGCGGCTGATGTCACGTGATGCCGGGCACCGGACTTAGATCCACGTCCAAGGACGGACGGCTTTCCACACGCGCCCGCGCCAACGTGCACGGCGCGGATGGAGGTAGATCTAAATGTCGCCCAACCCACTGGTCGACCCAACGCGGCGTAGTTCGGGAACCACCCGGTCTTCGTCTAGTCGGCGATAGACCCTCGCCAGATGCCCCAGGCAAGTCGCGGCAAGTAGCCTCACCTGGCGATCCTCGTGATCGAGTAAACCAAGATAGAGTTCCTGCAGCTCCTTCCAGTCCCCACCGCCATACAGAACGGCGCCGACCATGGCGTCCAGGGCGCTGGAACGCTCGCCGCGATCGAGCGCCGCACGTACCTCGCCCGGTGTTGCCGGCGGTGGGTTGCGGAAGACGTGATGCTCATGGCTCATAGGCCGCATCTTTGCTCATCGGTGAGCCGGAGCGATCAACCGGCTAGACGCCAAGCGGCCGTCGAGTGCACTCACGTCGGCACAACCGCTCGACCTGCGGCAGATCCGTGCACGCAATCTCACTGAGTGCCGGGCCCGTGGGCGAGCCGCCGGTGGCGCTGTTACGTGGTCAGCGGTCCTCGGTGTTGAGAGCCGCGATCAGCTCGGCAGCCGGGGTGCTGCGTGGCCGGTCGCTGACCTGGCCGTCGCCGATCTCGACGATTCGCCACCGACCATCGTCACGCAGTGCTAAGTCCGCCGTCACGAACGGCAGGTCCAAGGCCCGCACCGAAGCTTCCACGGCCGTCAGGTCGAACTCCGCGGCTGGCTGGTGCTCCGGGGTATCCGGGTGCGCGGTGACCAGGCGGCAGGAACCCTCGACCCACCAGGTCCGCACCTCCGCCCCGACGAACGACTCGAACCGGCGCAGGACAAAGCCTCCGGCGTAGTCGTCACCACGCAACTGCCGAAACCGGCTGGCCACCCGCCATGCCGCGTCGCGATCAGCCACGTCCGGGATGAATGACGCCTCATGCCAATAGTGCTTCATCGACTTGCTGTAGTCACGCAGCACTGCCGGGCCGGCGCCGAGGGCCGCGCACGCTTGGAGGAAGTCGCGGCGATCGTCACCGGAAGTCCAGACCGACTCGGGAGTGTGGCCCTCAATCGCTGAGTACCAACCGGGAAGCTCATGTGCCCGCCGGTACTGCTCGGGGCTGGTTCGCACGCTCACACCGCGACCCGCGAGGGCACGTACCAATGCTGCGTAATGCTCATTTCGTAGCATCCACCCCCGGTAAACCGCATCCGCACCCTCGGGCACCCTGCCGACCGCCGTCCCATCCGCCTGCCCGCGAACGAAGGCGTCGTGATCGATCACCGCGACATCGATCCCGGCCTGACGGGCCGCTTCGGCCTCGTCGGCGAAGTGCTCGTCCGGGCGGCGGGGACGCAACACATCGGCGGGCACCAGCAACATCATGCAACAACGATCAGCTAAAGAGCCGACCAACGCATCCGAGTATCCACCCGAGGCACTGCTCAGCCGTTGACGCCCGGCATCACTGCCTAACCCCGGTAACGGTGCGCTGGCGGCAACCCCACCTCACCGCGGCGAGAGCGGACGGACCCTGCTGGCCAGGGCGTGTCTAGAGCGGATCCAGGAGCAGCACGCCATCCGGTGAGTAGAAGTAATCGCGCACGTACCGAGCCCAGTCTTCGATCTTCGGGTCTTCCGACTGCGACAACCACTCAGACAGACGCGCGTGCTCGTCGGTGTATCCGTTCTCCAGGAGCCACTGAAGCGTGTCGCCCCGGCCCGCTCCGAAGATGGCCTGGGCGTCGAAGCCGATGCCTAGGTCCATGTCGCCCGTGCGGAACTTCGCCCCATACAGGCGGGGCGAGTCCGCGGGATCGCCGATTAGGAACAGCAGAACGGCCGTCACGTAGACCTGCTCGTACTCGTCGCTCTCGCCCACGTCCGGGCATTCGCGCCACGCCCTTTCGAGGTCGAAGATTTCTCGGAGCATCGCGTGGTAAGGGCCAGGATCATCTACGTCAACCATCCGGAGCGCTTCCCGACGCGAAGCCGGACTCGAGAGGTCCAAAGACTCGGCCATGTGTGCACGCTAGTCGGTGTGCCCGCTCATCGGCACGTCCGGATGTATGCACCGGGCCGTTCACCTGCGTCGCCGGTATCGGGCCGGCCCTGATCTTCGTTCGCGCCCGGTCATGAGCGACCGCGCGCGGACCGCCGCATGATGCAGTCCGGGGCAAGGCCACCTTGCCTCTCGCTCCGGCTCAGGCCCACGGCGGGAGGAGTTGCCGGAGTAGCCCTCCAGAAGGATCGGATCCAGGTACCGGACCGGGACGCGATTGTGGACCGTGATTTTGCTGGTGCGGTCGCAGGAAACGCAGGCGACCAGGAGCAGGATGTCGAGGAGTTTGCCGTTGGCATTGACGCGGAACTTGCCGTCGCCGGTGCTGGCGAGGCCGGAATGGCGGTGGACGCAGCGGAACGCGAGCAGGGGAAGGTGCGTGCGCCGAAGGGTCCAGGACGGAACGATATGAGGACGCGTAGACATGATCCCTCTGAAGACCTGACGGAAGGCATGGGAAAAGAGCCGACGGCGACGTCGGCGACCGATGCACGGGGAAGGTGTCAGGTCTAAAGAGCAGGCGGCGTCACGCGGGGTGAAGTCCTCTCGTGAGTGGACCGGAGGAAAAAGATCCAGTTGCAAGGTAGGGCGGGACGGGCTGGCGAGGCCACCCATTTTTGTCTTGGTGCCGAGCACTGAGGGGCGGGGTCGGCGACCTGGGCATCGACCACGCGTCGTTCGCCCCCGTGGCCCCTGTCTGCCGTGTTCCGGCCGCCCCCGTGGGACTTGTTCCTCCCGCTGGCCTTCGCCCTGTCCCTCGGCAGCCTCGCGGGGACGACCGCCGCCTACCTGCCATGGCGGATTGGTGAACAGAGAGGATAGGAGCAGCCGCCTCGAAAGCCCGAGCCCGCACATCCGTC
This sequence comes from Micromonospora sp. BS32, assembly GCF_059089345.1. Classification (NCBI taxonomy): domain Bacteria; kingdom Bacillati; phylum Actinomycetota; class Actinomycetes; order Micromonosporales; family Micromonosporaceae; genus Micromonospora; species Micromonospora sp. BS32. Next base: position 12,060 of record NZ_JBSSHR010000039.1, read on the forward strand.
GTCGTCACGGCGGCGCTCGCATCGCGGCTATGAGCGGGCGCTTCGCCACGCCGATCACTGTTGGCCGCGGCTACGAGGGGAACAGCCTCCAGTGCCCCTCGGAAACGACCTCGACGGTGCCGTCGGTCACCTTGATGGCCGTCTGGTCGTCGATTGCGTACGCCGGACCGGCGATCTCGGCCGCCCATCTCTCGGCACCAGCGATGGTGTTGTCCGGCTCGAGACCTAGGTGCGGGAAGATCGAGAAGTCGACGACCCCCAGTGTGCGGTCGTCGGGCGCGGACTGCCACTCGACGAAGTCCGCACCGATCCGGGGGGTCAGCACCATGCTCCCAGCACTCAACCCCACCCAGACGGTGTCCCGCAGCGACGGCAGGAGATCCGCCAGCCCGGACTGCCGCATCCAGTGGCACAGGTACGTCGCATCGCCGCCGGCCACGAGCATGACGTCAGCCTCCCGGACCCAGGGGACCCACCGCTCCTCGCCGATGCTGGGCAGCGCTGTCAGCTCGAGGACGCCCAGCGACTTCCAGCCCAGGTCGCACATGGGTAGCGGCGTCTGCCCGGTGATGAAGCGCCAAGCCGAGGCTGGCCCGCCCATGGGGTGGGCCGCTGTAGGGATGCAGAGGGCACTGGAGTCGGCGATCGGCTTGCCCAGCAGGTCGACCAGCGCATCGCGGATGCTCGGGTTCTTGACGCCCGCCGACGTGAGAAGAAGTTTCACGCTTGCCTCCTGTACGTAGGGGTCATGACGCTCTCGCCGAGAGTCGGGAGATCGGGTGCATGGGAGTACAGACTGGACGCCATAACGAAACTCATCGCCGTTGCGACCCCTCAAGCCCCCCCGCACTCAATTCGGCTACTTGTTTCATTGACCGGCGGACCGTGGCCCGGTCAGGCTTCGGTCGAGGCGCCCGGGCTGTCGCTCTCAATTCGGCTGCCCACGCTGGTCGTGTGGCTCTCATTTGGCCTGCGCAGTCCCGGGTGCCGCCCCAGGGCGGGGAGAGGCTCAGGAGGGGTCTGCTCGGCTCGAAGTAGCGTTGCCCTCCCGGCTCGACAACCAGGTGGATCGAGCATCGGAGGACGCGTTAAGTGTCACGTCAGATCGTGTGGTCATCGGCATGGACCCGCACAAGCGCTCTGCCACGATCGAGGTCATGGCCGGCAACGAGACCGTCGTCGGCGGCGGCCGGTTCGACACCGACCGCAACGGCTACACAGCGATGAGGAAGTACGCCAGCCGGTGGCCGAACCGGGTCTGGGCGATCGAGGGCTGCCAGGGCATCGGCCGGCACATCGCCAACCGGCTACTGGCCGACGGCGAGCAGGTCGTCGACGTCCCGCCGAAGCTGTCCGCCCGGGCGCGGGTGTTCGCCACCGGCCAGGGCCGAAAGACCGACGCCACCGACGCCCACTCCATCGCGCTGGTCGGCACCCGCATGGCCGGGCTGCGCCCGGTCGTCAACGACGAGCAGCTCGCCATGCTGCGGATCCTCGTCGACCGCCGCCGTTCGCTCGGCGAGGACCACACCCGGATGATCTCCCAGCTGCATCAATTGTTGCTGGAGCTCATTGCGGGTGGCGCGAAGAAGAGCCTGTCCGCCGCCCAGGCAAAAGCACTGCTGGCCACGGTCCGGCCCCGTGACGCCGTCGGCAAGGCCCGACGGCGGGTCGCCGCGGAGCTGATCGGTGACCTCGAACGGGTCTACCGACGCTCCAAGGAAGCCGACAAGGAACTGACCGAACTGGTGGCCTCCACCGGCACCACGTTGATGGACCTGCACGGCATCGGGCCCTCCGGCGCCGCCCGGCTGCTGGTCGAGGTCAGCGACATCACCCGGTTTCCGAACCGGGCCCACTTCGCCTCCTGGAACGGCACCGCCCCCATCGACGCGTCCTCCGGCGAGCAGGTACGACACCGGCTCTCCCGTGCCGGGAACCGGCAGATCAACCGGGTACTGCACATCATGGCCACCGTCCAGCTACGCAACCCCACCGAAGGCCGCGCCTACTTCGACCGCAAGAAGACGTCCGGGAAGACGTCGATGGAAGCGATGCGAGCGCTGAAACGGCGCCTGTCCGACGTCGTCTATCGACGGATGATCGACGACGCCACGACGGCCACGGCGACGGGCCCGGGAGGACAACGGGAGACGACTACTGACTCCAGCGTGACCAGCTCACATCCCCATGCCGGCTCTTCGGAGAAGTCACTTCCCGGACCCGCCGAGACCCAGGATAGAACTCTCCTCCCGGCGGTGTCTTGACACAGAGGGGAGCCAGATCAGGATGCCGAGCGGTAGCGGTCGCCGTCACGCTCCGCAACGCGCGGATCGCGGCAGTAGCGGATGCTTGATCTTGGCGACAATGCCCCCGATCTTTGGCTTTCGGGCGGAACCGTTTCCAAGGTGGAGACCAGCTACACCGTCGCCGACGTCGCATCAGTTGGTCCCGCTCAGTCGCCCTGCGCTGGTCGATGCTCGTTGAGGGGGCTGGCTGCGTTGTGGCATTCGTTGTCGGACCCGCCCGCTAGCATCGCCGCGATCGCCAACGGGAGGAAGGGTGGGTGTCATGGCCCAGGGCGAGGTCACAACGTTCGTCGATAGGGACCTGCGGGGCGCGCGGTTCAGTAGGTCGACGTTGGCCGGTGCGGTGATGCGCGGCGTCGATGTGCGCGGGCTCGATATCGATGCGCCGTGGCTGGCGGACGGTGCACTGCTGATCAACGGTGTCGACGTCGTGCCGCTCGTCGAGGTCGAACTCAACCGGCGGTTTCCCGGGCGCGAGCTGAAGCGTGCCAAGGATCCCGATGGCCTGCGCACGGCGTGGGCGGCGCTCGAACGGGCCTGGGCGGCCGCGGTCGACCGGGTTGAGTCCATGCCCGAGGGCACCGCCGACGTCTCGGTCGATGGCGAGTGGTCGTTCGCGCAGACCCTGCGCCACCTCGCGTTCGCCACCGACGCATGGCTCGGCAAGGCGATCCTGCGCCTGCCGCAGCCCTTCCATCCGCTCGGGCACCCGCACGCCGAGTACGAGACGGATGGATTCGACATGTCGGTCTTTGCCACCGGGCAGCCGAGTCTCGCCGAGGTGCTCGATCTGCGTGCCGGGCGGCAGGCCATGGTGCGGGACTTCCTCGCGAGCGTCACGCCGGAGCTGCTCGCCGAGCCTCGGCCGACCGCGTGGTCACCCGATCACGAGGAGCCGGTCCTGCACTGCCTCCACGTGATCCTCGACGAGGAGTGGGAGCACCTCCGCTTCGCACTGCGCGACCTCGACACGCAGGAATAGGGCCTGGTGTAAACGTGGGCGGACCTCCCTCCGAAAGGACACCAGATTGCGTGACACTGCATAGTGCTCACGATGCGGCAAATCCGCGCACGTGATCATGTCAAGGGCCGCGACTCGGTGGGTGGGACAAGGCTGGGTCGATTCATAGCCCTGCACCACTTGGTTAAGGCCGATCGGGCCATGGCTAACTCCGCCGCCTACCTGTTCATGAGCGGCGGTTCGGGTCACTAACCTGGGCGACATGGCAGAACCCTCGGAGTACGAGCTTGCGGCGTGGCGTGACATTCAGCGGTTCAAGGGCAGGCCGCTGTCGGCCGCGTTGCGCAGCGCCGGCGAGGGCGTGTCCAACGGCGCCGCGGCACTCGGTCGGCGTGCGGCGACGTACCTGGAAAACCACCCGGGAGCCCAATCAGCCGTGTCGCGGGGGCGCGGCATCGTCGCCAAGGGTGCGAGCGCCATCGGCACCGGGGCTCGCAAAGCCGCCGGCGTCGTCCCCACCAGCGCGGCGGACTGGGGTGGCAGTGCTCTGGGCTCGATGCAACGAACGGTGGCGAAGATTTCGCGAGCGGGGCTCTCGCCCAAGCGGGTGGTGGAGCTCCACCAGAAGCGCGGGCACGACGTCACCAAGCTCTCCGACCTGCGGCGCCTCGACCTCGAGCAGATCCACGCGGTCCGCGGGCGGGCTTTGAGCTGGTACTACCCGGCTACTGCCGCAGTCTCGGGGATGGGTGCGGGGCTGGTGATCTCGGGAGGCGAGCTGGCTACCGCGGTCTCCGGCGGCGCGGCCGCGGCGCCGTCGGGAGGTGCCATCGTCAGCGCTTTCGCCGGCGACGCCGCCATCGTCATCGGACTCGCATCCCGCGCGGTCGGCCATGTCTCGCTGCTGTACGGCTACGACCCCGAAGAACCAGCCGAGAAGCTCTTCGTGCTGTCCGTCGTCAACGCCGGGACGGCCGCGTCCGCCGGCGCGAAGAACGCCGCCTTCGCGGACATCTCGCGCCTCACCCAGGCACTCGTCCGCGGTAAGACGTGGAAGGTTCTGAACGATTCGGTCGTCGCCCGGATCGCCGGACGGTTCGCGGAAGCGGTCGGCCACACCCTCACCAAGAAGGGCCTCGGCAAGGTCGTGCCGGTAGCCGGAATTCTGGTCGGCGGCACCCTCAACTGGACCACTCTGGAGGGAATCGTCGACACCGCCGAAATGGCGTACCGGCGCCGGTTCCTGCTGGAGAAGTACCCTCAGCTTCTGGACGAGGAACCAATCGAAGCCTTCGTTGTTGAGGACACGGACGACCCGAACGACGTAGTCGACGACGGGTTCAGCGTGCTCGGCGAACTCGCTGTGGAGGGCGGACCCGACCTGCGCTGAATCCGGAGCGGGCCGCCTACGGTAGGAGCTCGACGAAGCCGTCGGTGCCGTGCAAGCGAATGCGCTGGCCGTCACGGATCGGGCGGGTGGCCCGCTCGACGCCGATGACGGCCGGCAGGCCGTACTCCCCGGGCAATGACAGCGCCGGGGGTCATCAGCCCGCCAACCTGGGAGACCAAGCCCAGCGTTCCTCATGGCCGAGACCGGTGGTATCCGCTTCTCATCGGCAGAGCCGCGAACGGCTAATCATGTTCCGGAGGCCATGTAGGCGGCCAGGATGTAGTCGGGGTGCCGGTCGAGGTTTTTGCGGGCCCGGTCGTAGCGCATGGTGGTTCGGGGGATGTCGCGTGACGCTATTCTGCCGCCGTGCCGAACCGCTTCTATCGCAGTCGTTGGCGTGGGATGAGTGCCTGGCGGAGTTGCTGGTCCAGCTCGGGGACCACGGCCTGGTCGCCATGGTCAAGATGGACGGCGAACGCCAACGGGGCCGCTGGACGGTGCTGGTGTCAGGCAGCCCGTTGGGCGGGGAATTCGTGCGGTGGGACGGTGATGACTTGAACGCCGGGCTGTCGCAGGTGATAGCCAACCTTCAGGAGCGGGTCCCGGGACTGCTCGACTGAGCGAATACGGGCAGCGATCATTCCGACTCATCGACCCAATCCATGCTGGGGTCCTCTTCGTCCGGGGACGCTGCGATCACCTGGTCCCATGCGTTGACGATGGCTGCGGCCTGCCGCTCGCTACGGGCCAAGCCACTGAGCAGGACGTTGTTCTGATAGTCGATGATCTCGAAGCGCCATCGATCGAGTTCAGGCCGGTGTTCCAGCGTTGCCCAGAAGTGGCCAGAAAGATCGCTGGGGAACTTCGCCTCTGCCACGTACCGCTCCTCTGCCTGAAGCCCACATCAGTGATCCTGCCCGAACAGCTTGTCCTGTCACGGGACATGCCTGACGCTCGCGTCCCACCAGATGCTTGACGGTCAAACCCTGGTTCGGTTCAAGGGGTCTGCTGCACCGGTAGGTGACATCTGAGATGGCTTGCCCTGGTGGCGGGCTGGAAGGATGTTGCTGTGCCCAAGCCCTACCCTCGTGAGTTCCGCGATGATGTTGTGCGGGTGGCCCGTGACC
>NZ_JBSSHR010000040.1:0-10437 GCF_059089345.1 Micromonospora sp. BS32
TCCAGGACCCGCTTGGTCAGCTGCTGCAGCAGCCCACCCTCGCCGGTGAGCTGCAGACCCGCCGCGCGGGCCTGTTCCACCACCTGGGCGACGAGCTGATCGTCGACCCCGTCTCCCACCGGCCGCGGCCGGTCCACGCTTCGCCACCTGGCCAGTATCGACCTCGGTGATCACGATATCCGTCATCAGGTGCTGCTCCTTGATCAGGAGATACACCGTTCGTTTTACAGTCCCGATGCAATCTCGCGCGAGGTGACACGGTTCCTTGCGGTCGCTCGTGGCCTGGCTCGGTGCGGTTGGTTGCTGTCCTCGGCTGCTGTACGGGAGAGGGCTCGCCCACATTCCCCTGGTGCTCCAATCCCGTGTCGAAGAAGCCGGTGACGTACTCCTCGGCGGCAAGGTGACTGTTCTGATCAACGAGTACACCTCTGTTCCGGGCCTTGGATCCCTCAGGCCCGGACGGGCGTGGTGTCCAACGGCTGAAGGAGCCGCAGGAACCTGCCCGCCGCTTGCGAGGCGGGCAGGTTCATTGTGCGACGCTACTTCTTCGGGCCAACAACTGAACAGCGGTACACCTCGTCCGTCACATCGAGAGTGATTTCCCCTGCGGCGGCAGCCGCCAGGACCTGCTCGTCGGAGGTGAACTGGTGAGGATCAGATCCCGTGAATTCGATGAGGACTTGGAGCCACAGGGGGTTGAACCCGTCACCCTGGATGGCATCGATCACGGGAATGAAATCCTGTTCCTCGTCCAGGTCGTTCGTTGCATAGATCGTGTTGATGCTCTTGTTGTGCGCGATCAGTGCGGCCGAGGCATCGTCCGGCATCTCTTTCATATTGACGGTGAACTGCGTACCATCGTAGAAAGCAGGCATCTGACCAGCAGCACCATTCGTGCTTGCTGCGTGCGCCACCCCTGTGCCCAAAATGGAGAGCAGCAACGCAAGAGGGATAGAGATGAAGGCACGAGCCGATTTCCTGCGGATGTTCATATTGCGCCTTTTCGATCGCTGTGATGGGAAAGTGCAGATGGGGTTCGTAGAGCTTTTGCGCGTACTCACGGGCGATTTCGGTGTTGCAGCGGGCGGCGTGATGGCCGCCAATAGCTGCCTCCTTCATCGACCATCAGACGATAGGCACTGCCGGTGGAGCGTGTCCCGTTCTTCGTGGAAGTCGAGGTTGCGGTCCCCCATCTGGGTGAACCACCCCGGGTTCCGTGGAGAATCGATTGAGAGGATGAGTCATGCCACGGAAGTCCCCCTATCCGTGTGAGTTGCGGGATCGGGCGGTTCGGATGGTCGCCGAGACGCTCACGGCCATTACGCTCGATCGCGCCGCGTTCCCAGGGTGCCCAGCCGGAGTCCGTGCCGCTTCAGGCGGCGCGCGGGCAGCCCGTTGACTGCCTCGGCGATGCATCGTCCCTGCGTAAGCCCGCGCTCGATCGCCGGGCGGAAATGAATGCCGCCGTACAACCGGGATAACGCCGCCTCCTCAGCGGCCGCACTGAACGAGTCGAAACGCCGCGGCGCGAGCCCCCGGTTGTCGTGCGTGTGGTCGTCGAGGGAGTACGAGTCACCGAACAGGTCCGCGAGCACACCGAACGCGGCGGCGGACTGTACCGAGTGGCCCGACGTGTACTCCGGGAAGGGCGGCGTGTTCAGCAGCGGCAACCAGGTCGGGTCGATGAGCCGCTGGATGTACGTGACGGGGCGGAGCAGGTTGTAGATGTACTTCGTCTTCCAGCAGACGATGAATGCGTCGCACACGGCCATGCCTACCTTGGCATAAGTCTCCGCGGCGAGCATCAGCGACGCGTCCTCGAGGCGCAGCACCTGCGTCGCTACCGAGATCGAGTGACCCGGCGGACTGGCCGTCACACCCGGGTCGTCGGACCAGAAGAGCGCGATCGCCTCCTGCTCCGGCGTGCGGTTGTTGACCGCGTCGTACACCTCCCGCGCCTCTCCGAAGAAGGCAGACTGTCGCTGCTCGGAGTAGAGGGTGGGATCGTCGGGTGCGCAACTGCGGCCGTCGAGCAACACCAGAGGGCGGTTGTCGCCCCATCTCGGCTGCAGCGCGGGCTGGAACGCCGGTGGGGTGGGGACCCAAAGCCCAGGGCCGGAGGGCGGCACGTAGTCCGGCGGGAAGTTGCGCAGATAGCCCTCGTGGCCGCCGTCCCCGCGAGACCAGTCAAACACCGCGCGCGCCACCTGCGCACCGCGCCGCGCCGACGCGGCGACCTCCGAATGGGAGGAGCGGCCGCGTGCACGCTCGCTGAGCTCGGCCTCCAATGCGTCGATCGCGGCTAGGTTGGCCGCACTCGTGTTGGCGTACAGCGAGCGCAGGATGCCGGCGAGCGCGGCATTGGCCACGACCAGCCAGTTGTCACCCCGCTCGTCACTAGGCAGCCCGCGTAGACCCGGCCACTGCCAGGCGAGCGATCGGTACTGCCGGGATCCGGGAACGACGGCCTCGTATAGCGTCACACCCGCGTAGCCCAACGCGCGCGCCGTCACCGGCGGCGTGAAGCCAGGCGTCGTCCGCGTCAGCGCCAGCGCAAGGTCGAACCAGGCGAGCGGAACGGACGCATCGAAGTCCTCAGGATGCCGATCGCGGGTCGCCCCTATGGCACGTGGGGCTCGTCCCGCGACAGCGACGGCTCCAATGCTCGCCAGGACAATGCGGCGGGAGATGAGCTTGGCAGACCGCGGTTGGTGGCTCATGGCGTACACCTCTACCCCGTAGTTCGTGGCCAACGGCCGCTCGGATTGGGGTCGGCCAATGTGAATCGTCTTGGTCGTCAGGCCGCGCCGCGCTGGTGTCGGTGGGCAGCAACACGCCTATCACCTGCGGCAACCGAACGAAGCCTAGAGCAGGGCGGCGCGAGCGGAAGAGAGAACAGAAACACCCAGTCCCATTTCGCCTGCGCCAGTTGCCCGGCCGCCACTACGGCCTGGCCCCGACCAGCTACGAGTCGGCCGGGCGACGCTCCGGCAAGGTCCACATCAGCAAGATCGGCTCGGTCGAGCTGCGACAGGCGATCCTCGCCCTGGGCGTCGGGATCACCCTGCACCACCCCGACGTCGCCGCCTACAAGCGCCGCCTCATCGGCGCCGGCAAGAAGCCAATGGTCGCGGCCATCGCCGTCGCGCACCGAGCGCACCGGCTCGCGTTCTGGATCCTCCGGGCCGGTTGAAACACAAGTACCGCGCCTTGGGTCGACCTCACACTGCTGATGTCGCGTGATCGCCTCCTCGGGCCCAGCCGAAGAACCTGCGGTGCAGCGCACCAGCCGGCACCCAGTGAAGATCCTCGGCGGCCTGGACGAAGTAGGAGCCGAAGTAGAGCGCGAGGGAGACCGGGGCTTCGGCTCCTATGGACCGTCAAGCCGAGCACTCGTCCGTGAGGCAACGATGGCGGCAGCTCGACCTGCCGGTCCTCGACGGGTGGTCTGGGCGCGCAGCGCCCCACGTCGACCTAACTGCGGTGGACTCGGTGCCGGTCATCACTCCGTTCGTCAGCAACGAGTTTCTCGAAGGGGCGCCGTTGCCTTATCGGATCGGCGGACGTGTTGAACCCGTCCCGGGGTCCGCGGTCAGATCGCGTGGGCGAGTTCGGTGAACGCAGCGGCGACCCGCAGAGCGGGCGGGGTGTCGACGGCGAGTTCGTAGTGTCCGCGTCGGAGGTTCTGCATGAAGGCGTGGCTGGCGATGATTACCTGTGCTGTCTTGTTCGTTCGTAGCCCGCGCATCGGTCTCAACCGCTGTTTGAGCTGGCTGTGATCAGCCTCGATCGGATTGTTGGCGTACTGCTCGACGTGATGCCACGCGGACGGGATCAGCTGGTCGAGCACGGCGGGGTAGATCGCGGCGGCGTCGGTTACCACCTCTGCGGGTGTCGCCTTCAACGTCGACAGCGCCCGGCGGAAGAATCGCCGGGCCGCGGCGGCGTCGCGGCGGGCCGAGACGAGCGCGTCGATGACCTGCCCGTACTGGTCGACCGCCCGGTACACGTACCGCCAAACCCCGTTGACCTTGACGTACGTCTCATCAACGAACCACCTGTCGCCTGGTGAGTGCCTGCAGAAGCGGGCGGCGTCGGCCAGCAGTGGGGTGAACCGCTGCACCCACCGGTAGACGGTGACGTGATCAACCTCCACGCCGCGTTCGACCAGCAGCTCCTCAACGTCGCGATAGGACAGGTTGTACCGCAGGTACCAGCGGACCGCGACCACGATCACCTCCGGCGGGAACCGGAACCCGGCGAACGCCGACTTCGGAGGCAGCCACGGGCCAGGCCGGATCGACGACGTCACTGCTCAAGCCTGCCTCGATCTTGCCAACGCTCAACGCAACGGAGCCCACACCGGCGAGGCACCCAGCCCGGCCTCCGTGATGTTGAAGAAGTGGCCATCCACCTCGACGTTGCTGATCGGGCTACCGCCGCCGAAGGCGTACCGGTTGCCGGTGAAGGGATCCGCGTTCAACTTCTCACCGGCGGCGCCGCCGTCGCTGGGTAGTCGCTCGGGCAGGTGCGCCCCTAGACTCCCGGTGTATCGGAACTCGACAGATGGGAAGTTTCCGTGCGTCGCTGGACGGCCGTCCTGACCCTGATCGTGCTGCTCGCCGGGTGCGGTGGAGGCGAACAGGTCGACCCGCAAGCTCCAGCCCCGGTTTGGCAGAGCACCGCGCCGACCACCCCGGCCGCGCTGACGCCTGCTGAGGCGAAGAGCCGCTACCTGGCGATCGTGGCGCCGTACAACACCGCGTTGGAAGAGCTGGAGGACGCGGTCAACGCCGGGAAGCCGTGGCGGACGGTCCGTACGCTAGCCGCCGACGTGGCCCGGACGAACGCGGCGCACGCGGTTGAGCTGCGCGAGACGGTCTGGCCGGCAGAGGTCCGGGCGCCGATAGGCGCACTCCTCAAGGAGAATGACGTCGCGTTACGGCATTGGCGGCGAGCCGGCGAGGCGGCGGACGCCGACGCGCTGATGCGGGAGATCCGCGCAGCAGCGGCGCACAGCGGAGCCAGGGAGGCCGGCAGAGTCCGCACCGCGCTCGGGCTGCCCGCCTACCGGGAAGGCTGACCGCCTGCTGCCCGCCGATCGTCGGCTAGGTGCAGCCGCAGCACCGGGCGCCGCTGCATGCAAGGACCGGTTCAACTCGTCGACCGACTGCCGCAGGCGATCGTTCGACGGACCCGGTTCGACGGAGCCGGCCACGCTCGTCCGTCCACTCCCGCAATTCATCCCGGTCCTGGGCGGTATCCGGGTGCCCCGCCCAGACGGCGAGGGCGGGGGCGCGGCGCAGCGTGGTTTCGGTGAGCCCGGGTGAGAGCCACGGGCGGGCTCCGATGGGCCGGCCGGGGTTGATCAGGTGGTGTCGCTGGGGCGATACGAACCGTTGCCCCACCGCCGATGACGATCGGCAAGAACTTGAAGCTCACTCAATTCTAGGCAGCCCGGTGACCTCCTCGGACTCGCCGAAGAGGTCACCGCCCAGGAAGCCCTGGCCAGAGGGTTGGCCGTGGGATTCGAGTCTCAGCTATCGGGATCCATGTCGGCGTCAGCACGGGAGGGCCCAGAGCCATACGTCGATGCGGCAAGACATCGGCAGTTTAGGACATCACAGACTGACCCAACGCGACCCATGAGCGCTGAAGCCTTCGGGGCCGCCGAAGAGCTGACGGTGAGTCATCACCTACGGATCCTCACCGAGGCCGGCCTGCTCGAGCGCGGAAAGCGCGGAGTCTGGGCGTAGTACCGGGTGGCGCCGTCCGCGGTCGCGGCCAGAGCCGACCTGTTGACCCCGCCCCGCAAGCAAGCGACGAAGAGGGCTCGCTGAGGCGGCTGTCGCCGACCGCGCCCGCCGTGAGCGGGCTGGCAGGATGCACGGGTGCCCATCACCCCTCGCCTTATGGCGTCCTTTCGCGTCCCGGCGAACGCTGCTCGCGTACCCGGTTTCGATCACACCGCGGACACGCCCGCCGTCCAGCGGTGGCCGCACCGCCGTCTCGTCGTGATCCGCCGCGACGACGAACTGTTGGCATACGACCTCGTCCGGCTCGTCGCTGGCGACGACGATCCCGCAGCCCGGTTCCCGGCACCCTGGCCCCGCCGAGCCGGCGGCATCGATGCGGTCAGCCCCACCCTCGACCTGGCGGTCTTCAGCGGCCAGCACGCACTACACGCGGTCGACGCCGCCGGCGTGCTGCGCTGGAGGGTACGTCACGCGTGCTGGGCCCCGTCCTGCTTGTCGCACCACGACTCCTACCAGGAGTACGCGGACGACAAGAAACATCGCCACCCCGATTCGGGCTCCTGCTGGATCAGCGCCGACGGCTCGACGGTCTGGGCTCACGTACGTACACCGCTGCCCGATGATGTCGAGTCGGAACTCGACGAGGAGTGGCTCGTGCTCGACGCCGCTGACGGCCGCGTCCTGGGACGAGCGTCGACCGACACCGCAGCCGCCGGCTCCCACCACATCCCCCACCCCGACCCCGGGCAGATGGGCCTCAGCGTCGGCGAGGGTCAGGACGGTGTCCCGCTGCTGTGGGGTCAATGGGACGGCACTCGACTCACCGTCACCCGCATCGGGGATGACGACCGCTGCCTCGTTGACGTCAGCCCCTGCGGGACGCGGTTCCTCACTATGTCTCACTGGGGATTGGAGCCTGCGATCCATCGCCTTCCCGACGGCGCGGTGACCCACGAGATCACCGCCGACCCCCGGCCTCAAACGCCGCCAGACGCCGAGGAAGAGCTCTTCTGGGGCTACCAGTGCGGCTTCGTCAACGAGCACACGGTCATCGCGAGCATCAGCGAGAGGCACGAGCAGCCACGGCACTGGCTGATCGACACGGCACGGGGGAACATCATCAGCCAGGTGGAGTATCCGAAGCCGGTGTCGGACGACCCGATGGCGCTCGGCGACGGCACCTGGCTCACCTGCGGCGAGGACACCTTCCATCTGTTCCTGTGGAGTTTCCAATGATCTCCCGCATCCGCCGAAGAGGTCACCGAGCAGGAGCCCCAGGCCGGGCCGGTGCGGTTGGGATTGATTCTCCAGCGAATAGGACAGCTGCCGGGACTGTCAGGCAGACGATCGCAGAGAACGACACCTATCACCAGGCCACGCCGCCAGCCTGCCTCGGCCATCCACTCGCTACCTCGCCGCCCCGGTCGTCGGGCCGCTGACCTCTTCGGTCTTCTCTGGGAGGTCACGCTGAGTCGCTCGTCCACATCGCCGCAGCTCAAAGCCCTCCGCACCGCTCCGGCTCGGTGAGCACTTCGTGCGCAGTGACTACTTCGCCAACCTGCACCCAATCTGCACCCACCTGTAAGGCGCGATCCGCCACAAGCTCTTTACCGCTCTGAGCTGCCTATACTCCCCTACCAGGCGACATAGAGTGCCGTCGACTGCTGCGCAATACGGCTGAGTACTCCGTGTGAAGCAGGACGCCGCACCGACTCTGACCTGCGGAAACGCAGAAGCGCAGGTGGGTGCGGGTGCCGTTGAGTGCTGTTCGGCGCCGTTGGGTGCAGTTGGCTGCCGTTTGGTGCACGCGTCTGCTCCCATCCCGCTCCCCGATTCCTCCTGCCCGGCCGGCAGCCTGGGTGGGGCGTGAAGCTCTGCCTGCGGCAGAAGAACCGCCCGCAGGTGGCTCTGTCGCTACCGGCCGGTCGTCTCGCTGTCGACTCCTGTGAGCCGGCGGAGCGACACCGTGGTTAGGGTGTACGGATGCAGGTGGCGGTGTCCTGGAGCGACCTCGATGGCTGACGCCGACGATGTCCGTCAGCTGGCGCTGGCGCTGCCTCACGTGGTCGAGATCGACAGTGAGGGCTTCGACTTCCGGGTCGCCGACAAAGGGTTCATCTGGTCCTACCCCGAGGGCAGACCCGGTACGTCGCGCCGCATCCGGACCGATATCGCGGTGCTATACGTGGGCGACGAAGCGGAGAAGCAGGCATTACTCCTCGGCGAGCCCGAGGTTTTCTTCACCACGCCCGCGTATGACGGGTTGCCCCTCGTCATGCTGCGGTTGACGCAGGTGAGCGTCGATCGTCTGAAGGAGCTCGTCACCGACGCGTGGCGCATGCGTGCCCCGGACTCACTCGTCGGTGACCTCGATGACGGCACCGACTCGTTGAACCCACATCTGAGCAGAGCCGATCAGTAGGTCGAGGTAGCGCTCCCGCTATGCCGCAGGCGGAGCCTGCGGAAGGCTGCTCGATCGCAGTCTGCGCCAGCCGCAGCAAGGTCGCACGTCCCGCACGCTCCGCGGCCATGAGCGTGCACACCATGGCAACCCGATCGGCGGCACGTGTCACGGGCAAATACGTTGGCTGGCATCCGCGGATCGGGAAAGATCGACCGCGAGGTGACCCACGTGCGGACTCGACTGCGGCAGCTGCGAATCGATGCGCGGACCTTCGTGTGGCGCGCGGCGATTCATCACGTGCAGGGCAGCGGTGATTGCCACCGGTGCATTCGCCTGCGGGTCTGGGGCGCTGGGAAGACGAGCCAGGCACTCCAGGCGGATCTGCTGTCGGTCGCTTGGCCGGCACCGTGGGGGGCATGCGCGACCGACGGCGCCTATCCGGCATCGGCCGACGTACGAGCCGTCATCAGCTACGCCCTGAAGCACGGGTGGCAGCCTGAGAAGCAGGGCGGAACGTTCGTGCTGTCCGAGCACGAGCATGCGGCCGGGTTCACCTTGCCCGATTTCCTTCTGACCGATCGGCTGCGCACGTCAGAGAGCGCGGATCCCACGCTTCGAGTTATCCGCGCCTACGAACGTCGTCATCGAGGATGACCGTCTTTCGCGCATCGGCACGACCCGCCGCCGAGGCGATCCGCTTGCCGTAACAGGCCGTAGCGCGCGGTTCGCGGCTACCTGTTAGCTGGTGGTACGACCGCAGCCCGGCCAGGCTTGGTCGAGGTGACCGGTGGGGTCGCTCTCATCGCGGCCGCCCACCGCAGGTTGGTGTGGCTCTCATCTGGCGTGCGTCCCGCCGGTCACCGCGGCGGAGAGAGGCTCAAGAGCGCCTCTGTGTGTCAAGGGGTGGCGGCGGGTTGCTTTTGTTGATCTTTGAGAAGTTGTCGGTAGAGGACGTTGGTGAGGCGTCGTTTGAGTGCTCGTCGGGCCTCGGCGGGGGTCTTGCCCTCGCTGATCTTGCGGAGGTAGTAGACGCGGCCGGGGCCGGGGTCGCGGGCCTGGCACACCGCGATGGTATGGATGGCAGTGTTGAGCTGGCGGTTGCCGGTGGGGTTGAGCCGGTGCCGGCGGCGTTCGCCGCTGGATGCCTCCAGCGGTGCGGTGCCGGTGTAGCTGGCGAAGTGGTCAGCGGTCGGGAAGCGCGTGACGTCACCGACGTGGCCGAGGATCTTCCCGGCAAGGATGTGCGCGACCCCGTGGACGTTGGTGATGGTGGAGTGGGTCTCGGCGAGGGTTTGGCGGGTCTGGGCCTGGTTGGTGTCCAGCTGCCGGTCCAGGCGGCGCAGGTCGGCTAGGAGGTCGCGGGCAAGGTCGCGTCGGCAGGTGTCGGTGGCGCTGATCGGGCGCACGCCGCGGAGCAGCGTGGCGGCCTTCTCGGCGGTGAGATCCGGCGCCGCGCCGCCGGGGATCAGGTCACGCAGCAGCACGTGCAGTCGGTTGAGGACTCGTACTCGTTCGCTGGCCAGGTCGTCACGGCGCTCGGAGAGCAGGCGCAGCTGGGTGCTGTGGTCTTCGGCTACGACGGTGCGCAGCCGCTTGTGGCGCATGGCGGCGTGCGCGACGCTGGCCGCGTCGGCGGGGTCGCTCTTGCGGGCACCGCCGGTGTCCAGCAGTCGGGCGCGGGCGGCGAGGGTGGCGGGCACATCCACAACGTCTTCGCCGGCGGCGGCCAGGAGTTGGGCGATGCCGCGGCCCAGGCCTGCCGCCCCCTCGACGGCGAAGCGTCGTTGCGGCCAGCGGGCCGCCCAGGTGGTCAACGTCTTGTATGCCCCAGCGTTGACGGTGACGCGTCTGGTGGCCAGGTGCTGGCCGGTGGGGTCCAACGCGACGGCGGTCAGGGAGGACTTGTGAGGGTCGATGCCGATTGTGATCACGACGGTCAGGGTCCTTTCACCCGGCGGAGGGGAGTTGCGCCGTGGTGGGCAGCCTGACTTGCGGAACCTTGTGCACGCCTCTGTTGAGCCACACCACGGCCGGGCGCCGGCCAGCGGTGGCACGCTCTTGATGAGCCAACCCGGAGGCGGCAAGGGGTTTGCGAGCCAGTGCCAACCGGTGCCCTGACGCTACGGGCTGCAGACCCTCGCGTCTGACTCCAGTAGACAAGTCAGGGGACTGCCCGGCTCAAGGTAGCGCTGCCCTCCCGTCGACGAACACCGTCGGATCGAGGGAGGACAGGATGGCTCAGGTCATCATCGGCGTGGACCCGCATAAGCGTTCCGC
>NZ_JBSSHR010000041.1:0-5524 GCF_059089345.1 Micromonospora sp. BS32
GGTTACTGGTCCTGTCGGCCGTTTCAGGTGGTGCGCAGCCGCAGGTAGCGGCGGTGGCGGGTGTCGTCGCCGCCCATCGGGGTCGGCGGGGAGACGAAGACGAGTCGGCCGCTGGCCGAGGCGATCTGGACCATGGCCGCGATCTCGTGCGGCTGGGCGACGATCCACAGCTCGACGAACTGCGCGGCCCGCTGGTTGTTGGCGCGGGCGTAGGTGCGCTCCCGGGTGGTCATGAGGTGACCTCCCAGCAGGGGTCGCTGAAGAAGACGGCGTTGTCGGGGATCGGGTGCATGTCGTCGGAGCCGCCCTGGTTGATGTGGCCGTCTCGCTTGCCGCAGACGGTGCAGCGCAGGCACTGCCACAGGTGGCCCGTGACCTTGTCAATCTCGGCGTCGACGACCTTTATGTCGTCGGCGCAGTCGTAAACAGGAGTGGTCATGCCGCTGCTCCCACGTCGAGGCGGGTGAGGTCGGGCAAGAGGGCCGGTAACCGCCGGGGGCGGCGGATCCAGGCGGCGTAGTCGGCGATGCCCGCGATCTGGCTGTCGGTGAGGTAGGCGACCTTGATGCGGCGGGGGATGCCGCCTTCGGCGATGAGGTAGGCCGCGCCCTGGTTGGTCGGCTGGATGTCGGTGGCGGAGTAGCCCTGCTCCGCCCAGCCGTGCCCGAGGACGATGTTGGAGCTGTTGGGTGTGGTGCAGCGGAACGCGGCGCGGTAGCCGAACAGGTCCCGCAGGCTGGTGGGGATGATGTCGAACGACGGCCGCTGCGTCGCGGCGACCACAGGGATGCCGGCGGCACGGCCCCGCGCGACCAGGTCACGCAGGAGAGCGACGAACTCTTCTTGCTCCTGCTTGCTGCCGACGGTCGCGGAGTAGAAGGCGATTTCGTCGACCAGGACGGTGATGACGGAGAGCCCGTCGAGGGCGGTGAGCTTGCGGCGCCCGTGGGCGCGCAGCCAGGCGTAGCGGTTGTTCATCACCAGTTGGAGCCGCTTGAGGACGTCGAGGGCGGCGGTGATGTCGGGGCCGATGAACGCATCGGCGCAGTCCTCCCACTGCCCCAGCTCGACGAGCTTGCCGTCCAGCAGCACGAGCCGGGAGTCCACGGAGAGGGCGGCGTGGGCGGCGATGCAGTTGAGCAGGCCGGATTTGCCGCCGCCGGGTTCGCCGCCGGCGAGGAGGTTGCGGTAGGCGAGGGTGATGTATACGGGCTGACCGAACTCATCGATGCCGACGAAGATGGGGTCGAACATCGACAGGCCAGGCCCCACCGGAACCCCCGACGTTGGGGCGGGTGCCGTGGTGGTCATGGGTGCCCTCCTTGGGCTGTTGGTGGGCGCGGAGAGCCACACGAACGAGCCCGTAGGGCTCTCCGCGTCCGGGTTGCGTGTGGGTCAGATCCAGTCGGAGACGTCGTCGGCGTCAGACGAGGAAGCCGCCGCGGTCTTGGTGCCGTTGGCGGTCGTGGCCGGTTTCTTCTGCACCGGCAGGGTGATGACGGTTGCGTCGACGTCGGGCAGGTCCAGAGCGGTCGGCACGGGGGCCGGGATGCGCTCGGTTGCCGGGGTGTCCGGGTCGATGACGTCGACCAGCGGGGAGCCCACCGTCGCGGTGAGGACTTCCCGGCGTTTGATGTCGAACCGCAGGTAGGCGGAGTTGCCGTCGGATGCCCGCTCGACCAGGGCGGTGGCGGCGTGGCAGGCGACCGCGATGCGGTCGAGGCGGCCTTCCAGGTCCGCGAGGGACAGGCCGGGCCGCAGGTAGACCCAGACCCGCTCACCCACAGGCGTGGGACGAGCCCACAGGATCAGCGGAAGGCTGCCGGACTGGTTGGCGATGATGAACTGCGCGAAACACACGCGCAGCCGGTGCCGCACGACGAGGCACCAGGTCCAGGCGACCAGGGCGCGGCGGGTGACCGGGACGGCGGCAGGGACGCCGACGACCAGGGCGACCACGAGCAGGGTCACCAGGGTCGAGGTGTGGTCGGCCAGCTGCACCCAGAAGGTGATGACAGCGGTGGTGAGCACGATCTCGATGGACCACCACCACAGCAGCCGCAGCACCGGCCAGATCCGCACGAGGACCCAGGCGAACCCGCCGGACGGGACACCGATGGCCGCGCCCAGGAACAGGGCCAGGATGGGGTGCATGGAGGAAGCGGCCACCACGGCCGCCAGCAGCCCGACGATGACCGCCGTGAGGATGAACGCCAACCGGGCGTTGCGGGCCGAGGAACGGTGGACCTTGGCCTCGATGACCGTCACCGTTCCGGTGTTCCGCCCGAAGGGGCGGCGGGGGCTAGACTTGGACACGACGAATCCCTCCCAATCGCGAGTTGGGTCGGATGAGTTGGAGGGCACGGGGTCGGCAGATGTAGGAGTCGGACCGACCCCGCGCCAGCTCTTGCGGGGATGCCACCACCGCTGGTGGTGACGGGCCGGGAATGTAGGAGTCGGAACCACTCCCGGACCTTGGATCTCAGGTCAGCGGACCATCAGGCCGCATCAGGTCAGACACCAGAGGCTCACACAGCGCGGTGAGCGAGGGACCTACTTCGCCGCCGAGTTACCAGCCTTCGGCTTCAGCGAGATGGCGCGGAACGCGACGCCGTTGCGCCCGTTGGTCGCCCACGGAATGGCCTCCAACTGCTCGACAGCGACGAGCTGTCCCACCGTCACGCCCGGCTTCTCACCCGCCGTGGTGATGGTGATGATCTCGCCGCCGGTCTCGTCGAGAACGAAGACCTGGGTGGACCACATGAGCCGGCCAGTGTTCTTCTCCGACCGCTGATTGCCGTTCTGGTCGTTCTTCGGCTCCGGGTCCTTCGTCACCTGGACCTGCTTGCTCTGGGTGTCCACGTACAGCTTCATAGCTGCCGTCCTTCCTGGATGTGAGCGCGTCCCCTGTGGACGTCTGCTCGGTAGGCCGACGCTAACAGTTGGTTGGGACGGCAAGCAACTGTTAGGTATGCACCATCTGAAACAGTCTTCTGACGTGCTGTAACGGCGCTGAGGCGCTGTTAGGCAACTGGTAGGATCTGGTAGCTGAGTGCGCCTACCGTGAGGATGCCCATGTCATCGCCCCGTCCCCGGTTGACCCGGGGTGAATCCGTGCACCAGCAGATCGCGCGGCACATTCGCAACGAGATCTCAGCCGGAATCCGTCGAGACGGTGACGTCCTCCCGTCCAGCCGCGAGATGGCCGCCGAGTGGGACACCAGCCCGTTCACCATCACAGCAGCAATGAAGGTGCTGGAGGCGGAAGGGTTCATTGAGAGCAAGTCCCGCTCGAAGCGGGTCGTGCGGGTGCCGAACCAGGAGCGACGGGGACCTGTACGGCTGCCCAAGCCGCGCGTGGTGCTCATCGGCGGCTACGCCGGCAGTGGCAAGACCGAGTTGGGACGGATCCTGGCGCGGGCGACCGGGTGGCCGATGCTGGACAAGGACACCTTGACGCGGCCCATCGTTGAGGCAGCCCTAGAGATCCTGGGCCAGTCTCCGAACGACCGCGAGTCAGACACCTATCTGAAGGTCGTGCGCCCCCGAGAGTACGAGGCGTTGAGCAGCGCGGCCGAAGAGAACGTGCAGTGCGGCAATAGCGCCATCGTGACGGCCCCGTTCGTCGCTGAGTTCCAGGACGCTCAGTGGTTGGACCGGACGAGGGCCCGGTTCGCCGACATGGGCGCAGCCGTGAGCGTGGTGTGGGTGTACTGCGACCCGGACACGATGAACGTCTACATCCGGAGGCGAGGAGCGGCCCGAGATGCGGCGAAGCTGGCCGACTGGGCCGGCTACCTCAGCCGCATCGATCCTGATTCGCGCCCGCTGGTCGAGCACGTCGTCATCAACAACTGCGCCTCGGCCAGGCCGCTACAGGACCAGGCCGAAGCGCTGGTCAAGTCATTGATGGGGTTGGAACTCGACTGATGCGGGGGGTGATCCTCTACGGCCCGCCGGCATCCGGCAAGGACACGGTGACCTCAGCCCTGCACCAGCTCGACGACCGGTACCAGCAGTTCCGGCGCCTGAAAGTTGGTCAGGGCCGTATCGCGGGCTACCGAATGAGCTCGGTTGCGGAGCTGGCGGCTCTGCGCGCCTCGGGCAGTGTGGTGTGGGAGAACCGGCGGTATGGGTCCGTGTACGTCATCGACGCGCCCGGCCTGCGTCAGCAGCTCCACGAGCAGATCCCCGTGGTGCACGTCGGACAGGTCAAGGCGGTTGACGCTGTACGGGAGGCATTCCCCGACGCGCGGTGGACCGTAGTTGCTCTTACCTGTCCCCGGAACCTGGCGGAACGTCGCATTGTGGAGCGACAGACGGGCGACGCGGCGGAACGCCTCAGGGCGTGGGACCAGACAGAGAGGCTCCCCACAGCCGGCCTCACCATCGATACGTCTGAAGCTTCCCCGGGCATGGCGGCCGAGTTGATTGATCAGGCGGTCCGACGAAGCGAGGAGACGGTGGAGTAGAAGCCGGCGGCCTGGCGATCAGCCGTTGGTGATGGCGAGGTGACCCGCAGAGGCCATATTTTGGATCTCATGGAACCTGGGGAGGGGCCAGCGCTACCAAGCCGAGGAGCGGGGGCCGGCAGGGCTCCGTCGGTCCGGTCGCCGCGTCATTGGCCGTGGGTCGTGCTGTCGCTCGTGGCGGTGGTATGCGCCGGGATCGTGGCCGTGCCAGTCTCATGGGCCGTCCAGAAACAGGCCGAGGCGGAACGCGGTGAGTCGAGTCCGGACGCGGCGGCAAACGTGTACGTGCTCCAAATGAGCAGCGGCGAGGAGATCGGCCTGTCGCGGGTTCTGGCCGGCAGGCGTCATGACGAGCTGCTGCGGCAGTGGCGGCAGTACCGCGGCGAGATCGAGCGCGCCAACGTGCCGTCGAAGCTTGAGGTGGTCGGACCGATTGACGTCGAGGACCAGGGCGACGACCGGGCGGCGGTGACCGCTCAGGTCCGCCCGACCTGGTGGAACGAGCAGACCAACCTCAGCGGCACAGCCCACCCGTGGCGGTTCGAGACCCGGCGAGACGCCGGCAGCTGGCGGGTGTGGGCAGCCGACCTGCCGCCGTGGTGCGGTGTGCACGTCCGGCCACACGACTGCCGTTGACTCGTCTCGCTGCGCCTGATCACCGAGTCAGGAACATGCCGCGAGCAAGTGCATGAGCAACCTCGTCCGACGTCATTTGGGGGAGCGCTCTGCGATGGCGGTGCGAGCCTGCTCTTCCGTGACCTTCTGATCCCGAACGAGATCGGCTTGCTCGGAGGAGAAAGTGTCCACGACCCGTTGCCAGGCGTCGGACGTTTGAGTCTCGACCAGGTTCTGCGGGCGCCCGAAGATCGCACGCCAGAGGTACGCGAGCAGGCTCACGACTGGATCGTCTCAGCCAGCATCAATCTTTGGCAGTGCCCCAGAGCCGCTGTGTGCTGCGGCTACTTAGCGCGCCTATGGTCGGACTCGCGGCGTACAGCTTCGGTGAGGTCCCGCCAAACTCCAGCCGAGGTCTTCATCATCCGGTCGGCCAT
>NZ_JBSSHR010000042.1:0-4329 GCF_059089345.1 Micromonospora sp. BS32
CCCCTGACCCCCACCCCGGGCGCACTTTCACGGAAAGAGTGGCTGTTCCGCGTCGGACAGCCACTCTTTCCATGAACGAGGCCCCTCGTGGGGTGGAGTGGGGTCAGCTGTGCGGGGTGGGGGCGCGGGGGGTGGGGGCGACAGCCGGCTGGTGCTGGGCCAGGCGGTTGCGGCGGTAGCCGTAGCCGAAGTAGATGATCGCGCCGAGCAGCATCCAGATCAGAAACCGGATCCAGGTCTCCACCGACAGGTTGAGCATGAGGTAGAAGCAGGCCAGCGCGGAGACGATCGGCAGCACCGGGGAGAACGGCACCTTGAACGGCCGGTCCAGGTCGGGGCGCTTGCGGCGCAGGATCGGCACCGCGATCGAGACGATGACGAAGGCGCAGAGCGCGCCGATGCTGACCAGGTCGGCCAGGGCCGACAGCGGCAGGAAACCGGCGAGCAGCGCCACCGCGATCGTCATGACAATCGAGATCCGGTACGGCGTGCCCCAGCGCGGGTGCACCTTGGCGATCGACGGCGGGATCAGGCCGTCCCGGGAGATGGCGAAGCCGATCCTGCCCATAGCCACGAGGTCGACCAGGATGACGCTGGTCAGGCCGGCGACGGCGGCGATGGAGACCAGCACCCCGGCCCAGCCGGCGCCGACCGCGTTGAAGGCGGACGCGATCGGGGCGCCCCGGTCGATCTCGGTGTACGGGACCATGCCGACCACGACCAGCGAGACGCCGATGTACAGCACGGTGGAGATCAGCAGGGTGCCGAGCAGACCGAGGGTGAGGTCGCGCTTGGGGCGGCGGGTCTCCTCGCCGAGGTTCGCCACCGCCTCGAAGCCGGTGTACGCGAAGAAGACCACCGCGGCGGCGCTGAGCACCCCGGCGAAGCCGAAGACCGAGGGCTCCAGCCCGAAGATGGCCTGGGTGACCGGCTGCTTGATGCCGTCGTCACCGGCGCCCGCGGGCTCGGCCGGCGGGATGAACGGGGTGAGGTTGGCGGCCTTCACGAAGAACAGGCCGGCGATCACGACGAAGGCGCAGATGGCGACCTTGACCAGCACCAGCAGGTTGGTCACCCGGGCGGATTCGCGGATGCCCACGGTCGCCACGACGCCGAGCAGCAGCACGATGCCGATCGCGCCGAGGTTGACGATGCTCCCCTCCTCCCCGAACCAGGTGGTGGGCAGGCCGAAGAGTTCGGCGAGATAGCCGGACCACCCCCGGGCGACCACCGCCGCGCCGAGGGCGAACTCCAGCAGCAGGTCCCAGCCGATGATCCAGGCGACGATCTCGCCCATGGTCGCGTACGCGTAGGTGTAGGCGCTGCCGGCGGTCGGCACGCTGGATGCCAGCTCGGCGTAGCAGAGCGCGGCGAGCAGGGCGACGACGCCGGCGATGCCGAAGGAGATCACCACGCCCGGCCCGGCGCTGTCCCGCGCCTCGATGCCGGTCAGGGTGAAGATGCCGGTACCGATCACGATGCCGATGCCGAAGCCGGTGAGGTCCCGCGCGCCGAGGTGGCGCTTCAGCCCGAGCTGGCCGTCGCTGCCGTCGGCCTCGCCTTGGGCTATCACGTCCTTGATCGGTTTCGTACGCAGTACGGACACCGCGCCTCACCCCTCCCCAGCTGACGACCACCCTGGTAGCGGCCGGCGATCGGCGATGCTACCCAGGACGGACCCTCGCCAACCGTCACTAGTCACACCAACCGGGCGTCGACCGGTTGTGTGGGGCCGGTCACTGTGCGCACTGTGACGCCCGTCGCCGACCATCGAGCGGCGGCGGTATCCGGACATCCAGCTCAGACCCTTGCGCAGACCCCGTACGGTGTGAAAATTTCTTACCAGCGGCGGATTGCCAGCGGCGAATGTTGCCGAGGCGGCCGCGATCCCCGGAGCACCGACGAAGGGACACACCGCATGAAGGCAACTCGGCTCGGCGCCGCCGGGCTGGCCGTGGCGATGCTCGGCGCGCTCGCCACCGCCACCCCCGCCAGCGCCGCCCCAGACCCGGCCGACTCCACCACCACCTGCGTCACCGACCCGGCCACCCCCAAGCGCCAGTTCCGGGCGATGTGGATCTCGTCGGTGGTCAACATCGACTGGCCCAGCAAAGCCTCGCAGACCGCGCCCGACCGGATCGCCGCCCAGCAGGCGGAGTACCGGGGCTGGCTCGACCTGGCACAGAAACTGAACCACAACGCCGTCGTGGTCCAGGTCCGCCCGACCGCCGACGCGTTCTGGCCGTCGCCGTACGAGCCGTGGTCGGAGTACCTGACCGGGGTGCGCGGCCAGGATCCGGGCTGGGACCCGCTGGCCTTCCTCGTCGCGGAGGCGCACCAGCGGAACCTGGAGTTCCACGCCTGGTTCAACCCGTACCGCGTCTCCATGCCGGCCCCCGGCGGCGCCGGCGCCGACCTCGCCAAGCTGGCGCCGGACCACCCGGCCCGGCAGCACCCGGACTGGGTTTTCGCCTACCCGCCGGCCGGGGTCGCCGGCAGCCGGCTCTACTACAACCCCGGCATCCCCGAGGTCCGCGCATTCGTCCAGACCGCGATGCTGGACGCGGTCCAGCGGTACGACATCGACGGCGTGCACTTCGACGACTACTTCTACCCCTACCCGAGCGGCACCCACCAGGTGCCGGACGACGCCACGTTCGCCCAGCACAACCGGGGTTTCACGAACAAGGCGGACTGGCGGCGGGACAACATCAACCTGCTGGTCCGGGAGATGGGCGAGAAGATCAAGGCGGCCAAGCCGTGGGTGAAGTTCGGGGTCAGCCCGTTCGGCATCTGGCGTAACGCCTCGGCCGACCCGGCCGGCTCGGACACCACCGGCTCGCAGTCGTACGACATCATCTCCGCCGACACCCGCACCTGGATCAAGCAGGAGTGGATCGACTACGTGGTGCCGCAGCTCTACTGGTACATCGGCCAGTACCCGGCCGCCGACTACGCCCGGCTGGTGCCGTGGTGGGCCGAGCAGGTGCGCGGCACCCGGGTGCAGCTCTACATCGGGCAGGCCGACTACAAGAGCGGCGAGCCGGCGTACGGGCCGTACTGGCAGAACCCGCGCGAGCTGTCGGACCACCTGACGCTCAACCGGTCGTACCCGGAGGTGCTCGGCAACGTGCACTTCTCGGCGGTGCAGGTGAAGGCCAACCGGCTCGGCGCCACCGACATCTACGCCGCCGAGCACTACTCGCGCCCGGCGCTGGTGCCGGCGATGCCGCACCTGCCGGCCCGGCCGCTGCTCGCCCCGGTGGTCACCGAGGCGGAGCGGACCGTTGACGGGGTACGGCTGAGCTGGCGGCAGCCGGCCGACGGGCGCGGCCCGTTCGGCGACGCCACCTCGTACGCGGTCTACCGTTTCGACTCCGACGGCCCGGTGGACGCCTGCGGCCTCGCCGACGCCGCGCACCTGGTGGACACGGTCCGCGGCTCGGGTGAGGACGTGCAGTCCTGGGTGGACACCACCGCCGCACCGGGGGCGACCTACACCTACCTGGTGACCGCGCTGGACCGGCTGTCGAACGAGAGCCCGGCCAGCCCGGCCCGGGTGGTCCGCTGACGGAAGAGGCGAGCGGCCCGGGCGGTGACCGCCCGGGCCATTCGTCTGTTTCGACGTATGTCATCAATAGTTAGCGAGGATACCCACCCACCGCCCCGGGATTGATCGAAACTGATCGACATCCGGTGACCTGCCGGTGACCCGCCGTACCGCACATCCCCGCGGAGGTAACCGTGTCCCGACGCCTCGCCACCGTCCTCGTCTCCGGCACGTTCGCGCTGCTCACCGCGCTCGGTGTCGCCTCGCCCGCGTCCGCCGCGGTGAGCACCGAGCAGAAGCTCAGCGTGCTCTCCAGCTGGACACAGACCAGCGCCACCAGCTACAACGCCTGGAACGCCGGCCGGCTCAACAAGGCCGCCTGGTCGGAGTACGCCTTCGACTGGTCGACTGACTACTGCTCGTCGAGCCCGGACAATCCGCTCGGGTTCAACTTCAGCCTCTCCTGCTACCGGCACGACTTCGGCTACCGCAACTACAAGGCGATGGGCCAGTTCTCCGCCAACAAGTCCCGGCTGGACAGCGCCTTCTACGCCGACCTGAAGCGGGTCTGCGCCACCTACAACTACGTGGTCCGGCCGGCCTGCTACAGCCTCGCCTGGACGTACTACGAGGCCGTCAGCGTCTTCGGCTCCGTCGCCGCCGTCCAGCAGTCCGACATCGACCGTGCCGCCCGCATGAAGGCCACCGCCGAACGCCAGGCCGCCCTCCGCCACTAACCCCCTCCCCCTCCCTCCCCCCTCACCCCGCCTCACTCGTGT
>NZ_JBSSHR010000043.1:0-3382 GCF_059089345.1 Micromonospora sp. BS32
TGGTGTGGGGTGTTTCTGGTTGTGGGTTGGTCGTTTGTTGAGAATTGCACAGTGGACGCGAGCATCTTTGTGGTCAAGTTGTCAAGGGCGAACGGTGGATGCCTTGGCACCAGGAGCCGATGAAGGACGTGGGAGGCCGCGATAGGCCTGGGGGAGCTGTCAACCAAGCTGTGATCCCAGGGTGTCCGAATGGGGAAACCCGGCATCAGTCATGTGATGTCACCTGCACCTGAACACATAGGGTGTATGGGGGGAACGCGGGGAAGTGAAACATCTCAGTACCCGTAGGAAGAGAAAACAATTTAGTGATTCCGTGAGTAGTGGCGAGCGAAAGCGGATCGAGGCTAAACCGGCTGCGTGTGATACCTGTCAGGGGTTGCGTGGTCGGGGTTGTGGGACCCCGCTGGACGAGCTGACACTCGTTCGAGGAGTTACAAAGTCAGTGGCTAGCCGAATGGTGTGGAAAAGCCAACCGTAGTCGGTGATAGTCCGGTAGGTGAAAGTTGCTGACCTTCTGTGGGTGTTCCCGAGTAGCGGCGGACCCCTGAAATCTGCCGTGAATCTGCCAGGACCACCTGGTAAGCCTAAATACTTCCTGGTGACCGATAGCGGACAAGTACCGTGAGGGAATGGTGAAAAGTACCCCGGGAGGGGAGTGAAATAGTACCTGAAACCGTTCGCCTACAATCCGTCGGAGCCTTGCGGGGTGACGGCGTGCCTTTTGAAGAATGAGCCTGCGAGTTAGTGGCATGTGGCGAGGTTAACCCGTGAGGGGGAGCCGTAGCGAAAGCGAGTCTGAATAGGGCGATTCAGTCGCGTGTCCTAGACCCGAAGCGGAGTGATCTAGCCATGGGCAGGCTGAAGCGCGGGTAAGACCGCGTGGAGGGCCGAACCCACCAACGTTGAAAAGTTGGGGGATGACCTGTGGTTAGGGGTGAAAGGCCAATCAAACTCCGTGATAGCTGGTTCTCCCCGAAATGCATTTAGGTGCAGCGTCGCGTGTTTCTTGCCGGAGGTAGAGCACTGGATGGTCTAGGGGGCCCACAAGCTTACCGAAATCAGCCAAACTCCGAATGCCGGTAAGTGAGAGCGCGGCAGTGAGACTGCGGGGGATAAGCTTCGTAGTCGAGAGGGAAACAGCCCAGATCACCAGCTAAGGCCCCTAAGCGTGTGCTAAGTGGAAAAGGATGTGGGGTCGCATAGACAACCAGGAGGTTGGCTTAGAAGCAGCCACCCTTTAAAGAGTGCGTAATAGCTCACTGGTCAAGTGGTTCCGCGCCGACAATGTAGCGGGGCTCAAGCACACCGCCGAAGCTGTGGCATTCACATTTCAACCTCGCTGGGACTTGATTCCTTGTGCAGGTGTGTGGATGGGTAGGGGAGCGTCGTGCCGCGGGTGAAGCAACGGGGTGACCCAGTTGTGGACGCGGCACGAGTGAGAATGCAGGCATGAGTAGCGAAAGAAGGGTGAGAAACCCTTCCGCCGGATGACCAAGGGTTCCAGGGCCAGGCTAATCCGCCCTGGGTGAGTCGGGACCTAAGGCGAGGCCGAGAGGCGTAGTCGATGGACAACGGGTTGATATTCCCGTACCCGCGAAAGAGCGACCCTGACGAACCTCGTTGTGCTAACCACCCGAACCGCAGGAGGTCTTCGGACCGAGTGTGGGGAGCGTGGGAACCTGACGGGTAGTAGTCAAGCGATGGGGTGACGCAGGAAGGTAGCTGAGCCCGGCCGGTGGTTGTGCCGGGGTAAGCGTGTAGGCCGCACCATAGGCAAATCCGTGGTGCACGAAGGCTGAGACGTGATGCCGAGCCGATTCAGGTGAAGTCAGTGATCCTATGCTGCCGAGAAAAGCCTCTAGCGAGTTCTTAGCGGCCCGTACCCCAAACCGACACAGGTGGTCAGGTAGAGAATACCGAGGCGATCGGGCGAACTGTGGTTAAGGAACTCGGCAAATTGCCCCCGTAACTTAGGGAGAAGGGGGGCCGGAGACGTGAAGCCCCACGCGGGTGGAGCGTTGTATGGCCGCAGAGAGCAGGGGGAAGCGACTGTTTACTAAAAACACAGGTCCATGCGAAGAAGTAATTCGATGTATATGGACTGACGCCTGCCCGGTGCTGGAACGTTAAGGGGACCTGTTAGCTCTTCGGGGCGAAGCGGAGAACTTAAGCGCCAGTAAACGGCGGTGGTAACTATAACCATCCTAAGGTAGCGAAATTCCTTGTCGGGTAAGTTCCGACCTGCACGAATGGCGTAACGACTTCCCCACTGTCTCAACCACAGGCCCGGCGAAATTGCATTACGAGTAAAGATGCTCGTTACGCGCGGCAGGACGGAAAGACCCCGGGACCTTTACTATAGCTTGACATTGGTATCCGAATTAGCTTGTGTAGGATAGGTGGGAGCCGGTGAAGTCCATACGCCAGTATGGGTGGAGGCAATCTTGAAATACCACTCTGGTTGATTTGGGTATCTAACTTCGGACCGTTATCCGGTTCAGGGACAGTGTCTGGTGGGTAGTTTAACTGGGGCGGTTGCCTCCTAAAAGGTAACGGAGGCGCCCAAAGGTTCCCTCAGCCTGGTTGGCAATCAGGTGTTGAGTGCAAGTACACAAGGGAGCTTGACTGTGAGACTGACAGGTCGAGCAGGGACGAAAGTCGGGACTAGTGATCCGGCACTGGCATGTGGAAGCGGTGTCGCTCAACGGATAAAAGGTACCCCGGGGATAACAGGCTGATCTTCCCCAAGAGTCCATATCGACGGGATGGTTTGGCACCTCGATGTCGGCTCGTCGCATCCTGGGGCTGTAGCAGGTCCCAAGGGTTGGGCTGTTCGCCCATTAAAGCGGTACGCGAGCTGGGTTTAGAACGTCGTGAGACAGTTCGGTCCCTATCCGCCGTGCGCGTAGGATACTTGAGAAGGGCTGTCCCTAGTACGAGAGGACCGGGACGGACGAACCTCTGGTGTGCCAGTTGTCCCGCCAGGGGCACGGCTGGTTAGCTACGTTCGGAAGGGATAACCGCTGAAAGCATCTAAGCGGGAAGCCTGCTTCAAGATGAGGTATCCCACCATCTTCGGATGGGTAAGGCCCCCAGCTAGACGACTGGGTTGATAGGCCGGAAATGTAAGCCCGGTAACGGGTTCAGTTGACCGGTACTAATAGGCCGAGGACTTGACTACGAAGCTGCTACGCGTCCACTGTGCAACTCCCGACAAACGAACAACACACCGTGGGTGGTGTTGTTTGTCAAGTCGATAGAGTTACGGCGGTCATGGCGGAGGGGAAACGCCCGGTAACATTCCGAACCCGGAAGCTAAGCCCTCCAGCGCCGATGGTACTGCACTCGGGAGGGTGTGGGAGAGTAGGACGCCGCCGGACAA
>NZ_JBSSHR010000044.1:0-2784 GCF_059089345.1 Micromonospora sp. BS32
TGACCGACGTCGCTCCAGCCCGGCAACGCCCGGTCGGCCTGGTCGAGCTGGCGCGTATCCCGCTGCGCCGGTGGCGGACGGTGCTCGGCACCGCGGCGCTGGTGCTGGCCGCCGTGGCCGGCTACGTCCTGCTCGTTCCCGCGACGTACACGGCGACGACGGCGGTGGTGGTCCGCGCCGTGGTCACCGACCCGTTCTCGGTGCCCTCCGGCGGCGCCGACCGGGCGGTCAACATGACCGCCGAGAGCGGGATCGCCAAGAGCAACGACGTCATCGACAAGGTCTCCGCCATCACCGGGCGGGACACCAGCGACGTGGCGGACGCGCTCACCGTGGAGACCCCGGTGGGCGGGCAGGTGATGCGCTTCAGCTACGCCGGCCACTCCGAGCGGGAAGCGGTGGACGGGGCGAACGGCGCCGCCGACGGATACCTCGAGCTGCGCCGCGGCATCTACGAGAACCAGCGGGCCGAGGTGCTCAAGTCGTACGACGACACCATCGCCCTGGTCACCAGCCAGCGCACCACCGCCCAGAAGGCGCTGCCCAGCACCCAGAACAGCACCAACCCGCCGCCGCGGGTCAGTGCCCTGCTCGACCAGCTGCGCTCGCTCAACGACCAGCTCGCGACCCTCGCCGAGCAGCGTTCCAAGATCGCCTCGGCCGACCTGAGCCCCGGTTCGGTCACCAGCGCCGCCCGCGCGCCGGTGCCCTCCAGCCGGGACGCCGCGCCGCTGATCCTGGTCGCCGGGCTGCTCGGCGGCCTGCTGGTCGGCGCGCTGGTGGCCTTCGTCCGGGAGTCCCTGGACCGCCGGGTCCGGACCGCCGCCGAGGCCGCCGTGACGGTCGGCGCGCCCCTGCTCGGCACGGTCCGGCGGGACCGGAGCGGCCGGCCGGACGAGGCGGACCTGCGCTACCTGGCCCTGGCCCTGGGCCGCTGGGTGGACGGGCCGCAGCGCACCCCGCTGGTGCTGCTCTCGTCCGGCGCCGACGAGGCACGCGAGCAGATCAGCGCCGGGCTGGCCGCCGCGCTGGCGCAGAACGGGCAGGACGTGCGGCTCGGCACCACCGCGGAGCTCCGGGAGCGGGTGCGGGCGATGTTGCAGGAGGCGCAGCGGCGGCATCCCGCGGTCGAGCCGGCCCGCTCGCTGCTGTCCCGGCCCCGGGTGACGACGCCGGGCGCGAACCCCGCCCCGGCACCGGCCCCGACCCCGGCGCCCGCGGGCGCCGCCGGTCCGGATGACACCATGGTGATCCCCGCGGTCCGCAAGCCCCGGCCGTTCCCCGCCCCGGACGCGAAGAACGGCGCGGTGTACCGCTCGACCACGACCGCGGACAAGACCGAGGTGATTCCGACGACCTCCCGGCCGACCGGCGAGGGATCGCTGGGCGACGGGCAGGAGGTGCGGATCGGCACCGGCTCGGTGCGCCTGGTCGAGCTGGACGCCCCGGCTGCCGACGGGCTGACCGTCCTCGACGCACCGCCCGCCCTGCACGACGAACGCGGGGTGCGGGCCGCCCGGGAGGGCCGGGCGATGCTGGTGACCGCCCTGGACAAGACCCGGACGACGCAGCTGGGCCAGCTGGTGGAGCGGCTGCGCGCGGTCGGGGTGGAGCCGATCGGCCTGGTGGTGACGGGTGTCGGCCGTGACTGACCGCGACCCGAAGCGGGCCGACGACGCGACGGCGGCCGACCGGTACCCGCCGGTGACCGTGGTGGTGGCCACCCGGGACCGCCCCGGTCTGTTGGAGCGGGCCGTGCGCGCGGTGCTGGACCAGGACTATCCCGGCCCGGTCGAGTGCGTGGTGGTCTACGACCACACCGACATCCGCGACCTCGACCTCGACGTGCCGGCCGGCCGGACGCTGCGCTACGTCAACAACACCCACTCGCGGGGGCTGCCCGGCGGCCGCAACACCGGCGCCGAGGAGTCGACCAGCGCGCTGCTCGCGTTCTGCGACGACGACGACTTCTGGTTGCCGGCCAAGCTGCGCCGGCAGGTGGAGCTGCTGGCCGAGCGGCCCGACGCCGCGGCCGCGAGCTGCGGCATCCGGCTGGAGGGGCCGGGCATCGCCAAGGAGCGGCGCCTGGACCGGGCCGAGGTGACGCTGCCCGACTTCGTCGAGGACCGGGTGATGGAGGTGCACTCCAGCACCCTGCTGGTCCGCCGCTCCACCTGGGACGCCATCGGCCCGGTCGACGAGGAGCTGCCCGGCGGCTACGGCGAGGACTACGAGTGGCTGCTGCGGATCGCCGCCCACGGCCCGGTGGTGATCGTGCCCGAGGTCCTGGTGGTGGTGGACTGGCACGGCGGTTCCTTCTTCTTCGGCCGCTGGGCGACGATCGTCGAGGCCACCCGCTACCTGCTCGACAAGCACCCCGAGCTGGCCGGCAGCCGGACCGGCCTGGCCCGGCTGCACGGGCAGATCGCCTTCGCGCTCGCCTCCGGCCGGCGCCGCCGGGAGGCCGTCCGGGAACTGGGCCGGGTGGTCCGGCTCAACCCGTACGAGAAGCGGGTGCTGGTCACCGTGCCCGTGGTCCTCGGGCTGCTCTCCGGTGAACGTGTGCTGCGGCTGGCCCAGCGGACGGGGCGGGGTGTCTGACCGACGGCCCGGCACCGCCACGCGGACGGGGTCGGGAAGCAGCACCGCGCGGCCGGGGAACGCGGCACGGCCACCTCTGGGGTCGCCGCCGCTGCCCGTCTGGCCGCTGACGGCGATGTTCGGCCTGGTGCCGCTCTGGTGGGCGCTCGGCGCGTTCTATCTCGGCTGGTCGGTGTTCGGTCT
>NZ_JBSSHR010000045.1:0-2591 GCF_059089345.1 Micromonospora sp. BS32
CCGGCCGACTCCGTCTTCGTGATGGGCGATAGCCGCGCCCGGTCGAACGACTCCCGGTGTGCCGGGCCGGTGCCGATGTCGTCGGTCTTCGCCGTAATGGTCGACTGACCAGGGCCCACCTGACACTTGCCACGGACGTACCGAGGTGGCCGACGCTAAGCGCTCGGACGGCGGCAGAAGAGGATGCCCCGCGGGCCTTCGGCGGCGTGGGCTGATCTGTCGGGCGGTGGTCTGGCCGGCGTACCAGTTCGAGCAACCGCACGCACCCCGCCATACGAGACGTTGCTCCAGGGCATTCGACGCGCTGCTGTACCCCTGTTAGAGTTCTCCAGTCCATCGAAGGGTTTCCATGGAAGCGTCAAGCGAGGATGTGGCTCGGGTTATTGCCAAAGCCCTCCGAATGAATTTTCAGCAAGTAGGCGATAGATACATCTTTGGAGACGACCCGGACAAGGGCGAACTCTCGGCTACCATTACGCGCCTTAACGAGGTTGCAGAGCGGCTTTCCAGCTTTGAAGGCATAGATGGCGCTTCAATAGCAAGTCCGACATGCTATGAGGTGGCTGTGCGCCTTCACCGAGCGGTCATGGGCCGCCGCTTCCGTGACGAGCCGCTCTCTATTCATGATTCCCAGGCAGGGCTTTCGTACGAATTAGGGAGGTCGAGTCTTGAGTATTTACTCTACGTCCTACTCTGTCTAGAGAAGGAGGGTGGCCCGAGATGGTCGCCGAGTTATTTGTTCATCAGCCGCTATCGCACCCTCGGTGAATTGGACTCGGATGCGCTAGAGGTCTTCCAAGAATTGGCACCAGCGCTCCTCACTTTCCGCGTAACGTCATCAAGTCAACGCTCCCGCAAATATTGGAAGCCATATATTGATGGCTTTTTGTTCCACTTTAGCTACAACCTAGACTGGGCGATCATGCCGGAGTACGACTTCGAGCAGCTCGCCGGACCCTCAAGATTTAGGCGGATGAGGCGATCGTCGCCGCAGGAACTGGAGGCTCCACGAAGGCACTACGTCTCAGATCTCGTGCACCATTACCGGCTCGGCGTCTCTTCCGAGAGTCCCATGCTCGAATATCTTTCGTATTATCATGTCGCCGAGCATTGGTTCGAGAACGTCTATCACGACGATTTGATTGCAAGAGTCCAGGGGTTGATTACTGACCCCGGCTTTTCTCATCGCCGTAAGAACGACGTTAGAAAGCTGATAAGAAGCGTCACGCGGGCCGTTCAGCTTCGCGACGAAGAGCTTGTCATCAGCAGCGAACAGGCGGCTCTGAGGTTAACCCTAGAGAAGTACATAGTCCTGTCAGATCTAAAAGAGGACATTCACGGTTTCAGGCCGGATCTCATCAGATTCTACGCCGAAAATAAGGTCCCGTTCTCGGATGGCGATGTGGTCGACCTAGAATCTCGCGACCACGCCAAGGTGCTCACCGCGCTTACCAATAGGATCTACAAAACCAGAAACGCACTTGTGCATAGCAAGGAGGGCGGTAGGGGGAAGTTCACACCCTTCGTCGATGACGCCGACTTGAATGCCGAGATTCCCCTCGTGCGATTCGTGGCGGAGCGAATCATTATCATGAGCTCAGAGTTACCACCATTGCATTGATGTCTTATTCGTTCGTTCTATTACGCTGGGCGCTTTCGTGGCATGTCTAGGTGCACTCATCTCGGCAGAAGCGGATACGCCAGCCCTCTCCGGCCGCCCCGCGTTCACAGCGGGTAGCCAACGAGCCAGGGCATCGTGTCACGCATCAGGTGAAGCCAGGACGTAACCCATCAAGCGGAGTACGACAGGGTGTCGGGCTCCACTTGATGCGTTACGGATCGGTGCCAGTTGTTGGGTGACACGTCCGGCCGTTCAGAGGCTCTGCTCTCACGCTGCGTGAGCGGCGTTAACTTGCCGCCTTTGACCATTTTCGGTCAGGACGCTCCGCAGTAGCGGCTCGCACGTTCCGGTTAGGAGTTGGGAGGCGCCCACGAGCCGAACCCCAGGTCGTCAATGCGGTCGCTGCGGAGCATGTCGGTGTCGACGGCTTCCAGCTCGTCAGCGACATCTACCCACAGCTGCGTCACGGACTCCCACAGCGGTGTCGTGCCCTGGTGCTCTCGGGAGAACTCCACCAGGCATCCGTGGAGCGGACCCTCGCGTAGGTCGATGAATACTCCGCCCCCCGCACCGTCACCGGCGATGGGCAGCCATCGGGGGAGCCAGTACAACTGGGGTTGGAGGGTGCCCGCTGGCTGGGGGTTCTGGTCGGCCACGAATCGTGCCATCTCTTCACGCGGCCCCGGCGGGTACGACTTCTGTTGGACCTCCAGGTGCATCCGCCAACGCTCCAGGGCGATGGACGTGGGGTATGGACTTGAGAAGTCAGGGATCAGGCTTGCACTTGGTAGGCCGATACCGTGCTGGACTCCGTTGGACAGTCCCCACCAGATCCGAAGGTCGGCCGGGAGCGCCACACCAAGGGCGGTTGCAACAGTGTCGATCTCGCCTGCCGTTGCCGGCGGGTTCAGCTCCGCACGGAATCGGGGGGCAAACCGCGACAGCCAATCCTCGATCCGATGCCACGCCC
>NZ_JBSSHR010000046.1:0-2374 GCF_059089345.1 Micromonospora sp. BS32
GCTCGACGAGCACATGGAGAACATCCGCGACTTCCTGGCCATCGTTGACCCCACCACGGGATACATCGAAGAAGACTGAGCAGTAGGGCCGTTTGACGTTGCAGTCCACTAAGCGCGCACATCGGCACGTCCGGTTGCAGGCACCCGCGATCCGGTCACGTTCCGCGGCGAGCGGTTCGCGGCAGATCCGGATGCCCGCACGAGTGGTCCACGCCCGGCAGGCACTATGGAATCATGCTCGTCGAGGTAGAGAAGATCGCCAGGTTCCCGGGGAGCCCCGTCCTAGCCCAGGTCAGAACGTCGATTGGGCATACCGCAGTCCGCTGGTGCGGTGAACCGGACGCCCCTGCGGGGCAGTACCACGTCGAGTGGGAGATCGACGAGGAGATCGTCTGGGCTCGGAACGCCAAGCCGGCTGCCGAAGCCGCTGCGGGACTACAGCAGGGCGGTCACTGCGTCATCGTTCGCGGTCGGCTGGACCTCACGCCGACGGTATGGGGATCCTCGACCTCGACGGCGCACTGATCTTGCTTGACCTCGTTGATCCGATCCCCAGGGACTTCAGCGACACCTGGGTCGAGCTCTACCTTCAGCGCGAGAACGTCGCTCTCTACCCATACGACGTCTGACTACCGCTGTCGAGCCAGACGACGCCCTCGCCGCTGCATTCCCTCTCGACGGCGTCCCATCGGCCAGTGGGTAGCCGATGCAATCATCTCGGCAAGGTCGGACGTCCCGACGCCCGACTCGCGGCATGAGAGTGCACCGCCGACCAGTGAGTGCGAGAGCCACTGTGCGCTCCGTCGCGCCGCCGATGCTAGGTTCGCCGCATGACGGTGCAGATCACGGCCGGGCAGTTCCACGCGGCCGACGGTGTCGAGGACTGGCGCTGCCTCTACCACGTGGTCTCGGCGTATTTCCGCACCGGATCGCTGGCCAAGGGCATAGCGCTCGTCGATGAGGTCGGCCGCCTCGTCGGTGGCGCGGAGCAGCAGTACGTCAGCGTCGATCTGCGTCATGCCGGCGTCACGGTGTCCCTGTTGTCGCGCGACGTTGCGCTGGCCCGGCGGATCTCGGCTGCCGCCAGGGACCTGGACATCCCCGCCGACCCGACCGCCGTGCAGCTCATCAACGTCACCCTCGACGCCCTCGTCCGCGCGGACGTGCTGCCGTTCTGGCGGGCGCTGCTGGGTTACCGCCAGATCGATGATGACTATCTAGCCGACCCGGCGCGCCGGGGGCCGGGCTTCGGGTTGCAGCCAATGGACGCCCGGCGTCCACAACGCAACCGCATGCACCTTGATGTCGCCGTCCCGCATGATCAGGCCGAGGCCCGCATCGCCGCCGCATTGGCCGCGGGTGGCCAGCTGGTCTCTGATGCGCACGCACCGAAGTGGTGGGTCCTGGCCGACGCCGAGGGCAACGAGGCGTGCGTCGCCACCTGGGTCGGCCGAGAATAGCGGCCTACTCGAAGGTTCACGGCCACATCCGACCGTATCGACGCGCGCTCGCTGACGTGGTCCGGCACTAACAGACACACTGGCTTAACCGTCGGCCACACTTACGGCATGACGACGACGATCGTGCCAATAGCCTCCGCCCATCCGGCGTTCGATCAGGTAGCTGCTCTGTTCGACGACTACCGGGCGCACTACGGCCAACCGTCAACCCCAGAGATCACCCGCTCCTGGCTGCACGACCAACTCGCACAACACCGGATCTCCGCCGCTGCCGCCACCCGAGCTGATCACGTCTGCGGCTTCATCACGGTCACGATCATGCCGGCATCGCTCATGCTGGGCACCTCATGGTCGATCCGCGACCTCTACGTGGCCCCGCACCATCGCCGCAGCGGTATCGCGAACGCCCTGCTCCAGCACGTCATCCACAACGCCCGTGCCGCTGGCGCGCATCGCGTTTCACTCCAAACCGAGACCGACAACACCCCCGCTCTGACGCTCTACACCGACATCGGCTTCCAGCCCGTCACCGGCCTGGAACTACTCAACCTCACCTTCGATCCCACCCGCCAAGATCCAGGAGACACGGCCTAGACAGACCAGTTCCACCACCCGGTCTCGATCGAGGACGTACAGGGATGCGGTCGCAGACACCTCGGAGCCCCCCACATCGCGGTCCGGGACGACAGCATAGTGACGCACGCTCATCGGCCATGACCGCGCGACTCGCGGCAGATCCGGACGTAACACGGTTCCTCGGACCAGTGTGGCCAACGGGTGCTGGAGAGGGTCTGCTGCACCGATAGGTGACAGTTTCAGTCACGCGGCCTGACTGGCCGGTGGGGTCATGATGGTCTCGTACTCGATAGGGGTCAACCGGGACAGAGAGTGTTGTCGTCGGCGGCGGTGGTAGG
>NZ_JBSSHR010000047.1:0-2318 GCF_059089345.1 Micromonospora sp. BS32
CAGTCCCAGACTCTCCGTGATTTACGGTGCATCGGACACTGGGAAGTCCTTCGTTGTAGACGCCATCGACTACATGCTAGGAGCGTCTAACCTCAAGAATATACGCGAGGCCGAAGGTTATACCGATGTATTGCTGGGCATCCAAAGTGACGAAACTTCTTTCACCCTGGTTCGCGAGGTTTCCGGCGGACCGTTCCGCGTCTATAGCTCCCTGGTCCGAGAAATTCCCCCCTACCTGCCCGATTTGGTTCTTGGGGCAAGACATGTCAAGGGCAAAGCGGCCACGATATCGAATTACCTTCTGCAACTCCTTGATTTGGATGGCCGGGTGCTGCGGAAGAACGCACGCAACGAGGTCGTCTCTCTTAGCTTGCGAAACGTGGCCCGCCTGTGCTTGATCCATGAAGGAGAGATGGTCGCCGTAAAGCCGCCCATCTTCTCGGGGCAGTACGTCAATAAGACGGTCGAACTGTCCACGTTCCGCCTCATGCTTGAAGGGGAGGACGATTCAAGTCTTCCGTCGGCAGAACCTTCGGACGAGGCGCGTAGGATCAGCAAAGGGAAGTTTGAAGTACTACAGCAAGTCCTCCGTGACTTGTCTGCGAGCGTCGAGAACCAGCCGCTTCCCCAGGAGCTGAATCGACAGCTTGCGCTCCTTAACGCCTCACTGGAAGAACACAGTCGGTCCGTTGAAGATATCGTGTCTGAACGGGACGCTCTTGTGGCGCGGCGGGCAGACTTGGCGCTGGAGCAGCAGACGCTTTTGCATCGGACGCGACAGATGCGCGGCCTAATCGCTCGCTTCGACCTACTGCGCTCGCAGTATGAATCAGATCTGGCACGATTGGCTACGGTCCAAGAGGCGGGAAGTCTCCTCGGGTTCTTTCGATCCGAGGTGTGCGTTTTCTGTGGAGCAGAGTCAGAACACCAGAATCCGCCCGGACATGCGATAACTGAAGCCGCAAATTTCGCGCTATCAATCGCCGCCGAAGCAGAGAAGACAACTGAACTGCTGGACTGGACGATCTGACTCGTACCATCTCGGACTTAAACGATCAACTGTCGGCCGCTGAGGCTGATCTAATCCCGGCCGCAAACCGGGTGGAGCTTAGCGATCGGGATATTCGCGAGGTCGAAGAGCAACTTCGTCCGCAACAAGCCGTTGCGGCAGAGATGTACAGCAAGAAATCGGCGATTGAGCAGCTACTGAACAACTACGCCCAGATCGAGCGCATCGAGGCTCTTGCGCAAACATTCGAACCAGCGCCTACCGAGAGGCCATCGGCTCCCAGGCGATGGCCAAGCACTGCGGTTCTTAACGACTTCTGTAGTACGGTCGCGACTATCTTGTCCGCTTGGGGCATTCCGCAGGACGGTCCCGTCTTAATTGACCAAGAGGCTGAAGACCTAGTGATCGATGGGAAGCCTCGGGCGAGCCGCGGGAAGGGCATGAGATCGATCCTCCATGCTGCTTTTACACTCGGCCTAGCCGAGTACTGCATAGAGCGAGAGTTGCAGCATCCTGGGTTCGTCGTTCTTGACTCCCCGCTTGTCACGTATCGTGAGCCAGACAGCGTGGTGGAGGACGTGGATGAGGGTGAGGAGTTCGTGACTCCCGATGTCGCGTCCGCGTTCTACCGCTACGTCGACACAGAGTTCGACGGGCAGGCCATCATTATCGAGAACACGACTCCGCCGTCGGAACTTTCCGAGACGGCCGACGTCCTCTTCTTCACCAAGCTTGCCGACTTTGGTCGCTATGGCTTCTTCCCGTTGAAAGGCGGCGGGAACGGAGACTGAGCCGGCGCGTTGGTGCTCCTGGTTGGCTGGGACAAGGTGCGCGGAATCTCCGCTTAGTCGCGCTCAGGTCAACCAAAGCGGATCCGCGTCCAAGAGCCATCACGCCATCCCGTATGCCGCCGACCCGCCCTTCTGGGGAGCGGGCCGCCGCTCGGCTCGCCACGTCAAGCGGGCCTTGACGCTCGTTCGGACGCTGGCGAGCCGGGCGGTGGTCTGCTCGGCTCGCCCGGGTCGGTGGCATACGGGATGGTCCACCGCAACCACCCTCGGACCGCGACCAGCCAGCGGTACCCCGACCATCCTGGAGTCGTTGTGCCCCCGCCGGAGGCGCAGTAGGTGCAACCCCGCGACCGCCGCCAGCTCGCCGGCGCGGCCGGCGTGCGCTCCCCTACGGCGCGCGGGCTCGTGGCCGCGCGGCCCGGCCGGCTGCCGGCCCACCACCCTCACCCGCCAACGGCCTATCGTTCTGCGGCGGCCCTCCGGGCTCCCGCCTTCCGCGCCAGCCGCCGGGCGTCAGG
>NZ_JBSSHR010000048.1:0-2166 GCF_059089345.1 Micromonospora sp. BS32
CTGCAATCAGTCGCGCCGCGCTGCTAGCTGAGAAGGAAGTCGTGCAAGCTGCGATGCAGACCTCCGAGGCCGCAGCCGCGGTTATGAGTGCCTACGGTCAGGACAACCTATACCGCCCCCGTGCGGCCAAGGCGGCGCGAACGGCGGCCGAGGCAGCCCTTCAGGAGGCGATGGCCCACCTCATCACCACCATGCAGAACCACCTCCACCCCGTCCGGTCAGCAGGTTGGCGGCGACCACTCCGGCTTCTCCGCCGGCCTGGTTCGAGGACGGATGCGAGGGGCTGAGGGCTTGAACCCTGAACCCCTCCGGCGGTTTGTGGATCATCTCAGATTGGGCGGATCGGCCCACTGACCTGGGCGGGACCTTTCGTTGCCTTACAGCGGTTGACACCCCTTGTCGGTGTCAGTTGTGCCCGGGTTGTGCCCGATGATCTTGTTGACCCCTGGCTGTGGCGAGAGCCCGACGATGCAAAGACTGGACATGCAGGGCAGCTCCGCTTTCCTTCAGCAAGCATGCCGGCGGAGGTACCTAAGAGATGCCTCTAGGACTGCCTTAGATAGGTCTTGACCCCCTGCGGGGATCGGACATACCCTCCAGCTAGACATGTACCAGCGGCAAAAGGGGCCGGTCGAGATGTTGGACATCACCGTGAAGGTGCCTCAGGAGCGGGTAGCGGATTTCTACTCGATGTATGGCCGCTGGCTGGCTGGGACAGAGGCAGCCAGTGTCGGGCAGGGCAGCGGGGTCAAGCCAGAGCCAACCGACTGGACCCAAGCAGATGTAGACCTGGCCCGCACTGTCTGGGGGAGGTTCAGCGAAAACGCTAAGGCGCTCTTCTCTACCTTGATCGATCAGCCTGGCCGCGAATTTGATGGCGATGATTTAGCAGAGATGCTGAACATCCCTAACGGGCGGCATGGCGTCGCGGGTGTCCTGGCATGGCCCAGCCGGCACTGCTCCGCAGCGGGACGCAACTACTGCTGGCTATGGAACTCCCGGGAGGGCGGCCCCGTCGTGTACTGGATGACCGACGAGCTTGCTGGCCTATTTCGGCAGGCGCGCGAAGGCTAGCCGGCCTGCACCTTGACCAGCCCGACGCAGACTCCGCCCCTAACCCTTGCCTTGCAAAGGTGGATGACGGGCGTTGAGTTCTCTCGACAGGCCGCAATGCTTGTCGTTTATCACTCAGCGCCCGTCGTCCTCTGTCGGAACTTCACAATGGCTATCAGCGCTTCTTCTGACTCTTCGCTGACGATCCAGCCTGTCTAGCCAGCCGTCTTCCGACCTGGGCAACAGCTCCTAGTCGTCTCCCCACAAGGAGTCGACCACGTCTCGATCGTGAGCGGCCTCGGCTTCCTGGACCGCCCGCAACTCCACACCGAGTTCGTTGAGCGCGTCCACAAGGCCCTTCAACTCCTGGGCGTGATCCTCTTCGCTGTAGAGGTACTGAGGCAGGATCAGGCCCTGCGATCGCTGAGCGTTGTCATCCTGAACGTTGTACCCGTGACGCTTGAAGATGGCCGCCAGGTTGTTCATACGACTTCCGTGGAGGAACTTAAAGAGCGCCGAGTGGATGTTCGACGGCGTCACCGGCGAGTATTTGCCCTGCGACTTCGGCCAGTTGATCTTATCGCCCGCATTTTCAAGGTCTTTCGCTACTTCGGCTACCTGAGCGAGAAGCTCGGTCCGAAACTTCGCGATGCCATCCTTTCCTAGCGCCTTGGACACCTCGGGCTGGGCATGCGCGGTGCGCTTGGCCAAGTCCTCGATCCTTGCAGGTATCTCGCGGACGATCGTTGCCAGAAGTTCGCGCTTACGGTCCTCCGCCTCGACGCCCTTTTGCAATGCCCGGGCGCGAGCCTCTTCCAGCCTGCGTGCCGTCTCTTCGCTCATTTGCTCAGCCTACGGGGATGCACCGACAGCTGCGATGGCTCTCGATGCCGGTACGCGAAGCACGGTTGCCCCAGGTGCGCCTGCTGGGGCAATCACCGTCCTAGCAGGACATATGCCCGGCGGCTCTACCACGATGCGCTTGATCTTCCGCGCATGTTCCGGATCTTGCGACTCGGCCTGACGGCTCGCTTACAAGCTCTGTGCGTCGCGTCCGAACGCGTCCGGCAACGGCTGCGCGCTCGGTGCTCCGTCCGTGCGAGTGCTTGTCAG
>NZ_JBSSHR010000049.1:0-2071 GCF_059089345.1 Micromonospora sp. BS32
GCTGCGATCAAACCAGGCCGATCCGCCGAGGCATATGCCCGGTCGCACCGGGCGACCTGACGACTGCCTCATGCCCGCCTCCACCGGAAGTAACTCGCGTCCGCGCATCGGCGGGCAGGCCACCGCGAACAGCAGAGTCGCGGCCGGTGTCACCGAACGTGTCCGGCACGGTAAGGGCCGGTGTAACCCTTCAAGTGAAGTCAGCGTGTAACGCGTCAACCGGAGTACGACAGCCGGCTGCCGGCGGAGTTGACGCTCCTATTTTCTGTCAAGGTCGTTCTGATGCTGGTTCCGAGCGGACTGGCAGCGCCTGGTTTTAGGCTCGTGCGACGACGAGGACCTGAAAGGGGGTCGGGTGAGTGAAGGACGCTGGCCTGCGGATGAGGTGGGCGCAGGCAGTCAGTGGCAGGACTGGTTGGACGCTGTCGACGAGCTTGGTGCAGATCCGAGTGTCGAGGCATTCGAGGGCGTCGTGGCGGCAGCTGTGGCTCTGTTGGCAGCGTTGACTCCTCCGCCTGGGTCTCCACGCCCGGGTCCGAACCGGTTGGCGGCCTTGGTCGAGCACTGGGGGGTGCCCGTGGACGCGATGCAGCCCTCGAGCAGTCGGCAGGCGGAAACCCCGCCCGAGGATGGAGACGTCAGCCGGTAGCGGTGGCCGCGGATAGTGCGTGATCCATCGGCTGGGATGCGAGCAGGCGGAACGTCTCGCGGGCTACGTAGCGCTTGAGGCACCGCATGATTTCAGTCTTGGTCTTCCCCTCAGTGGTGCGGCGGGCAACGTAGTCCTTGGTGGGTTGGTGGCAGCGCATGCGGACCAGGGTGATGCGCCAGAGGGCACTGTTGGTGTCGCGGTCGCCGCCGCGGTGCTGGCGGTGTCGGTCGGTGCGTCCGGAGCTGGCGGGGA
This sequence comes from Micromonospora sp. BS32, assembly GCF_059089345.1. Taxonomy (NCBI): domain Bacteria; kingdom Bacillati; phylum Actinomycetota; class Actinomycetes; order Micromonosporales; family Micromonosporaceae; genus Micromonospora; species Micromonospora sp. BS32. The sequence goes on from NZ_JBSSHR010000049.1 coordinate 905, forward strand.
TGGGGGCGTCGCCGCAGAGCCGGGGGACGGCAGCCTCCGAGTGGAGCCGGGCGGGGTTGTCGCCGGCGGTGACGAGCAGTTGTCCAGCGGTGTCGACGCCGACGCCGGGCAGGGCGACCAGATCCGGGGCCGCGGCGGTGACGAGGGCGGTCAGGTGGCTGTCGAGGTCGTCGATCTCGGCTTGAAGGGCGAGCCAGCGGCGGGCGAGGCTGCGCAGCGCGACTTTGGTGGCGGTGGCCGGGTCGGTCACCGTGCCAGGCCTCAGGGCGGCGCAGACGCGGATGCGGTGCTTGCCGGCCAGTCCGCGCACGAGCTGCCTGACGGGTTCAGGTGCTGAGACGATGAGTGCGTCGAGTTGACCGCCTGCTTGGATGCGGGCCTTCATCGCTCCGCGTCGGGCGACGCGCAGCGCACGGATCATCTCGACCTCGGCGTCGCGGGTCTTCGGGGTGCCGCTGGCGCGGCCGGACAGCACTGCTCGGGCGGCGGCTTCGGCGTCGATGGTGTCGGTCTTGCCGATGCGGCGGCGGGTGGAGCGGTCCGGGCGGTCGACCTCGACGACGGGCAGTCCGTAGTCGGTCAGGAACCGCAGCAACCCGGCGCCGTAACTGCCGGTGCCTTCCATGCCGACCTTGACGACCGTGCCGAAGGACTCGGCCCAGGTCGCCAGCTGCGCATAGCCGCGGACCGTCGTCGGGAAGCTTCTGGTGCCCAGCACCCTGCCGGCCTGGTCCAACACTGCGGCTACGTGCACGTCCTTGTGGGTGTCCACCCCCACGGTGACGTCCTGGTCCTCGCTCACTCTGCCTCCTACCTGCTGCGTCGAGGGGAAGGGTTCGGCCGCTGAGCACGAGGAAAACGCTGGACAGAACGGGGATGAGGGACGAACCCGAGCTCCTAATCAGGTCACCACGCCGGCCCGTGCACGCGCCGAGACAGGTGCCCCCGCCGACCGGGTCGAGGGGTCCAATCCAGGGCACGGGAGCCAGTTCAACGTCGGGTCAGGCCCGGCCAGCGGGGACACCGTCACCAGAATCCCCGTTCAAAGTTTCTGTACGTCTTCAAGGCGGCCCTGAACGGGCCGCACGCGCCGCCGCCAGGGCGCGCGCCGGCCGCTGCCGCTGTCGCTCTGCGGCCGTCACGCCTGATGCCCGGCGGCTGGCGCGG
>NZ_JBSSHR010000051.1:0-1771 GCF_059089345.1 Micromonospora sp. BS32
AACTCCGCCCAGGCCTGGTCCCACAGTCGGATGATGGCCGGATACTTCCCGCCCCATGCCTGCGCGAACTCGGCGAAGCGTTCCCGGGCGGCGGCTTCGGTCGCCGTGTAGACGGGCTTGAGGGCTTTGGCGATGGCGTCCCAGTGCTGGCGGCCGGCGTAGCGGAACGAGGCCCGCAGCAGGTGGATGATGCAGGTCTGCACGACTGCTTCGGGCCAGGTCTGCCCGATCGCGTCGGGCAGACCCTTGAGTCCGTCGCAGACCACCATGCACGCGTCCGCGACACCACGGTTTTTCAACTCGGTCAGGACGCTGAGCCAGAACTTCGCGCCCTCACCGCCGTCGCCGGCCCACAGGCCGAGGATGTCCCGGTTGCCGTCGACCGTGACGGCCAGAGCCACGTAGATCGGCCTGTTGGCGACCTTCCCATCGCGGATCTTCACGTGCACCGCGTCGAGGAAGATCACCGGATAGACCGGGCGGTTTCTAGAGATCGTTGCGAATCATCTCGTTGCCGGTTGGCGTTGCCATTGTCGCATGAGCTGACTCGGGCTCTTATCGGTCAGGCATAGCCGAGGTCGCTCGTTGAGCTGCGCGGCGATCTCCTCGAGCTGATCGTCGGTCCATCTATTTAGGTCGGTGCCCTTCGGCAGGTACTGGCGCAGGAGCCCGTTCGTGTTCTCGTTGGTGCCGCGCTGCCAGGGTGAGTGCGGGTCAGCGAAGAAGATCCCGAGACCGGTCGCTCGCTCGATGCGCTCGTGGTGGAACATCTCGTTGCCTTGATCCCAGGTCAACGTGCGACACAGCTGGGCGGGCAGCTTCGCGAACGCGCCGATGAGAGCGTCACCGACGGTCCGCGCGCTGTGATCGCCAGGCAGGCTCACAAGCACGGTGAACCGGGTCTTGCGCTCCACCAGGGTTGCGATAGCTGAGCGTTGACCGGCACCCACGATCAAGTCGCCCTCCCAGTGCCCGGCCTGGCGACGGGACTCGACCACGGCCGGCCGCTCACGGATTGACTTCATGTTGGTCGACTGCTTCATGGCGCCGTCGCGAGACCGGCCACGGCCACGACGACGCCGGTAAGTGCGGCCAGTTCGCAGATTCGCAGGATTCGCCTGGAGGACCAGGCCGCGATACACCGCCTCGTAAATCGTCTCGGCGCACACCTGCCACGCCAACCGGCGCGGGTATCGCCGCCGAAGCCACCGGCTGATCTGCGCCGGCGACCACCCCCGACGCAGCTTGCCGGCAACCGCCTCCCGCAACGCCGTGTCGGCCGCCAGCCGCCGCGGCTTCGGCCGCCGACGACGCACATGAGCTTGGTTGTGGGCATACCACGGCTGATACCGGCCGTCGGGTTTGCGGTTGCGAGCGATCTCTCGGTACACGCTCTGATAACTTTTGCCGATCCGGCCGGCGATCGACTTGACCTGCTCGCCTCGGGCGAGCCCGTCGGCGATCTCGATCCTGTCGTCCTGGCTCAGATACCGCCCGCTGATCGGGGTCTCGAGATAGCTCACGCTGCCAGCGTCGATGAACCACAATGATCCACAACTCAGCGACACGCCCACTTCCTGGGCGGCTCGAGCACCCCGCACTCCTGTCCTGATCAGTTCGAAGTAGCGACGCTTGACGTCCGTCGACATCTTGTTCGGCGCGTATCTCGGCATGCGGACCCCGTCTCACCAGGATTCGCAACGACCGGTAGAAACCGCCCCGGGTCGAGTGGCCGGTTCTGCCACTCGGTCATCCCCTCGACGACCTTGTC
>NZ_JBSSHR010000052.1:0-1472 GCF_059089345.1 Micromonospora sp. BS32
CAAATATGCAAAGGTGGAACGCGTCGGCGGCGCAAATGACAAGGGCGTTGACGTCGCAGCTTTCGTAACCCAGTACGGTTACGAAAGCGACTGGGACTGCTATCAGTGCAAATACTATAAGAACGCGTTGCAGCCAAATCAAGCTAGAGAAGAAATTTTCAAGATCCTCCGATCGGTCGTTGAGGATTACTACACGCTGCCTCGTCGCTACCGCTTTGTTACGCCATCGGGGTGCAGCGGAAGCCTCAGTAAGCTGATTAACTCTCCTGCGAAGTTCCGCGATGATTTTCTCGCGAACATACAACAGGGTAAGCCGCTCGCGGTTGGCGTTGATCACCAGCTCCTAGCGCAGATTCAAGCCTACGCCGCTACCGTCGACTTCAGCGTCTTCAACATGGCGGACCTTGATGACATCGTAGATGACTTGAAGGACACGCCTGCCTACTTCGCAAGGTTCGGTATGAGCCTGCCAAAGAAGCCGAAGGCGGAACAACCCCCTGACAGCCCCCGGCCCCACGAGGCGCGCTATCTAGAGCAGCTTGTTGAGGTGCATAAAGAGAGGCACGGGCCCGTCGTCACATGCACTGCGGATGCGCTAGCCCACCCCGAGGCAAGCGTGCATATTCGTCGCCAGAGAGTTGCCTTCTACAGCGCCGAGGGGCTTCGCGTCTTCTCCCGCGATAACACCTTGTCGAGCACCTTTGAAGCGCTCCAAGATGAGATCTACGACGGTGTAGTTGACGTGCACGATGGAAGACATTATTCCGGATATGATCGGCTTGACGCCGTCTTGGCCGCAGCTACCGGACTGCAAATCACGGCAAACGCCCTAATTACGGTCCTAGAGACTATTGAACGAAAGGGCATCTGTCATCAGCTGGCCAACAATGACAGGCTTTGTTGGTCCGGGCGGCAGCCGTGAGTGGGCCGCTGAACAGCTCTGTAGAAGTGGGCATCAGGGCCCTGATTCTCCTCACTGCAATCTTCCCTCGATCATACGATTTGGATGCACTAATCCTCCTTGATCACGGCTTGCTGCACAGCGCAGACTTGGGAGGGCCACCTAGTCTTCACCCCAACTTGCCCATGAGGGTCGGCGAGATCGGGGCTAAGAGGGCTCTCATGGAGGATGGCCTACGGATGATGATGAGAGCCGGCCTGGTCGAGGTGCGGCTAGCCACGTCTGGCGTTGAATACAAGGCGAGCGAGAACGCAGAAGCCTTCGTCGACCTACTCGAAACTCAGTATGCGAGCGACCTGCGCACCCGTGCGGACTGGGTATCCGAGGAGCTAGCGATAGATGGGCGCCAAGACTTGCGCGGCCAACTTCGAGCAGCGTTAAGCAGCGGCGTAGGGCATCTTGAGGCAGGGCCCGGACCATCAGACGAGGAGGTGTGATTCCGTGAACAGACTCACGCTGAAGCACCTGACGTTCGTCGGGGGGGCTGACGTAGAACCCGCGTCTGTGGATT
>NZ_JBSSHR010000053.1:0-1414 GCF_059089345.1 Micromonospora sp. BS32
TATGGGTCTTGTGACGCATGTGTGGGTGGTTCGGTGCGTCGCTTATGGGGCACGCCGTTGTCCTGCCTAGGTTCTGGCTTGTCGAAGGTCAGAACTGGATGGGCGGGAGAACGGCGTGCGTTCTGCCAGGGTATGGGCTGGGCTGCTCGGGGTCGAGCAGGCGGTGGTCGAGGGTGTGGAGTTCGATCCGGGCGAGTCGGTGTTGGTGGCTCGGGTGCGGGTGCGTAAGGGCGCGTCGCGGCGGTGTCCGCATTGTGGACGGCGGTGTGCCCGCTATGACGCTGGTGTTCGTCGTCGGTGGCGGGCGGTGGATCTGGGGACGGTCCGGGCGGTGGTGGAGGCGGACGCGCCGCGGGTGTCGTGTCCGGTGCATGGGGTGGTGGTCGCGGCGGTGCCGTGGGCGCGTCATGGGGCGGGGCATACGCGGGCGTTCGACGCGACGGTGGCGTGGCTGGCGGTGCACACCGCGAAGTCGGCGGTGTCGCAGTTGATGCGGATCAGTTGGCGCACCGTGGGATCGATCGTGGCGCGGGTGTGGGCCGATACCGGTGGTGCGGTGGATCGGTTCGACGGGTTGCGTCGTATCGGTATCGACGAGGTCAGCTACAAGAAGGGCCACCGGTATCTGACGGTGGTCGTGGATCACGACACCGGCCGACTTGTGTGGGCCGCACCGGGAAAGAGCGCAGCCACGTTGCATGCGTTCTTCGATGCGCTCGGCCCCGACCGCGCCGCGAAGATCACGCACGTGTCCGCCGACGGCGCCGACTGGATCACCACGGTCGTGCGTCGCCGGTGCCCACGCGCGGTCCGCTGCGCCGACCCGTTCCACGTCGTGGCCTGGGCCACCGACGCCGTCGACCGGGTTCGCCGGCAGGTGTGGAACGAGGCCACCGGCCGTGGGGCCGGCCGTCGCGGCGTCGCCGTCGGTGAGGCCCGCAGGTTGAAGAACACCCGCTGGGCGTTGTGGAAGAACCCGGCCAACCTGACCAAGGCCCAGCAGAGCAAGCTCGCCTGGATCGCCAAGACTCACCCCCGCCTGCACCGGGCCTGGGCTCTCAAGGAGGGCCTACGACTGGTGTTCACCCTGGCCAAGACCAGTCCCACCGCCGCGATCGAAGCACTCGACCGGTGGATCGGATGGGCCCGCCGCAGCCGCATCGACGTCTTCGTCGACCTGCAACGACGCGTCGTGCGTCACCGCGACGCCATCCTCGCGTCCATCGAACACGGCCTGTCCAACGGCCGCATCGAGTCCGTCAACGCCAAGATCCGACTACTCACCCGCATGGCCTACGGATTCCACTCACCCCACGCCCTCATCGCCCTGGCCATGCTCAGCCTCGGCGGCCACCGACCCCAACTACCCAACAGATGACCACCACCGACCCACAAACCCAGCAGAAGACCCATA
>NZ_JBSSHR010000054.1:0-1269 GCF_059089345.1 Micromonospora sp. BS32
GGGTCTGCTGCACCGATAGGTGACAGTTTCAGTCACGCGGCCTGACTGGCCGGTGGGGTCATGATGGTCTCGTACTCGATAGGGGTCAACCGGGACAGAGAGTGTTGTCGTCGGCGGCGGTGGTAGGTCCGTTCGACCCAGGTCACGATCGCGGTCCTCAGCTGCTGCCGGGTGGCCCAGTTACGCCGGTCGAGGACGTTGTTCTGCAGGAGGCCGAAGAACGATTCCATGGCGGCGTTGTCGCCGGCGGCACCAACTCTGCCCATCGAGCCGGTCATGTGATGCTGGTGCAGGGCGCGGACGAACTTCCGGCTGCGAAACTGCGACCCGCGGTCGGTGTGTAGCACGCAGCCGGCCACTCGGCCGCGTCGGGCTACGGCGTTGTGCAACGCGTTGACAGCCAGCCGGGACTTCATCCGTGAGTCGATGGAGTAGCCGACGATCCGGTTCGACCACACGTCCTTGATCGCGCAGAGGTAGAGCTTGCCCTCGCCGGTGCGGTGTTCGGTGATGTCGGCCAGCCACAACCGGTTCGGGCCGTCGGCGGTGAAGTCTCGTTTCACGAGGTCGTCATGCACCGGCGGACCGACCTTGCCACCCTTGCCGCGCCTCTTGCGCTTGCCGAAGGCGCTCCACCAGCCGTTATCCGAGCAGATCTTCCACGCGGTGCGCTCAGCCATCGCCTGTCCGGCGGTGCGGGCCTCATCGACCAGGAACCGGTACCCGAACTCCGGGTCATCGCGGTGGGCGTCCACCAGGGCGTTCGCGCGGTAAGCGGCAACGAGTTCGGCGTCGCCGACGGGCCGGGCGAGCCACCGGTAGTAGGGCTGACGAGCGATCTTCAATACCCGGCACGTCACCGCCACGGGGATTCCGTCGGCGGCCAGCTCGCTCACGAGCGGGTAGAGCCTTTTCCCGGCAGGTTCGCCTGCGACAGATACGCCGCGGCCCGGCGCAGGACCTCGTTCTCCTGCTCCAGCAGCTTGATCCGCTTGCGGGCCTCACGCAGCTCGGCTGACTCGCCGCCACTGACACCCGGTTTGGTTCCAGCGTCAACGTCAGCCTGGCGCAGCCACTTGAACAACGTCATCGGGTGGACTCCGAAGTCCTTCGCGATCTGCTCGACCGTCACGCCCGGATCACGGTCACGGGCCACCCGCACAACATCATCGCGGAACTCACGAGGGTAGGGCTTGGGCACAGCAACATCCTTCCAGCCCGCCACCAGGGCAAGCCATCTCAGATGTCACCTACCGGTGCAGCAGACCC
>NZ_JBSSHR010000055.1:0-1264 GCF_059089345.1 Micromonospora sp. BS32
CAGTAGACAAGTCAGGGGACTGCCCGGCTCAAGGTAGCGCTGCCCTCCCGTCGACGAACACCGTCGGATCGAGGGAGGACAGGATGGCTCAGGTCATCATCGGCGTGGACCCGCATAAGCGTTCCGCCACCATCGAAATCATCAACGCCCGGGAGAAGGCGCTCGGGCAGGGCCGGTTCGGCACCGACCGCGACGGCTACCAGGCCATGCTCGCCGCCGGCCGCAAGCACAAAGACCGCCTTTGGGCGGTCGAGGGCTGCAACGGCATCGGCCGGCACGTCGCTCAACGCCTGGTCGCCGACGGCGAAACCGTCGTGGACGTTCCCGCGAAGCTGTCCGCCCGGGCCCGCGTGTTCGCCACCGGCCAGGGCCGCAAGACCGACCCGGTCGACGCCCGCAGCGTCGCTGTGGTCGCCCTGCGCACCGAAGGTCTGCGGCAGGTCGTCACCGACGACACCACGGTCGCGTTACGGCTGCTGGTCGACCGCTGTGACCAGCTCGGCCGGGCCCGCACCGACGTGGTCTCCCGGCTGCATCACCTGCTACTCGAACTGGTGCCCGGCGGCGCGAAGAAGGACCTGTCCGCCCAGCAGGCCCGCGCCCTGCTGGGCACCGTGCGCCCGCGCGACGTGGTCGGCAAGACCCGCCGCCGGCTGGCCTCCGAGCTGATCGGCGAACTCGTCGTCATCGACAAGAAGATCAAAATCGCGAAACACGAGCTCACCGACCTGGTCAACAGCACCGGAAGCCGGCTGATGGACCTGACCGGCATCGGACCGTCCGGCGCCGCCCGCCTGATCGGCGACATCGGAGACATCGCCCGGTTCACCAGCCGCGCCCACTTCGCCTCGTGGAACGGCACCGCACCGATCGACGCCTCGTCCGGCGACCAGAACCGGCACCGGCTCTCCAGAGCCGGGAACCGGCGCATCAACCGGGCGCTGCACATCATGGCCATCGTCCAGCTCCGCCGTGACACCGAAGGGCGCCGCTACTACCGGCGCAGACTGGCCGCGGGCAAGACCCCAATGGAGGCCCTACGGGCACTGAAGCGGCGGCTGTCCGACATCGTCTACCGGCAGATGGTCGCCGACGCGAAGCTGGTCAGGACGGGTCCGGGAGGACACGCGGGGGCGACTCTGCAATCCAGCGCGGCCGACCTGAACCCCGAGATCGACACTTCGGAAAAGTCACTTCCCGGACCCGCCACACCCCAGCCTAGAACAACCCTCGCCACGGCCTCTTGACACAGAGGGGTGCCAGA
>NZ_JBSSHR010000056.1:0-1008 GCF_059089345.1 Micromonospora sp. BS32
GCGGCAGATCCGGTCATTCCTTTCGCGAGGCGGCCGCGTCGAGCACCCGCTGGATCAACTGGGTGGTTGAGATTCCTCCCGTACGCCGAACGTAAGTGAGTTTCCCGGCTGCTGCAGCGGGCCCGTATACGAACTCGGCCCCCTCGGGCGACAAGTCGTCGCCGTGCACCACGGTGGTGATCCCGTGCTCGGCAAGAAACTCTTCGGTCACTTGGAGCGGGGCGTCCTCAATCACCTCGTCGACGTACCTGCACGACTCGATCACGGCGACACGCTCGGCAAGGGTCATGATGGGACGACGCTTGTAGGAGGCTGCGGTGTCGTCGGACAGCACGCCGACGACCAGCGAGTCACCATGGCGGCGCGCCTCCCGGAGGAGCGACACGTGGCCCGCGTGGAACAGGTCTCCAACCATGTCGACGTAAACCCGCGATATGGCAGCCGCACCCACGTCTGGGTTCTCCACAACAACTCACCTGCTCCTTCGCCCACACCAGTCGCGGTCGCTCACCGTTCTACCGGACGAGACGGCGAGGCGCGCACATCGGCAGGTTCGCGCACGTGCCGGCTCGACGCACCGTCGGGGCGGTAGCACGCGACTCGCGGCAGGTCACCACGCCGGCCAGGCAAATCCACGAAGATGGCTGCGTGAAGGCGATCTACCCAGACAACGGCGATGGCGACCGGGAGGCCCACCCGGAGGCCGTGCCCGGCCTGCGCCCCGAAACCGAAGGTGCGGCCGACGTCACGGCGCTCACGCTTGAAGTCGATGGAGAGATGTTCGCCCTCCGCCCAAACGAGTTCGGCGGCACCGACTACACGTGGCTTAGCGGGCCCAACCCCGGCTACGGATTCGGCGTGAGTCCGACCCCGAGCCTGTCGCTCGACGAGCACATGGAGAACATCCGCGACTTCCTGGCCATCGTTGACCCCACCACGGGATACATCGAAGAAGACTGAGCAGTAGGGCCGTTTGACGTTGCAGTCCACTAAGCGCGCACATCGGCA
>NZ_JBSSHR010000057.1:0-933 GCF_059089345.1 Micromonospora sp. BS32
GGCGCGCAGCAGCTGATAGGCGTCGCGTTGGTAGGTCTGGGCACAGGACGCGCAGACGGTGGCGCGGCGGGTGCCGCAGGCGGTGTAGATCGCGGCGTCGGGCATGGCGTCCGTGTGCCGCTGGTCCAGGACCCGGCCGGTCGAGGATTCGACGGTGAGGAGCTGCCCGGCGAGACGGATGGGGCGAGTGCAGCCGGCGGCGGCCCGGACGTGCTCCAGCCACCCGAAGTAGTCCGGACGGGTGGCGCGTGCGAACGCGGACCCAGCAGCGGTGTAGGTGTAGACGGGGGCGACGGTGTCGGCGTTCGAGCCCACACCCCGGGCCGTGGTCCGGGGTGTGAGGTCCAGCGTCGAGGCCATCAGGCCGCAACCTCAGCGTCGAGGGTGCGGGTGGTGATGGTGCGTTCGGTGACGATGATCCGGCAGGCGCCGCACTGGCGCTTGGCCGGCTCGTGCCGGTGGCAGGGAACCTGGACGGTCTGTCCGGCGCAGCGGACGGTGACCGGTGCCCGGCAGGGACCGCCGGGGATGACGTCGACGAGGGTCCGGCGGATGTCGAACGGGTGCGGGTCGGCGTGGGCGGGGCAGGTGTGGATGACCTGCTCGATGTCGACGAGGTAGATGGTCATCGGGCACCACCGGCGATGGTGGCGAGGAGCTGCCCGGCGACGGCCGGGGCGATGCTCAGCCGGTCGGAGAGCTCATCAGCGGTGATGGGCTGGCCAGTGGCCTGTTCGTGCTGCACGGCCGCGAAGCGGGCGGTGGGCAGCAGGTGGGCAGGGACGTCGACCGGCTCCGGGGCCGGCGTGGTGACAGGTTCCGGCTCGACGGCCGGGGTCGGCTCGGGGGCCGGAGTGATGGCCGCCGGCGGCTCGGTGGTGACCTGCTCGGCCACCTGAACCCGGAGCGGCTCGGCCGGCTCCGCGGTGGATG
>NZ_JBSSHR010000058.1:0-825 GCF_059089345.1 Micromonospora sp. BS32
CTCGGCCACTACGGCACCGTGACCGCCGAGCAGGTCCGGCGGGACGTGCCCGGCATGCCCTTCCCCTACACGCTCTTCGTGGTGGACCGGTGAGCGCCGGACGGGCCGGCGGCCCCACCACCACGGACAGCGCCGCGCACCTGGCGGGCCTGGCCGCCGACCTCGTGGCGGAGTACCGGCACGAGCAGCTGCCGGTGCCGGCCGGACTCGCCGCGCTGGCCGCGGGCGGTGCCTCCTTCGGCGACACGCTCGACGGCTACCGGGCCGCCCGCGACCGGCTCGCCGCCCTCCTGGACGCGTCCTTCGAACCCGCGGCGGCCAACCGCTCCATGCGCGAGTTCTGGGACGACGCCGCGGCCCAGGAGGAGGGCCGCAGCGACCGGGCGTACTGGGACAGCTACGAGAACGGCCGGCGGCGCAGGACCGAGCAGCTCGCCGCCGAGGCGTTCGGCAGCGAGCAGGCGGTGCTCGTCAACGCCGGCATGTCGGCCCTGGACGTCGCCGTCCGGGCGAGCGGGATCGGCCCCGGCGACCGCATGCTGGTGCACGATCGGATGTACTTCGAGAGCCGGGACCTGCTGGACGGGCTCTACGCGCCGTGGGGGGTGCGCATCGTCACGGCGGACCTGCGCGACCCGAAGGCCGTGGCGGACGCCGTGGGCGAGCACCGCCCGGCCCTGGCGCTGGCCGAACTCGCCCTGAACGGCCCGCGCTGCGACGTGCCGGTCCTCGAACCGCTGCGGGACGCCGGTGTGCGCACCGTGCTCGACTGCTCGGCGCTCGGCCACGGCGTCGAACCGTCGGCGCTGCTGACCGGTCCCGACG
>NZ_JBSSHR010000059.1:0-798 GCF_059089345.1 Micromonospora sp. BS32
ACTTCGTCTGCCCCGAGCAGGTCGGCGAGGCCCTCGCGTCCGGCGTGACCACGCTGATCGGCGGCGGCACCGGACCGGCGGAGGGGTCGACCGCCACGACGGTCACCCCCGGCCGCTGGCACGTGGAGCGGCTGTTCAAGGCACTCGACCGGTTCCCGGTGAACATCGGCCTGCTCGGCAAGGGCACCACCATGTCCCGCCGTTCGATGACCGACCAGGTGAAGGCTGGGGTGATCGGCTTCAAGATCCACGAGGACTGGGGCGCCACCCCGGCGGTCATCGACACCTGCATGAAGGTGTGCGAGGGCCGCAACGGGCCGTCCGACGACAACAAGACGTCCGGCCTGACGTCGAACCACGTCCAGGTCGCGCTGCACGCGGACTCGCTCAACGAGGCGGGCTTCGTGCAGAGCACCAAGGAGGCGTTCGCCGGGCGGCCGCTGCACATCTTCCACATCGAGGGCGCCGGCGGCGGCCACGCCCCGGACATGATCACGCTGTGCGGGGAGCCCAACGTCCTTCCCGCGTCCACCAATCCGACCCGCCCCCTGACGGTCAACACCGTCAAGGAGCACATCGACATGATGATGGTCTGCCACCACCTCAACCCCGAGCTGGACGCCGACCGCGCCTTCGCCGACTCCCGCATCCGCCCCTCGACGATGGCCGCCGAGGACCTGCTGCACGACATGGGCGCCATCTCGATCATGTCGTCCGACGCGCAGGCCATGGGCCGGATCGGCGAGATGATCATGCGCACCTGGCAGACCGCCCACGTGATGCGCACCCGCTACGGCC
>NZ_JBSSHR010000060.1:0-722 GCF_059089345.1 Micromonospora sp. BS32
ACGTTCAGGAGCCCGGCCGCTGCTGCCGGAAGAGGGTGGTGGCCACGGTGCGGGCGCGTTCGTGGAGTTCCCGCGCGGTCGTGTTCTTGGTGTGCGGACGGAGGAGCCGGGCCGTTTCGGAGACGCGTTGGTCGGCTTTCCCGGACTGGACCAGCGGATAGTCGTCCAGCGCCAAATGCCAGGTCGTGCACGCCGCTTCAAGGTGTCTGATGGCGAATCGGCGTTCGGCGAGCAGGTCGGCCCGGCTCGACCGGCAGGGGCATCTGAGCGGGCGGGACCCCCTGCACCACGGGGCGTTGATCGACGAGGCGGCGCTGCGGCGGAAGGCGCGGGACCCGCAGACGTGGACGGCGCAGCTGGAGCACCTGATCGAGGCCGCCCAGTGGCCCGGGATCGCCCTGCACGTCGTGCCGTTCGCGTCCGGACCGCACCACCTGCGCGGCTCCCTGGAGCTGATCTCCCTACGCGACGGCTCCACCGTGGTGTGCACCCAGGGCAGTTGGAGCGGCCACCTCACCGACGACCCGGAAGACCTCGAAGCCCTACGTGTCGCCTTCGACGCCCTGCGCGACACCGCCCTTCTCCCCGCCGAATCCCTGACCTTCCTCCGCACCCTCCTCGACACCCTCACAACGACCGGCCCCGCTCCCCGCCCCCGAGGCCGGTGGGTGCTCGCGCTCGTAGCCTCGGTGCGGGGAGGTGGAGGAAAACCCTTTCGCTGA
>NZ_JBSSHR010000061.1:0-657 GCF_059089345.1 Micromonospora sp. BS32
GTCTGTAGCAGGTCAGTGCGGCGATCGAGACGCGTCTGCGGGAACGGCCACGGACGCGCACGACCGGGGTGCGGCCCCGTGGTGACCATGTTCTGGCGTGCGGCGGTGTCATGGAGAAGCCGGCTTCGTCCTCGAAGACCAGCCAGGCTCCACGGCCCGCCGCTAGCCTTCCGCGCGGGGCCAGACCTCCTTGACCCACCCGGCCACCGCATCGTCGTCGCGTTCCATGGCGCGTCGGGCCGGGACCTGGCAGGACCAGCCGTTGCGGACCAGCAGCTTGCGCACCCCCTGGATCGTGTAGGTCAGGTGGAAGCGTCGGCCGATCACGGTCTTGATCCGTCCCAGAGTCCAGCGCTGGTCCTCCCAGCCGTGTGCAGCAGGACCCTTCGCCAGTTCCTTCTCCAGCTGGGCGAACTGCTTCTCGCTCAGCCTCGGCAGCGAAACCGGGCCCCGCGACCGCAAGGAACGGGTACCGCCCTCGACCCACGCGTGACGCCATCGCTGCACCGAGCGGACACTGACCCGCAGGTCCCTGGCAATCGACGTGCTGCCCTCACATCGGGCGAACCGCTCAGCCGCCTGAAGCCGTAACTCCTCGCGCCTGTTCTGCCGTTCGGCGGTCAGGCCACCACCTTGTGGATACCGCATCCTCCGGTG
>NZ_JBSSHR010000062.1:0-654 GCF_059089345.1 Micromonospora sp. BS32
CCCGCCGCCACGTCGCCGACCTCCGCGACCAACTCCTCATGCGCAACGCGAAGATCGCCGAGCTGGCCGGGTACGCCACCAGCCTCGAAGAGAAGGTGCGCATCCTCGAAGAGGAACTCGCCGCCAGCCAGCGCAACATCGCAACTCCGCGGCCCCAGCACATTGCTGCCACGCCGACAGCCGAGCCGCGGTCTAGCTGATCGCTGCGCCCGGCCAGTCCGCGGCTAGACCGATGTCCTCCACCGTCGCGTAGGAGTTCACGGTCGTGCCGTTGTTGGACCACTGGCCGGTTCCGCTCGCGACCTGCCCGGTCACCGTCAGGGCGGTCACGATATCCGCCCCGGTGTTGTTGATCAGGACAGTGTCGACGTCGAAGTACGCATTGACGGACAGTGACGTTGACAGGATCGGCACCCTGATCTGGTCGATGTACAAGGTCCCCGTGGTGGTCGAGGTGCCCTTGCGGATGCGTGTGTAGAAGTAGGTCGCGCTGGTGGCGGACACGTAGCCCTGGCACTTGAAGCGGTACGCCCGTCCGTTCTTCCACGTGAAGGACGGAACGTTCCCGATGACGGTCTCGCTGGTCGTCGACAGCGAGACCTGCGCGAGGCTCACCTGCGCCATGAGGCCGCGCCCCATCGCGCGGGTGCCGAT
>NZ_JBSSHR010000063.1:0-650 GCF_059089345.1 Micromonospora sp. BS32
GTCCACGCTCATCGCCGACAAGGTGCAGGACCTGACCGTGCACGTCGTCGCCCGCAGCGGCCGGGTCGGCGCGGCCGTGCAGGCCACCGACAACGCGGCGGGCACCGACTGGCTGTCCGCCGCCGCCCAGCCGTCCGGGGACCTCGTCATGCCCGGCATCCCCGCCGACGCCACCGACGTGCGCCTGATCACCTATGTGCCCGGCTCCGACGACGCCGACCTGACGCTGAAGCTCGCCACCCCCAGCGGCTCGATCACCCCGGCCGGCAACGAGACGCTGCACGTCAAGAGCGGCATGACCACCTCCGTCGACCTCGGTGACCTCACCAGGGGCGACGCCGGGTCGCTGATCATCGGTTCGAGCAGCTCACACGACCCGGTGCCGGTGGTCGCCGGGCTGCGCATCACCCGCGGCAAGGGCAGCGACCAGGAGATCGCCTTCCTGCCCGCGACCGCCCCGATCGACCGGCAGGCGTCCGTCGCCGACAACCGGAGCAAGGGCTCCACGCTCGCCCTGACCGCCACCGGCAAGGACGTCAGCGTGAAGATCACCTCGTCGGCCGGCTCCACGGCGGGCAGCGCGGTCAGCAAGACCGTCACCGTCAAGGCGGGCACGACGATGTCCATGGCCCCACCGCAGCCGTCCGGCC
>NZ_JBSSHR010000064.1:0-648 GCF_059089345.1 Micromonospora sp. BS32
GGACCACCTTGAGGATCGTGCGCCACTTCGGGACGCCCAGCGCGAGGGACGCCTCGCGCAGCTCGTTCGGGACGAGCTTGAGCATCTCCTCGGTGGAGCGGACCACGATCGGGATCATCAGGATGGTCAGCGCCAGCGAGCCGGCGAAGCCGGAGAAGCTGAACTTCAGGATCTGGATCCAGAAGGTGTAGATGAACAGGCCCGACACGATCGACGGCACACCGGTCATCACGTCCACGAAGAACGTCACCGCCGTCGCCAGCGCGCCGCGGCCGTACTCGACCAGGTAGATCGCGGTGAGCAGACCGATCGGGACGGCCAGCAGCGAGGTCAGCGCGACCTGCTCCAGCGTGCCGATGATGGCGTGGTAGATGCCGCCGCCCGCGTCGTTGTTGAGCACCCCGCCCATCGAGTGGGTCAGGAAGTGCCCGTTCACCGTCGAGGCGCCCTTGGCGATGGTGGTCTTCACCAGGGAGTACAGCGGGATCACCGCGATGATGAAGCAGGCCCAGACGAGGCTGGTCGCGACCCGGTCCTTGGCCTGCCGCATGCCCTCGACCCGCGTGGTGATCGCGAAGGTGCCGGCGACGAAGAGCACGAGCGCGATCAGGCCCCACTGCACGTGGCTGGAGAGCCCCGCGGCCAGGC
>NZ_JBSSHR010000065.1:0-633 GCF_059089345.1 Micromonospora sp. BS32
GTCCACCGCGGGCGACGGATCGCAGCCCGCCAGCTCCAGGATGGTCGCGGTGCAGTCGGTGAGCGTCGCGAACTCCTGCCGCACCTGCGGGGGGTGGCCGGGCACCTTGACGATCCCGGGGATGCGGTAGATGTCCTCGTACATCGCCGGGCCCTTGTCGTGCAGCCGGTGCGCTCCGGTGAACTCGCCGTGGTCCGCGGTGAACAGCACCGAGGTGTCGTCGGCCAGGCCCAACTCCTCGATCCGGGTGAGGATGCGGCCGATCTGCTCGTCGATGAGCGTGACGTAGCCCCAGTACACGGCGATGAGCTTGCGGGTCACCTCGATCGGCATCGTGTCGAACGTCCAGTGCGCGCTGTAGTTGCGCTGCACCGGGGGCTTGCCCTCGAAGGTCTCGGCGATCGAGGGCGGCAGCTCGACCAGCTGCGGGTCGTAGCGGTCGAAGTAGGCGTCCGGCAGCAGGTAGGGCAGGTGCGGGCCGAAGAAGTGCGTGGCCTGGAAGAACGGCCGGCCCGTGGCGGCGTAGCGCTCCAGCTGCTCGATGGTCCGGGTGGCGAGATAGTGCTCGAAGGTGGCCTCCACCGGCTGGTGCAGCCGCGCCGCCAGCAGGTTGCCCGGGTTGCCGTTGGGCAT
>NZ_JBSSHR010000066.1:0-633 GCF_059089345.1 Micromonospora sp. BS32
CGCTGGAGCGCCTCGGGCACGAGGTGCTCGACGAGGGCGCCGGCGGGCTGGTGGCGCTGGGCACCACCGCGGAGGCGGCCGCACTGGAACCGGACGAGCGGGCCGCGGTCACCGCGGTGGTCGGCCGGGTCTGCCGCGCGCACGGCGCGCGCTGGACGGTCGGGGTGGGCGGCGCCGGCTCCACCCGGCGCGCCGTGCGGGAGGTGGCGGCCCTCGCCGCTCTGCCGGAGCCGCCGGACACGGTGCTGGTCACGGTCCCGTGGTTCACCCGACCGGGCGAAGCGGGGGTGCTCGCCCACTTCCGCGAGGTGGCCGCCGCGAGCCCGGTGCCGGTGCTCGTCTACCACGTGCCCGCCCGCACCGGGCAGCCCCTGTCGGCCGCCGCGCTGACCGCCCTCGCGGCGATCCCCGGGGTGGCGGGCGTGAAGTACGCGGCGGGGGAGATCACCGCGGAGACCGTCGCGCTCCTGGCGGCGGCGCCCCCGGGCTTCGAGGTGCTGGCCGGGGACGACGTCCTGGCCCCCGCACTGCTGGCGCTCGGCGCGCACGGCGCCGTCCTGGCCTCGGCCCACCTGGCGACGGGGGAGTGGGCGGCCCTGGCCGCGGCGGGCGGGACCGGGGAGACGACCGGGG
>NZ_JBSSHR010000067.1:0-630 GCF_059089345.1 Micromonospora sp. BS32
GGACACGCGGGCGCTCGGGCGCGTGCGCGCGTACGCGAAGCGGTCACAGCCTGTCAACCCTCTCCGGGAGAAAGCCCATGAGCAACAACACCACCAACGGCGGCGGGAACGGTGGCGGGCAGGTGATCCCGCTCCGTCCTTCCGGGACGGTGCCGCCGCCTCCGCCTCCGCCGCCTGCTGCACCTCCCCCGCCGGCCCCGCCATCGGCCCCGCCGGCACCGGCCGTTGCTGCTCCGGCCGCTCCCGCCCCGGCGGCCGCGCACCCGACCCGGGCGCTCCCCGCCCCGGCGGTCCCGCCGCCGCCGGTTCCCTCCCTGCCTGCGGCAGGGGCAGGGGTGGCGGCCTTACCGTCGACCGGCACCGCGGCCGACGCGGGCCGGGCCGGGCCGGGCTGAGCACTGCGATGGTCGTGGCGATCGCCACCGCGGTGGCCGCCGTACGCGGTATGACCGGCTGGCTGGCCGATCGGCGCCAGCGCTTCCAGGACATGGCGCCGGTGCGGCAGGCGGTCGCGAAGGCGAAGGCCGAGAAGGTGAAGGCCCGCGCCGACCACGAGGCGGCGCTGGCGAAGATCGGTGGCGACGCGGAGGCGGCCCGCGCGAAGGGCCGCGTCCGGGCGCTCACCGAGTC
>NZ_JBSSHR010000068.1:0-629 GCF_059089345.1 Micromonospora sp. BS32
GGTTACGGGCCTGCGCCATCCGCTCGGCCTGCGCCGGGTCCGGGGCGGACTCGACCCGCTCGCCGCCGGAGTAGTCGTGGACCCGGCCGGTCAGCAGCCCGGCCAGGCCGGTGACCGGGGCGTGGCCGTCGGGGCCCGTCGGGCCGTGCACCGGCTGGTACAGCGGCAGCAGCGCGTCCGGGTCGTCGGGGGCGAGCTTCATCATCTGCCCGATGGCGCTCTCGTCGAGTTCCGCGGCCAGCGCGGCCAGCTTCTCCTTGCGCTCGGCCAGCCACTCCAGCCGGGCGTAGAGCACCTCGGCCTCGCTGGGCAGGTCCGCGACCGGCACCGGCCCGGCCTCCCACTCGGCGGCCAGTTCGCGCAGCCCCGCCTCGTCGGCGTAGGCGTACGCCTCGTTGACGCGCGCGATGAAGCCGCTGCGGCGCTCCTTCTCGGTGTCGTCCTGCGCCAGGTCGGGGTGCGCCTTGCGGACCAGCTCGCGGTACAGCCGCTGGGCCTCCTTGCCCGGGCGCACCCGGCGCGGCGGGTTGGGGTCCTCCACCGGCCGCACCCCGTCGGCGCCCAGCAGCCCGCCGAACAGCTCCTCGACCCCGGGCATCGGCATCACCAGGGCGCGCGCCTCCCAGGCG
>NZ_JBSSHR010000069.1:0-626 GCF_059089345.1 Micromonospora sp. BS32
GCAACGGCCGGACGATTGCCCTCCATCTATCTGACAACGATGTCATGGGCTGGGTCTCGATCGACGGCGGCGCGGCGGGCGACGAGGTCTGGCTGGACCGCTCCTTCGACGGCGGGGTGACCTGGGCGGACGGCAGCAAACTCGGCGACACCAAGACCCCGTCCGGCTGGACCGGTTGGCGCAGCCAGATGTACAACGTCGACGACTGGAACAACGCGGGCGTCGGCGCGCTGCGCGCCTGCGCACGCACCAACGGCGCCTCGGTGACGGTCTGCACCCAGTGGGCCCGGGTGGACTGGAACGCGGCCAGCCGGAGCACCGCCGCGGCGACCGCGCTGATGATGGACTACGACCGGAGCACCGGGAAGTTCGCCGGCTGGTGGACCTCGGCCACCTCGCTGACCTCGATCATCGACAACATCCGGATCAGCGGCATGCCGAGCTACAAGTACGCGATCAGCGAGACGTACGACGCGAACATCAACGCGCAGGACGGCAACTTCACCAACAGCTACCTGGACGACACCGGTTGGTGGGGCCTGGCGTGGGTGGACGCCTATGACGCGACCGGTGACAGCCGGTACCTGACCACCGCGCGGGCCGACGCCGACCACATGGCCGACAAC
>NZ_JBSSHR010000070.1:0-625 GCF_059089345.1 Micromonospora sp. BS32
GGCCGGCGGTTCGTCGTTCGCGGGCGAGGGCGGCGGCGGTGTTGGCAAGCAGTGCGTCTCCGGTGGTGTGCCAGCCAGCGCCGGCGAAGGTGAGGGTGCCGACGATGAGGGTGGTGTCGTCGTCGAGGTGGTCGACGGCCCGCAGAGCGTCGGGCTGCTCGTCGGCCTGGTCCTGGTGACGGCGGAAGGTGACGCGGGTGTCGCGCAGGAGTTGGAAGGTCACCGAGTAGCGGCGGGCTTTGGTGAGGAAGTGGCCGCCGAAGCCGAGCATGTGCGCCCAGCGGCGTAGCCGCGCGTAAGGGTTGGACGTTGGTGCTTTCGTCGGTTGGGCGTCAAGGGCGGCTTGACGCTGGGCCACGCAGACGGGGCAGGCGGGGTAGCGGGTGTGGGTGCCGCAGTCGGGGCACTGCCAGCGGTCGACGAAGCCGGGCCGTGGGCGGTAGTCGCGGGGCCGGTCGAGCAGGGGCTGGGGTGTGTGGGTGGGTCGGCCGATGCGCCAGCAGGCGTCGATGAGGCGGGCGGTGTGGTCGCCGTCGGGGTCGGCGTAGTCGCCGATGGTGTCGGCGTCGAGTCGGACGGAGCGGTGCCCGGTTACCTCGGTGCTTTTGGTGGCGAACTTGGCAAG
>NZ_JBSSHR010000071.1:0-612 GCF_059089345.1 Micromonospora sp. BS32
GCTTACGGGCGTGTTCGGTCGTGAGGGCGCTGCGCGTGTTGATCAGCTGTGTGTCCTGGGCCGTGTCGTCGTGCCGATGCCGGTGCCGCATCGTGGCGAGGAGCTGTTCGAAGTACGTGGTGAGGGCTCGCTCGACGGCCTTCTCGGTGGTGTCGGCGGCGATGTGGATGCCTCCGCAGCCGCCGTGAGCGGAGGGAGGGCAGCGGTAGGTGCGGTAGTTCTTCTTGCGGTCCAGGTTGCTGACCAGGCCGCGGCCGCATTTTCCGCAGCGCAGGATTCCGGAGAGCAGGTACTTCGGCGTGACGGGCGGGCGGCTGCTGCCGGCAGGGATGCCGGAGGCTTGGCGGCGGAGTTGGAGTTCGAAGTGGACGCGGGACCAGCCCTTGGGGTCGATGATCGGGTCCCAGTTGCCGAGCAGGGGGTGGCGGTCGTCGTCGAAGAGGACGTGTGACCAGCCGTCCCATGCGAGGGCGGGTTCGATGCGGTGTTTGCCGCCGTAGCGGGGGTTGCGGAGCATCTTGTTGACGGTTGTGGAGGACCAGCGGTCGGCTTGCGGTGCCGGATGCCACGTTCGTTGAGGCCGGAGGCGAGGGAGTAGGCGGTCTCGCCGAT
>NZ_JBSSHR010000072.1:0-611 GCF_059089345.1 Micromonospora sp. BS32
TCCTACCACGACCCGCGGCAGCACGCGGTCTCGCTCGCGTACGTGGTGCCGGTGGCCGGGGACTGCCGGCCGCGGCAGGACGCGCTGGACCTGGTCTGGTTCACCCCCGAGGAGGCGTCCTCGCCGCAGCTCCAGGAGGAGATGCCGGGCGGCCGCGGCATCCTCCTCAAGCAGGCCCTGGCCCACGTGGGCCGCCTGGCCTGACGGGGGCCGGCCGCCGGGGCCGGCCCCCTGCGCTACCCGGTGTAGGAGTCGCCGGTCACCGTGACCTGGCGGCCCCCGGCGGTGGTGGTGGACGTGGTGCTCAGGCAGCTGCCGGACGACGGGTCGGTGACCGTCGGCAGGCCGCCGGTGTAGTCGGTGCCGTCCTCCGTCCCGACCGGGGCGCCGTAGGTCACGGTGACCTGCTGACGGCAGCCGGCGGTCCGGTAGGGCTCGATGAAGCCGGAGTCGGCGGCCTTGAAACGGCCCGACGTCGACGGCAGGCTGAAGCTGCCGATGTGGGTCACCGTCGCGCCGGTCGTCTCGTCCACCACGTCCCCGGACATCAGCTGGGTGTCGCCGGTGACGCTGGCCAACTGGAGCGCCAGCGCGTAGGTGCGGCCCTTGGT
>NZ_JBSSHR010000073.1:0-605 GCF_059089345.1 Micromonospora sp. BS32
CTCCTGGACGCGCTGGTCGACGTCGAGGAGCGCGCGCCCGACGAAGTCCTGGAAGAGGACGGCGGCGGCACCACGGCGGTCCTGGTCGACGTCGACCCGCACCGCTACGCCCACCGGATCGCCCGCGTCCCCGGCCGCCGCGGCCAACACCGCGTCGCCATCAAGGTCGCGCACGACCACGCCGACGACGTCGGCACCGACCCCGTGGTCGACGCCCGCAGCGCCGGCCGCGACGTCCTGGAATCGTGGGGCTTCACCTGGGGCGTCGACCTGATGGGCCCCGGCGCTCAGCGCACCGCCGACCCGCTCACCGGCGCCCCGATCCGCCAGGAGTGGACCGACCCGAACACCGGCCGCACCCACGCGACCCCGGCCGCCGCCCGCGCCGAAGTCGTTCCGCCCCCGCCCCGACCCGTCCGACACCACCAGTGGCAGACCAGCCACGACATGGTCGCCGGAACCGCCCTCACCGGCATCCGACCCCGCGACTGGGTCCGCCCCGAGCAAGCCCGCCGCCGAGCCGCCGGCCTCCCCGTCGCGCGCGAGCTGCCGCCCACCGGCTGACCCGGAAACTGGGCCCGGTTTGCACTAACTCGCTGTCGTTC
>NZ_JBSSHR010000074.1:0-580 GCF_059089345.1 Micromonospora sp. BS32
CTGCCGCCGGCCCCGCGGGTGCGGCCGGTGGGGCGGTACCTGTACGAGCCGGACGGCGCGGTCATCCGCGCACACCTGGTCGCCCTGGTCGCGGAGGAGGTGGGCGGCGGGCTGATCGACCCGACCATCGCCTACGTCACCGGCGACGACCCGCACCCGACGCCCTACGCGGCCGCGTACGAGATCCGCGACGCGCTGCCGTTCGGCCTCAAGCGGCTCAAGGCGCTGCTGCGTGAGCGCGAGGTGGGACGGCTGACGGTGAAGAAGCGCGGGTTCGCCATGGAGCCGGAGGAGGTGCGGCGCCGGGTGCGGCCGCAGGGGCCGCACGAGGCGACGGTGTTCCTGACCCGGATGGCGGGCGAGCCGGCGATGCTGATCGGTGCGCCGGCGGCCTGGGACGGGCGGCTCAGGGCCTGACCGCGACCGAGACGAACCGCCAGCGGTGCACCTGACGGCGGACCAGTTCCGGCGGCGGGTCGGGCAGTGCGGGCAGCTCGGCGCCGTAGGGCGCGTCCCACCAGCTGATGACGAGCACCCGGTCGCCGGGCGCGGTCAGATAGTCGGCCCGGCCGGGCTGCCC
>NZ_JBSSHR010000075.1:0-561 GCF_059089345.1 Micromonospora sp. BS32
TTCGCCACCTGCATCGGCACCGGCCCGCACTCGGGGGCGGCCCGCCACGTCCCCACCGACCGCCGGGTGGAGGAGGGCGACTTCCTCACCGTGCGGCTCGGCGCCTGCTACCACGGCTACCGCTGCGAGGTGGGCCGCACCTTCGTGATCGGCAGCGCCCCCGCCTCCTGGCAGATCGAGCTGTACGACCTGGTGTTCGCCGCCCAGCGGGCCGGCCGCGAGGCGCTCGCACCGGGCGTGGCCTGCCGCGACGTGGACCGCGCCACCCGCGACCCGCTGCGCTCGGCGGGCCACGAGGAGGGCCTGGCGGCGTGGACCGGACACGGTGTCGGCCTCGAAATCGACGAGGACCCTCAGTTGTCACCCGCGGCCGTGGGTAAACTGGACGCTTGCGTGCCGGTCACCGTCGAACCGGGAGTCCACCTTCCGGGCCGCGGCGGTGTCCGCATCGGAGACACACTCGTCGTACGCCCCGCGGCGGACGGCGGGCCCGAGCTACTCACCATCACGACCAAGGAACTCCTCGCGCTGTGACCACCCCGTGGTCGGGCCGGGCGGCAC
>NZ_JBSSHR010000076.1:0-554 GCF_059089345.1 Micromonospora sp. BS32
GGTGTCGGTGTGCAGGTCGCCTCTCGGCGAGTGGCACGACGCGGCTCCAGCCGAACGGTATTCCGCGAAGGCAATTTAGGTGAGGCCCGGGGACACTGAACACACCGACACCCGTCACAACACGCTACCCCCACCCACCCTTCCCCACCCCACGAGTGACCCCCACCACCCCCCGGCCCGTCCTCGGCTCTGCATCGCGTTGATCATGGGGTTACCGGCGGTGTGGATCTCCTCCACTGCCGTCAACCTCATGATCAATGCGGTTGACGGTAACCGTCCAAGATTCGGATACGCCGCTGGCCGGCACCCCGTGAGGGGTGCCAGCCAGCGTTCGTTGGCTTGTGGGGTCAGCTGTTCCAGTGCGCGGCGACGAGGTCGGCGGCCTGCTGCTCCCACTGGGCGTAGGCGTCCGGGTACGCCGAGACCTGCACGGTCTGAGCGGCCTCGGTCAGCGGCATGTCCTGCCAGCCGTCGATCTGCTTGAGGCCCTTCTGGAAGGCCATGGTGGAGTAGATCGGGTCGGTGATCTGCTCCGGGCTGCCCCAACCACTGGA
>NZ_JBSSHR010000078.1:0-520 GCF_059089345.1 Micromonospora sp. BS32
GTCCTACACCTACTACGACGTGCCCGCCCTCGCGCCCGGCGGCACCTGGACCACCACCCTGTCGATCACCGTGCCCGCCGCCCAGACCGACGGCAGCGCCCTGCTGGAGATCGACTACGGCACGGGCTTCCAGCGCCTGACGGTGATCGCCGCGTAGCGGCGGCGGCCCGGCCGCCGCGGGCCGCTTCGCCGCCGGCTCAGTGCGGGATGGCCTCGATGACGCCGCGGGCACCCCGGGCGAGCAGGTCGGCGGCGACGCGCGACCCGAGGCCGGCCGGGGTGTCGCCGCCGGCCGCGGTGTGCCGCGCCTCGACGACGGTGGTGCCGTCGGCGGAGAACACCATGCCGCGCAGGGCGAGTCCGCCGCCGGACGCCATGGTGCTGGCCGGATCGGGCCTGGCCCGGCTGGAGTTGACCGACCGCGGCCGCCAGGTCTTCACGGTGGACGAGATCCTGCCGGCCGTCGGCTCCGGCGCCCTCGGCCTGGAGTGCCGCGCGGACGACACCGCCACCGCCGGGC
>NZ_JBSSHR010000079.1:0-516 GCF_059089345.1 Micromonospora sp. BS32
GGGGTGCCGGACCGCCGTACGGTCGCGGTCGTGGTGACCGCCAGCAGCGGGGCCCTGCGCGGCGAGGAGCAGATCGTCTACGCCCGCGCGGTGGTCGGCGCCGACGGCAGTGCCAGCCGGATAGGAGCACACGTCGGGGTGAAGCTCGACCAGGTCGACCTGGGCCTGGAGTCGGAGATCCCGGTGCCCGCGTCGGTCGCCGAGGACTGGGCCGGCCGGGTGCACATCGACTGGGGCCCGCTGCCGGGCAGTTACGGCTGGGTCTTCCCCAAGGGCGACTCGCTGACCGTGGGCGTGATCTCCGCGCGCGGCGACGGCGGCGCCACCAAGCGCTACCTCGACGACTTCGTGGCCCGGCTGGGGCTCGCCGGGTTCGAGCCGAGTGTCTCCTCCGGGCACCTGACCCGCTGCCGCGCCGACGATTCGCCGCTGTCCCGCGGCCGGGTGCTGGTCTGCGGCGACGCGGCGGGGCTGCTGGAGCCCTGGACCCGCGAGGGCATCTCGTACGCGCTGCGC
>NZ_JBSSHR010000080.1:0-508 GCF_059089345.1 Micromonospora sp. BS32
TGGCCATAGTGGTGGCCAGGGCGTCCTTCATGGCCACGGCGCCGTAGCCGGCCAGCGCGGGCCCGTTCTTCGTGCGCGGGATCGTGCCGTAGCCCTCGGCCCGTGGCAGGTGGATCAACATCGTGTAGCGGGTGGTGCGTTCGACGAGCGTGCCGATCGCCGACCGGTTCAGCCCGATGATCAGGTCGCCTTCCCAGTGACCGGGAACAGCACGGTCGGCGGCTTCGGCGGGCCGCTGACTGATCATTACCTCCTCGGTGACGTGACCGCCTGGCCTTTTGCGGGCCCTGGCGCGCGGAACACGCAGAGCACGGCCCGTGCGTAGGCAGGCCACGAGCTCACGCTTCAGAGCGCCGCGGCTCTCGACGTAGAGTGCCTGGTAGATCGCTTCGTGGCTGATGCGCATGGACTCGTCCTCGGGGAAGTCGATCTTCAGGCGGGCCGAGATCTGCTCCGGGCTCCATCCGTTCGCCCACCGGCGGTCGTTGCGGTGCGGCTTGTTGCGTCC
>NZ_JBSSHR010000081.1:0-503 GCF_059089345.1 Micromonospora sp. BS32
CCGCGTAGAGCGTCATCACCGACAGCCCGCCGACGAGCGCGAGCGCGGACTCGACGGCGACGAACGCGGCGGCGGCGCGGCTGCGCAACCGTTTTGCCAGCAGCGAGCCGCAGCCCATCGCGAAGACCATCACCGACAGCACCACCGACGCCTGGGTGACCGAGTCGCCGACCAGGTACGAGGCGAGGGCGACGAGTTCGAGTTCGTAGATCAGCCCGCAGGCGGCACAGACGAAGACGGCCGCCAGGACCAGCGCGCGGGCCGCCCGCACCGGGACGGGCAACGCCAAGGCGAGCTGGCGGGAGGTTTGCGGTCGTCCGCGCTGGTCGAGCATGAATGCACGCTATGTCAGGGTTGATCCGTCACCCGTCACCCACAAGGGTGCAGTTCGGCCGCGCAGGCGGGCGGGTGGCGGCGGGTGGTGGTGCCCGGAAGCGCGCAGGGGTACGGCCGGGCAGCACGCCGGACGGCACGCGCCCCGCGGCGCCGCCGGGAGACCGGTC
>NZ_JBSSHR010000082.1:0-496 GCF_059089345.1 Micromonospora sp. BS32
CTTCCAGTCGTTCAACCTGCTGCCGACACTGGACGCGGCGGAGAACATCACGCTGCCGATGGACATCGCCGGCCGCAAGGTCGACCGCGAGTGGATGGACCGGGTGGTGGAGACCGTCGGCCTGGCCGGGCGGCTCAAGCACCGTCCCACCCAGCTGTCCGGCGGCCAGCAGCAGCGCGTCGCGGTGGCCCGGGCGCTGGCCGCGCGGCCGGAGATCATCTTCGGCGACGAGCCGACCGGCAACCTGGACTCCCGGGCCGGCGCCGAGGTGCTGGGCTTCCTGCGCCGCTCGGTCGACGAACTCGGCCAGACCATCGTGATGGTCACCCACGACCCGGTCGCCGCCTCCTACGCCGACCGCGTGCTGTACCTCGCCGACGGTCGGATCGTGGACGAGATGGCCAACCCGACGGCCGACTCGGTGCTGGAGCGGATGAAGTCCTTCGACGGTCGCGGGAGGACCTCGTGACCGTCTTCAAGACGTCGGTGCGCAACT
>NZ_JBSSHR010000083.1:0-495 GCF_059089345.1 Micromonospora sp. BS32
CGTCCTTCTCCGTGTCCGAGAAACTCGGCTACGCACCCGACGGCGTCGAGCAGTTGAACGTCCGCGGCCGGCGCGTGACGATGCGGCGCCTGCGCCTGCCGCGGGCCCGATGGGAGCAGCACCCACGCATCCCTGTCACGGTCGTCGGCCTCGCGCCCTGCCTACCGCTGTTCGGGGTGCGCGGGACCGGGCAGCGGTAGGTGGGGGGCCGGGGTGGCCGGGGTGGCCGCCAGGAAACGGTGGAGGGAGGCCGTCATGCCGGCGACGGAGCGGTCCCGGGTCCGGGCGCTGACGTGATCGAGGGAGAGGTAGGGGTTGAGGTCTTCCAGCTCGACCAGGAGCAGGTCGCCGTCCCGGGTACGGCAGGCGTCCACGCGCTGGATGCCGTGGTCGAGCGTGTTCCAGTCGATGAAGCGCCCGGCGAAGACCAGGTCGGCCGGCGTGGGCGCGTAGGGCTCGAGTACCCAGCGCTGACGGGGGTCCGGAGCGTGGAGG
>NZ_JBSSHR010000084.1:0-481 GCF_059089345.1 Micromonospora sp. BS32
TCCCGTCAGCCGTGCTCGCCATGCCCTTCGACCTGGTGCGCCATGACCTGCTCATGGGTCTCAAGCCCCTGGAGCCGGCGCGTATCCGGTCGATCGTCGACGAGTTGTTCCTGCCGCTCGTTCTGAGGTACGGGACAGGCTGAACTCCGGTCCTCCGTACGCGGCGACGACGTCCCTCCCTGACACCTGTGCCGTGGGCACCCGGTCGCGCGAGATGCGTCGGCTGCCTGCGGCCCTTACCGTTGGAAGGGAGTGGCGCGGCCGCGGCGCCGGTCGCGCGGGCCCGGCTCCTCGATGCGGGAAAGGGAGCGACGACGTATGAACGTCGCGCGGTGGCTGCCGGAAGACCGGACAGCGCACCTCGGCCTGCTCTGGCTGCGGCGCTCGACCCCGCTGCTGCTCCTCACCCTGTCCTCGCTCGCCATCCTGCTGGCCACGCCGGGCGGGCACTTCGGGCTCGCCCTGATGGTCGTTCCGTTCC
>NZ_JBSSHR010000085.1:0-479 GCF_059089345.1 Micromonospora sp. BS32
GTCCCCTCTCCTCCTGCCCCGACTTGCGAAGTGGGGGCGTCCCCGCTTAGCTTACACAACCGGAGGCGCCCCCACTTACAGCTCGGCGGCGCCACGACGCCGGACCGCACGCGGCCCGGCCCGCGAGAGGACACCGATCATGTCGGGCATTGAGGGCAAAGTCATCGCGATCACCGGCGCCAGCAGCGGCATCGGCGAGGCCACCGCGGTCCACCTGGCCGCGAGGGGCGCCAAGCTGGTGCTCGGGGCCCGGCGCGAGGACCGGCTGAACACCGTCGTCGACGGCATCACGGCCGGCGGCGGCAGCGCCGTCGGCGTCGTCGTCGACGTCACGCGCCGCGAGGACCTGCGGCGCCTGACGGACACCGCCGTCGACCGCCACGGCCGCCTCGACGTGCTGGTCTCCAACGCGGGCACCATGGCCGTGTCCCCCTTCGACGACCTGCGCCAGGACGACTGGGACGCCATGGTCGCCACTC
>NZ_JBSSHR010000086.1:0-479 GCF_059089345.1 Micromonospora sp. BS32
GGTGTGGAGCGGTGCCAGGGGGAAGCGGTGGGCAGCAGGTGGCGGGCGGCGGCCCACAGCGCGAGGTGCCCGCCCGCGCTGTGCCCGGTGTACACGACGCGACGGGTGTCGACGGCGTCCGCGCCGAGTGCCTCGCGGGCGAGTGCGGGCAGGGCGTCGAGCGCGGTGGCGACGTCGTCGAAGGTGTCGGGCCAGCGCCCGGCGGGCGGGAGTTCGGGGGCGGCGGTGCCGGTGTGGTCGACGGGGGTCCGCGGGCGTATCGCCGCGCCGTCCGCACCGCCGCGGCGGTACTCGACCGAGGCCACCGCGAGGCCGGCCGCCGCGAGGTGCGCGGCGAGCGGCGAGGCGTGGGCGCGGTCGTAGGCGGCCCGCCAGGCGCCGCCGTGCAGCAGTGCGACCAGGGGCGCCGGGAGGGTGCTCCCGGCGGCGGGCCGGTAGAAGTCGATCACCTGGTCGGGGCCGTCCCCGTAGCGCGCGGT
>NZ_JBSSHR010000087.1:0-479 GCF_059089345.1 Micromonospora sp. BS32
GTGGGACAGCGAGCGGGACGGGTTCAGCGCCTCCACCAGGTGCTCGAACGGCACGTCCTGATGCGCGTACGCCGACAGCGCCGTCTCCCGCACCCGACCCAGCAACTCCGCGAAACTCGGATCACCACTCGTATCGGTACGCAACACCAGCGTGTTGACGAAGAACCCGACCAGATCGTCCAGCGCCTCGTCCGTACGCCCCGCGATCGGACTGCCGATCGCGATGTCCGTCCCCGCACCCAACCGCGTGTACAGCGCCGCCAACGCCGCCTGCAACACCATGAACAGACTCGCCCCGCTCGCACGCGCCAACTCCACCAGCGCCGCATGCAGCTCCGCGTCGACCCGCAGTCCCAGCACGTCGCCGCCGTACGACATGGCGGCCGGGCGCGGGCGGTCGGCGGGCAGGTGCAGCTGCTCGGGCAGCCCGGCCAGCGCCCTTGTCCAGTAGGCGACCTGGCGGGCGAACAGGGAGTCGG
>NZ_JBSSHR010000088.1:0-478 GCF_059089345.1 Micromonospora sp. BS32
GGGCGGGTGGGCGCGGTGGCCGGAGACGCGGGCGCCGAGCTGGACTACGCGGCCCTGTTCGCGGCGATGCCCTCGGCCTGCGTCGTGCTGGACCGGCAGCTGACGATCGTCGCGGTCAACGACGCCTACACCGGCGCCACCGGCCGCGACGCCTCGGAACTGCTGGGCAAGCGCTTCTTCGACGCCTACCCGCCCGACCCCGGCGACCCCGCCTCGCACGGCGCCGAGGCCCAGCGCCGGTCCCTGGAGGCCGCGCTCGCCACCGGCCGCACCAACATACTGCTGCTGCACCGCGTCACCAGCCCCCGCCCCGACCGCTCCGGCCGCTTCGCGCCCCGCTGGTGGAACGTGGTGACCCGGCCGGTCCGCGACGCCGACGGCCGGGTGCACCTGCTCATCCACCAGATCGACGACGTCACCGAGTACGTCCGGGCCGAGCGGGAGGCGGAGAACGCGCGCGGCGAGCACGCCGCGCCGC
>NZ_JBSSHR010000089.1:0-476 GCF_059089345.1 Micromonospora sp. BS32
ATGCCGGAGACCTATCGTGTCGCCTCCGGTGCTCGTCTACCCGCCCATATATTGGACCTGCCGATCAGCATGGCCATGGTCATCATGACGGTCGTCGCGCTGGTCATCGTGGTCAACGACAGAAGCGGCGTGAACGGCTTCGAATGGCGCATGACCGGCCTCAATGCCCGTTTCGCGCAGTACTCTGGCGTGAACCTGTCGCGACAGACGCAAAGGGTGGCATTCCTCAGCGGTGCGCTGGCCGGCCTGGTCGGCGCCCTGCTGATCCTCGGGCAGCAGTATCGCTTCACCGACGGCGCCTTGCTTGCTCCGGGCTACACATGGTCCGGGCTGATGGCGGCCGTCCTTGCCATGGCCAGCCCGATCGCGACGATCGTCACCTCGGTGTTCTTCGCCGCGCTTCAGGTCGGCGGCTTTTCCATGGAGCGAGCGCTTGGTCTGCCGGCGGTCCTGACATGGGTACTGCAGGCGTTGAT
>NZ_JBSSHR010000090.1:0-472 GCF_059089345.1 Micromonospora sp. BS32
TTCCACCTTTGCATATTTGGGAACTAGCGTCTTCACCCATTCTTCGATGAACTCTTCCCACTGGGCGGCATCGTAGAGAAAGCGGATGATTTGCTTCGGCGTCAGCCTAGGGCCGGCCTGCAGGTCGGCGACGGTGAGGACAGGACGAGGTGCGCTTGGGGCGACCGACTCTGGGTCGGCGGCTGACTCCTCAGCTAGGGACACCTATACCCCTTCGCATAGACGGGGTGACACCGGGCCGCCACCCTGGGTGAGCCGGAGTGGACAGACTAACGAAAATGGCTTGTTGGGGGAAGATCGTTGAGTTGACAACATTCAGTGACTGCCCGTCGCCGTCGCGTCGGTCCAAGGGGCACTGTCAACCGGCTCAACGGTCGCCTGCGCTTAGCTCTGACGGGCAACCTCAGCGGGCGTCGCCTGAGCCGCCGGCGGAACAGCTGTCGACAGCAACGCTGACAGCAACGCCGCCGGA
>NZ_JBSSHR010000091.1:0-472 GCF_059089345.1 Micromonospora sp. BS32
GGCCAAGCGGCACACCGACGCGCTGCTGGCCACCCTGCGCGGCGCCCTGGACTCCCCCGGCGACCGCCGCGACCGGGTCGAGGCGACGCTGCACGCCTACCTGTCGGCCATCGAGAGCCGGCCGCAGGTCTACCGCTTCCACATGCACCCCGCCGAGACGCCCGCCGCCGACGGGGAGAAGGGGTTCGACGTCGGCCGCCACCAGGCCCCACTGCTGCGCCGGATGGGCGAGGACCTCGGCGACGTGATCGCCGAACGGCTCGACCTGGGCCCCGACACCCGCGAGGTGGCCCGGGTGTGGGGGCACGGCATCGTCGGCATGATGTACGCCGCCGGCGACTGGTGGCTGGGCGAACGCCCCTGCTCCCGGGACGAACTCGTGCGGACCCTGGCGGACCTGCTGTGGGGCCGGCTCACCCTCGCCGGCGACCGCGCCGGCAGCCGCGGGCTGTCGGCGGGCCGCCCGCCCCGA
>NZ_JBSSHR010000092.1:0-471 GCF_059089345.1 Micromonospora sp. BS32
TCCCCGGGGGCGGGCCCAGAACCCGGCGGGGGTTCGGTGGGCGTATCCGCCTGCGGCGCCGCCGTACCGTCGGAGCCGACTCCATCGGGCGCCCCAGGTTCGTCGGGTGCGGTGAAACTGTGGCGGGGTTGCGCGGCGATCAGCGACGCCACGGTGAAGTAGGCCCGCTGCTCGCTGCCAGCCGTGTCCGGGCCCTTCGGCAGCCAGGGCGTGAGCAACCGGTGCATTCCGCGGGTGTGGGCGATGTCGTCCGGGCTGCGCCGCAGCCCCTTGCGCAGGACAGTACGTGCGCCCGGGTCGGTGCGGCAGGTCGTCTCGATCCAGCGGACATACGCCTGATGCCGCGTCAGGCGCGAGGAGGCATCGCCGGGCTCCGGGTAACTGATCATGCGGACC
Organism: Micromonospora sp. BS32; assembly: GCF_059089345.1. Lineage (NCBI taxonomy): Bacteria > Bacillati > Actinomycetota > Actinomycetes > Micromonosporales > Micromonosporaceae > Micromonospora > Micromonospora sp. BS32. The sequence continues at coordinate 397 of NZ_JBSSHR010000092.1, forward strand.
TTCTGTCGGATGAGGATGTCGTTCACGTACGAAGGGGATGCGTACGGCTCAGCGGCGTCTGCGCCCGCCGTACAG
>NZ_JBSSHR010000093.1:0-470 GCF_059089345.1 Micromonospora sp. BS32
GCTGTACCCGGCGAAAGTCCCGCCTCCAGGCCGGTCGGCACGCTCATCACCTCGTTTTGTACTCATCTTGAACGACTATTCCTCACAGTCTGTGGATAACTTTCGCCGCGTCGATCGCGCTTTCGGGCAGAGTGGAGCCGTCGGTCACCGAGAGTGACTGGTCGATTCGGTCGTGGTGGGTCCGGGTGGGCTTTCGGCAACGGGTGCGGTGGCGCGCCCGGGTCGGCCCGGACGCGCCCGGCGGGCGGAGAGGGCGGAGCCATGCGGTTGATGTTGAAGAGCGCGCTGCGCAGGAGCTGGCGGGACCGGGAGTGCGTGCAGTTCGGGGTGGACCCGGAGCGGGCGGTGGTGCTGGAGCCGGTGGACGGCCCGGCGGCCGGTTTCCTGTCCCTGCTGGACGGCACGCGCAGCGCCGACGCGCTGGCCCGCGAGGCGGCGGCGCTGGGACTGGGGCCCGACCGGGTCCGGAG
>NZ_JBSSHR010000094.1:0-469 GCF_059089345.1 Micromonospora sp. BS32
AGGTGGTTGCCGCCGATGGACAGCGCGTCGCCGTCGCCGGTGACCACCCACACGCTCAGGTCGCGGCGGGAGGTGGCGAGCCCGGTGGCGATGGCCGGGGCGCGGCCGTGGATGGAGTGCATCCCGTAGGTGTTCATGTAGTACGGGAAGCGGGAGGAGCAGCCGATGCCGGAGACGAAGACGACGTTCTCCCGGGCCAGGCCCAGCTCCGGCATGAAGGACTGGACGGCGGCGAGGATGGCGTAGTCGCCGCAGCCGGGGCACCAGCGCACTTCCTGGTCGGACTTGAAGTCCTTGGTGCTCTGCGGGCCGGTGGCCTTGGGCACCAGCGACAGCGAGGTGGCGCCGGCGAGCGGGCCGATGCCGGCGCCGTCGAGTACGGGGGTCTCAGACATCCGCGTTCTCCTTCGCGATGGCCTGCGCCAACTGCTCGGCCTTGAACGGCAGCCCGGTCACCTGGGTGTAGGAG
>NZ_JBSSHR010000095.1:0-468 GCF_059089345.1 Micromonospora sp. BS32
TCTCCGTGGCGGCGTGCGTCATGCCGGGCAACGATAGCCGAGCCGTCCGCGCCGCCCCGGGGCCCGGCGGCGGCTCCCGGTCACTGTCAGTGGTGGCGGGTACGGTGGGTGAGGAGTGGAGGGGTGGGCGCAGGAGGGGTGGGTGTGCCGGTAAATCAGGGGGCGGTTTCCCGGGCGGGCCGTGCGGCTGCGGTCCGAGGGGTTCGGTGCGGCGCGGGGTGAAGTGCGGCCGCGCCGTGGAAGGAAGGGGTGGCTCGAACGGAGGGGCGCCGCGCTGGGGCGTCGCGGTGGGGCGCGGAGGTGGGGCGCCGAGGTGCTCAACCGGTCGTCCGCGGAGTGCCCAGGGACCGGGCGAAGTCGGCGAGTGCGCGGAAGTCGTCGTCCCGCAGGCCGATCCGCGGGTTGACGTGGTGGAGCAGCCCGGGCCCTCGGTGGTGGGCGGTGACGTAGGTCCGATCCAGCTCGCTC
>NZ_JBSSHR010000096.1:0-467 GCF_059089345.1 Micromonospora sp. BS32
CCCTCGGCGCGGGCGACATCAGCGCTATGCGCTCGTTCTACCGCGCACTGGGCTGGCCCGAACTACCAACCAGCGATGACGGATGGGCCGCCTTCCAACTTGGCGGGGTTCTGCTCGCGCTCTATCCACTCCACGACCTGGCCGCCGAGGCCGCACCGAACATGCCCGACCCGGCCGGCGGCTGGTCCGGCGTCACTCTGGCCTGCAACGTCGACAGCCGCGACGAGGTGGATAAGGCCTTCGCTGCGGCCGTCGCCGCCGGCGCCACAGTAGTGGCCGAGCCGATCGACCGGTCCTGGGGTGGCCGCTCCGCATACATAGCCGATCCCGAGGGCAACCGCTGGGAGATCGCATGGGCGCGCACGGCGGTCTTCGACGAGCGCGGGGCCCTCGTCTCCTTCGGCTGAGCGACGAACGCTCTAAGATCGCCCTGCCGGGCGGTCTGACCCGCGCATTACGAGTCGGTG
>NZ_JBSSHR010000097.1:0-467 GCF_059089345.1 Micromonospora sp. BS32
GGCCTGGTGGTCGTCGGGTTCTTCTCGCACACCATGGCGATGTGCTCCTCGGACGCCAACGCGATCTCCGCGGTGATCACCCGCGACATCGCGCCCGCGGTCTCCAGGGGCGCCCGCACCTGGAGCACCCGGATCGGGCTGATCGCGGCGCGCACCACCACGCTGGTCTTCCTGGGGCTGTCCATGGCGGTGGCGACCCAGGTCAGCTCGCCCACCTTCAAGGACATCATCACCGTGGTGATCAAGTGGGTGGCCGGGTTGGTCGGGCCGATCGCGATCCCGTTCATGCTCGGGCTGATGCTGCGCTTCCGCAGGTCCGGCCCCACCGCCGCGCTGACCAGCTGGGCGCTGGGCCTGCTCGCCTTCTACCTGCTCAACTACCCCGTCAACGACGCCGTGTCGGGCGGGGTGCCGTTGCAATACCAGATCGCCGGCCCGGTCGCGGTCTCGTTGGTGCTGTTCGTGGT
>NZ_JBSSHR010000098.1:0-466 GCF_059089345.1 Micromonospora sp. BS32
CGTTGGTGATCGCCGAGGCGGGCACCGCCGCGCCGGTTCTGGTCATCCCTGTCATCCCCTCCGGGCGTGCCGCACGCCCCTCCCGGCTTCGATGCTGCCACCTGCCGTCGGCGGCCCGCAGCGACTCTGCACCCGAACGGCCGTCACAACAGTTGTGCGACCCCGCCGACCGGGCGAACCCGGCCCCCCGATCGGCCGTCCTCACCCGTGTGGGGTACGGCACCCGGGACCCGCGACAATAGGGCCATGCGAGCGGTGGCCCAGCGGGTGAGCGAAGCGAAGGTCGTCGTCGACGGGGAGACCGTCGGCGCCATCCAGGGACCGGGACTGTGCGTCCTGGTCGGTGTGACGCACGACGACACGAAGGAGAAGGCCGCGGCGCTGGCCCGCAAGTTGTGGAGCCTGCGCATCCTCCCCGAGGAACGGTCCTGCTCCGACATCGACGCCCCGCTGCTCGTGGTGAGCC
>NZ_JBSSHR010000099.1:0-463 GCF_059089345.1 Micromonospora sp. BS32
TCACCTGATAATTGACGTCTTTTCTGGAGGAATCACCCCTCGTCTCCGGGAAGCGGCGCACTTCCTCCGGTGGACACGGCAGTTGACCGCCGTCCTTGCCGCCGCCCGCACAACGCGCTTGCCGCAACGACCGCAACGAGCACCGCCAGCAGCAACACCAGCCCCAGGAAGAGGGGTTGCCCGGCGAAGCGCAGCGCCTAGGCCACACCTCCGCTGCCGCCCTGCGACACCCCGCAGACCACCGACCACAACGCCCCGCCGGCGTCGCCGAGTTGCTTCAGCTGCGGCCCACCGAGCAGCGCCCGCACAGCCGGTACGGCCAGCAGCGGCACCGCGAGCACCGCGGAGACACCGAGCGCGGTGGTGCGGAAGACCGCGGCGGCCAGTACGCCGGCCCAGCAGCATCCGACGGCAAGCCCGACGCTGCCGGTCAGCGCCGCGGGGTGGGCCCACGGGTCGGGCA
>NZ_JBSSHR010000100.1:0-462 GCF_059089345.1 Micromonospora sp. BS32
TGTTTCCGGTCTTGAAAGCGGTCAGCCCGTCCGGGGTGCCCATGCCCGTCGGGCCGTCCCACCCTGCGGCCGCCGTGCACAGGACGGCCGGAGCGCAGGTGCCGTTGGCGCCGGTCACCACGTCGTTGAGGTCGCCGGCGTGCGTGTAGAGGTCGGACGCCGGCTGCTCTTCCGGGGCGGGCGTCCCAGCCAGGGCGTACACCGCCGCGATGATCGGTGCGGACGCGCTTGTGCCGCCGTACACCGACCAGCCGCCACCACCGTACGTCTGGTACACAGCGACTCCGGTGTCCGGGTCGGCTACGGCAGAGACGTCGGTGTCCGCCCGGTGGGCGCAGACACCGGTGGATATGGCCTTCTGCCATGCCGGCTTGTCCTCGTCGCTGGAGCAGCCGGAGCCGGTCCCCGATCCGATCCCTCCCCAAGCCGACTCCGTCCAACCGCGTGGCGAGCTCGACGGGG
>NZ_JBSSHR010000101.1:0-462 GCF_059089345.1 Micromonospora sp. BS32
GTCGGTGAGCGGGGCGCCGACGGAGTGCACGGCCTTGACGAAGGCGCCGTCGGTGCCCAGCGCGTCGAGCACCGGGCGGCCCATCCTGGTCATGGTGCGCATCGACACCGCGACGTAGGCGGAGTCGGTGAGCTCCACGCCCATCGCGGACAGCTCCGAGCCGAGCGGGCCCATGCAGAACGGCACCACGTACATGGTCCGGCCGCGCATGGCCCCGCGGAACAGCCCGCCGGCGCCGCTGCCCGGGGCGCCGGTGAAGATCTCCCGCATCTCGGCGGGGGCCTTCCAGTGGTTGGTCGGGCCCGCGTCGGCCTCGTGCCGCGAGCAGATGAACGTCCGGTCCTCGACCCGCGCCACGTCCGTGGGGTCGGACGCGGCGTAGTACGAGTTGGGCCGCAGGGTCGGGTCGAGCCTGGTGAAGGTGCCCTTGGCGACGAGTTCACCGGCGAGGCGGTGGTACTC
>NZ_JBSSHR010000102.1:0-461 GCF_059089345.1 Micromonospora sp. BS32
GGTGGGAGAGGACGGCGTGGTTGGCCTCCCAGCCGTCGGGGAACTTGACGGTGACGCCGAGGCGGACCGGCTCGGAGGAGGGGTGCTCGTCGAGGAGGTCGGCGACTCCGGCGCGGCAGACGACGATGCAGGCGTGCCGGTGCCGGGAGGCGAGCACGCAAAGGCGCCCCGTCTCGAGGTGGAACGCGGTGGCGTCGGGGCGGCCGGACAGCGGGTGGAGCACCACGGTGACGTCGAACTCCCGCCCCTGGAGCCGGTTCGCGGTGTCCACGGCGACCCCGGCCACCCCGAGCGAGGCGAGTGCGGCGCGCACCGCGGCGGCCTGGTCGCGGTGCGCGGTGCCGACCGCGATCCGGTCGGCGGTCAGCGGCGCGGGATCGGGGTCGGGCGCGGAGTGGGTGAGCCCACCGCGGTCGAGCAGGCGCCGCACCAGCAGGGCGACGGCCCGCACCGCCTCCGGG
>NZ_JBSSHR010000103.1:0-460 GCF_059089345.1 Micromonospora sp. BS32
GTGCTTTTGGTGGCGTACTTGGCAAGGTAGCCGGCGACCATGCTGTCGGTGACCTCACCGTCTCCGGTGAGGGAGATGGGGCGGACGCCGACCTGCTCGCCCCAGGCGATGGGCCAGCCGTCGGGCCGGTCGGGGTGGGCCGGGGTGGTGAAGGCGACCTGTTCGGCGGCGTGCCGGAGGGCGTCTTCCAGGTCGGCGACGGTGAACCCGGCCGGCGGGGGGACGACGGCGGTGGGGTCGTCCGGTTCGACGCCGTCGAGGCGGACCAGGGCGTGGAAGTGGACAGCTCCCCGAGCCTGGAACTCGGCCACCTTGCCGTGCGAGAGGCGGACCGGCGGAACCTTGCGGGTGTTGCCGGAGGCGGTGACGACCTCGACGCGGGGGATGCCGCGTCGGCGGGCGAGCTTGGCCAGGTGGCGTTCCGCGGCTTGCTTGGTGCGGTGCCACAGTTCGCCGGAGT
>NZ_JBSSHR010000104.1:0-457 GCF_059089345.1 Micromonospora sp. BS32
GTGGTGGACGACGGGTTGATCACGTCGCTGACCGCGGACCGGATCGCACCGGTGCTGGCGCCGAAGGTCGATGCGGCCTGGCACCTGCACGAGCTGACCCGCGACCTCGACCTGTCGCTGTTCGCGGTCTTCTCCTCGATGTCCGGCCTGCTGGGCGCGCCGGGCCAGGGCAACTACGCGGCCGCCAACGTCTTCCTGGACGCGCTGGTGGAGCGGCGGCGGCATGACGGGCTGCCCGGCGTGTCGATGATCTGGGGCCCCTGGACCCCCGAGGTCGGCCTCACCGGGGCCCTGTCCGAGGCGGACCAGCGCCGGATGCACGGCTCCGGCATGCCGCCGCTGTCCGTGCCGCAGGGCATGGCGCTGTTCGACCGGGCCGTCCGCGCGGACCTCCCCGTCGTGGCGCTGACCCGGCTCGACGCACCCGTCCTGCGCGGCCAGGCGGACCTGCCGGTCG
>NZ_JBSSHR010000105.1:0-457 GCF_059089345.1 Micromonospora sp. BS32
CCTTTACTCCTGATGCCCATTTTTAGTTTGCCTTCAGCAACCAAACGCTTCTATGGTTGCCCTAAGCAACAACATGGGCGAGAGATCTACGGAGGGGTCATGGCCGCCAAGAGCCGGTACGCGGAACTGGCCCACCAGCTCAGCGCCATCGGCGCCGTGAAACGGGGCATCTCCCGCGTCCTGCCCCCCGACTGTCCGGGCGGCTCCGCCGCCGTACTGGCCCTGCTGGAACAGCACGGCGAGATGCGGATGAGCCGCCTCGCCGAACTGCTGGCCGTGGACATGTCCGTGACCAGCAGGCATGTGGCCCACGCGGCCGAGCGCGGCTGGATCGAGCGCGCCCCCGACCTCGCCGACAGGCGGTCCCGCATCCTGCGGCTCACACCGGCGGGCCGCGAACTGCTCGACGAACTTTCACGGCGCACGACCGAGATGTTCGCCCGCGCTCTTTCCGACT
>NZ_JBSSHR010000106.1:0-457 GCF_059089345.1 Micromonospora sp. BS32
GTCCACGGCGACCAGCGTTTCACCTACACCCGCCCGGTGCGGGCCGGCGACCGGCTCACGGTCACCTCCACGATCGACTCGATCAAGTCCCTCGCGGGCAACGAGGTCCTGGAGATCCGCGGGGAGATCCACGACGAGTCCGGCGAGCACGTGGTGACCGCGATGACCAAGCTGGTCGCCCGCGCGATCGAGGCCGACGAGACGGCGGACCAGGCGGACGAGGCGGACCAGGCGAACGAGGCGAACGGGGACGGGCGATGACCGCGGCAATCGCGTACGACGACGTCGAGGTCGGCACCGAGCTGCCCGCACAGGAGTTCCCGGTCGACCGGGCCACCCTCGTGCAGTACGCCGGCGCCTCGGGCGACTTCAACCCCATCCACTGGAACGAGCGGTTCGCCCGCGAGGTCGGCCTGCCCGACGTGATCGCGCACGGCATGTTCACGATGGCGGTCGC
>NZ_JBSSHR010000107.1:0-456 GCF_059089345.1 Micromonospora sp. BS32
CTCGCCGACGCCGGTGTCGCCGACACGACCGTCCCGGTGGCGTACATGAACTCCTCCGCGGACATCAAGGCGTTCACCGGCCGGCACGGCGGCACCATCTGCACCTCGTCCAACGCGCGGCGCGCGCTGGAGTGGGCGTTCGAGCAGGGCGGGAAGGTGCTCTTCCTGCCCGACCAGCACCTCGGCCGCAACACCGCGGTGCGCGACATGGGCCTGTCGCTCGACGACTGCGTGGTCTACAACCCGCACAAGCCCGGCGGCGGGCTGACCGCCGAACAGCTGCGGGCGGCGAAGATGATCCTGTGGCGCGGGCACTGCTCGGTGCACGGGCGCTTCTCGCTGGAGTCGGTGGAGGACGTGCGGGCCCGCATACCCGGGGTCAACGTCCTGGTGCACCCCGAGTGCCAGCACGAAGTCGTCACCGCCGCGGCCCACGTCGGCTCCACCGCGCACATC
>NZ_JBSSHR010000108.1:0-456 GCF_059089345.1 Micromonospora sp. BS32
GGCACCCACCGGCTAGGGCCTGTCCGGCGGATCTTGACGCCGTAGGCTGCAGCGCATGCACAGCACGCTGACCGAGCACGCCCGGTGTCTTTACGGTGACGAGTACCGTCCGGCACCGGCGTGTGGTCAGGAGCACCGCCAGCACTACTTCGTCGAAGAGCTGACGTTCGCCGATGCGGACGCGATCCTGTCGATGCTGCGGGAGCTCTGCCCGAACTTGGTCGACGGGCCGCTCCCGGTGTGGATTCGCAACCTCGCCTCTCGCCTCGTGCTGCTGCAGAGGCCCGACGAGCCGGCTCTTCTGCGAGAAGCCGCGCAGAACCTGTGGTTGCACGGTCCGGACCGGGACGGCATCGCGGCGGAGCTGACGCAGCGAGCCGAAGAGCTGGAAGCCCGCTAACGGGGCCGGCCCGTCAGGACTTGAGCTGATTGATCGTGCGCTCGACCTCGTTGCGC
>NZ_JBSSHR010000109.1:0-455 GCF_059089345.1 Micromonospora sp. BS32
GGCGGACACCGTCCGCTCGCAGTACCAGCACTTCGTGGTCGACGAGTATCAGGACGTCAGCCCGCTCCAGCAGCGCCTGCTGGAGCTGTGGCTCGGCGGCCGGGGGAATCTGTGCGTGGTCGGCGACGCGTCGCAGACGATCTACTCGTTCACCGGCGCCACCCCGGACTACCTGCTCGGCTTCCGCACCCGCCACCCGGACGCCACCGTGGTCAAGCTCGTCCGGGACTACCGCTCCACCCCCCAGGTCGTCGGCCTGGCCAACGGCCTGCTCGCCCAGGCCCGCGGCCATGCTGCCGCCCACCGGCTCGAACTGGTCTCGCAGCGCGACCCGGGCCCCGAGCCGGTGTACACCGAGTATCCGGACGAGCCGGCCGAGGCCGAGGGCGCCGCCCGCCGGATCAAGGACCTGATCGACGCCGGGGTGCGCCCCAGCGAGATCGCGGTGCTCTACC
>NZ_JBSSHR010000110.1:0-454 GCF_059089345.1 Micromonospora sp. BS32
TCTACGGAGTGACCGAGCGTGCGCAGGTGGACGAGTTGGTCGCGGACGCCCGCAACAGCAAGGGGTCGAGCTGGTGGGCGAAGTACCACGAGGTGCTGTCCCCGTCGTTCGGCCAGTATCTGGGCCTGGAAGGCGCTGCGGACCAGGTGTCCGTCTACCACCCGGTCGTCGTGCCGGGGCACTTGCAGACCGGTGGCTACGCCGAGGCGCTTCTCGAGCCGCGAGTCGAGCCGGCACGGGCGGTGCGGGTCGCGGCACTGCGCAAGGAGCGCCAGGCGCACATGCTCGACGGGACGGCGAACCTCTCCTTCGTGATCGACGAGGCCGCGCTGCGCCGCCGGATCGGCAGCCCAGAGGTGATGCGCGGGCAGTTGGACCACCTGTTGGAGGTGGCCGGGCATCCGCGCGTGGACCTCGGCGTTCTGCCCCTGGACTTCGGCGCGCACTACAGCAC
>NZ_JBSSHR010000111.1:0-453 GCF_059089345.1 Micromonospora sp. BS32
ACTCCGCCCAGGCAGCCGGGCGGCCCGGGGAGCCGTGCTGTCGGGGGCGTCGGACCGCAGGTGGTCGCGCTGACGGCAGGCGGCACCGGGTGGGCCCGCGGCCGCTGTTCGTGCGGGGTGCCGGGCGGCCGGGTCGGGGGAGGGCCAGGGCTGCGGTCGCGCCGCGGGTTGCCGCGCCGGCGGGAGGCGGGTGCGGGGTGGGACGGGGAAGCCGGCTGCCACCGGCGGTGGGGGGGGGCACGGGTCCGCGGGCGGGGGGGTCGTCCGCGGGGAGCGCGGCCCGCGTCCGCCGCATGGCCGGGTGGGGGGCCGGGTGCAGCCGGGCGGGCGTGCGCGGAGGGCGGGGTGCGCCCGGTCCCGCGGCCGGCGGCGGTGCGGGCACGGGCCGCGGCCCGGGGGCGCGGCGGGGGAGTGGGGTGCCGTGCACGCGTTACGCCAACTTCGCCGCGAGGG
>NZ_JBSSHR010000112.1:0-452 GCF_059089345.1 Micromonospora sp. BS32
TTCCACTGGTACGCGGACTCCTTCTGACCCGCACGGCAGGGCGTCACAGCCGCCGGAAGTACACCGTGAGCGGGTGCGGAGTGCAGCCGAGGGAGTCGTAGAGGGCGCGGGCCGGTGCGTGGAAGGCGTCGCCGCCGGTGCCGATCTCGACGACCGCGGCGCCGAGCGCGCGCATCCGCGCGAAGGCGTGTTCGCACAGGGCGGTGCCCAGATGATGGCGCCGGTGCCCGGCCGCGACGGCCAGGATGTCGATGTCGCCCGTCTGGCGGGCCGGATCGACGCGCCAGGCCACGTACCCGGCGATCTTGTCGTCGGTCTCGGCGACGGCGACGTACCGGTGCTGTTCGGGCGCGTGGAGTTCGGCGACCTGCTTGCGGTAGTCCTCGCGCCAGTTGCCGTGCTGGACGGCGAAGACGGCCTCGCCCACCAGGGGGCGGAAGGACTCCTCGTAG
>NZ_JBSSHR010000113.1:0-450 GCF_059089345.1 Micromonospora sp. BS32
TACCCGGCCTGCCGCCAGGTCGCCTCCAGCAGCACCGCCCACAGGTTGAGGTGGGGATTGCCGAGCCAGTCGATCGCGTTGTTGTCCCCGTTCCTGCCGATCACCGTGTTGATCAGGCCGTAGTTCTGGGAGTAGACGAACTCCCAGATGATGCCGATCAGTGCCAGCGACAGCATCACGGGCAGGAAGAGCAGGCTCTGGTAGATCCGGGTGCCGCGCAGACCGCGGTCGAGCAGCACCGCGAAGAGCATGCCCAGCGGGGTGGCGATCACCACGAAGACCGCGAGCCACAGCAGGTTGTGCCGGACCGCGGGCCAGAACTCGGGGTAGATGGTGGCGGCCTGGTGGTAGTTCTGCACGCCGTACCAGCAGCCGTTGTTGAGGATCGACGGCATGTTCGGCTGGCAGGTCTTCTCGTGCAGGCTGCCCACGCCGTTCCACTTGGTGAAC
>NZ_JBSSHR010000114.1:0-450 GCF_059089345.1 Micromonospora sp. BS32
TGTCTACGGTCATGGCGGCCGACTCTAGCGAGGCACACGCGAATCGAACAAGTTGAGTTCGGAGTGTGCCGGAACAATCTCAGGAAATCCGCATCTTCATGTCGGATATCTCGACGGACCCTCTGCCCTTACGGACATCGCCCACAATCGGCGCATCCATGGGAAGATACCGCGTATATGGTGTCGCACCGGCGGAACTGCCAGGACACAACCGGCTTTCCGCCCTTCCCGGCACCGCCGGAGATGTTCGCGGCCGGTGAAGGCGGTCCGAACTTGTGAAGGCGTCCCGGCATGTGGAAGTCTCCGGCCCGAAGCACCTCTTCCGGCGCATGCCCGGATAGCGGTCGGCGAATCCCGGACGGCCGCAGCCGTTTTCTGTTATTGCGGATTCCGGCGCGTTTCCGGCAGCCCGTGCGGATATTCCGAAACCCGATCATCCGGGTCCGGGCC
>NZ_JBSSHR010000115.1:0-448 GCF_059089345.1 Micromonospora sp. BS32
GCCAGATACAAGGCGCTCGTCGCGCCGATCCGGCTCGATGTCCTCGAAAAGGGTGACGTCACCATCATGGAATTCACCTGGCTCGACGCGCCGCTGACACCACCGGTCTCGCTGGTGGTGATGGAGCTGCTGTTCTGTGTGGCATTGGTGCGCATGGGCACCCGCGAAACAATCCGGCCACTCGGTGTTTCGACCACCGTGCTGCCGTCACCACTCGCACCCTATGAAGCGTTCCTCGGGGTCGGCATGAAACGCGGCGCCGGCCATGCCGTGACCTTTGCGACGGCGGATGCCAGGCGCCCCTTCCTGACCTCGAACGAACAGTTGTGGGCGGCTTTCGAGCCGGAGCTGCGCCGGCGTCTGTCCGATCTCGACATGCCGGTGACGACGGCCAGGCGTGTTCGCTCTGCTCTGCTCGAAGGGCTGCCCAGTGGTCTCGTCTCGATGG
>NZ_JBSSHR010000116.1:0-447 GCF_059089345.1 Micromonospora sp. BS32
TCATCAGGTTCGCGTCGTCGACCGAGGCCGAGTGGCGGGTTCGGTAGATCGACACGATGATCGCCAGGCCGACCACGACCTCGGCGGCCGCGACGACCATCGTGAAGAACGCGATGACCTGCCCGTCGAGGTTGCCGTGCAGCCGGGAGAAGGTGACGAACGCCAGGTTGCAGGCGTTCAGCATCAGCTCCACGCACATGAACACCACGATCGCGTTGCGCCGGATCAGTACGCCGGCCGCGCCGATGGTGAACAGCAGCGCCGCCAGGTAGAGGTAGTTGACCGGGTTCACTTCGCCCCCTCCTGCGCGGGCTCCGCGTCCCGCTCGCCGTCCTGCGCCAACTCGGTTTGTTCCGGCGCCTGTTCGGGGGCGCGTTCCAGCCACTCGTCGGAGCGCTGGTCCAGTGCGGCCAGCCGCCGCATGGCGTCCCGCGACACGTCGCGGAT
>NZ_JBSSHR010000117.1:0-446 GCF_059089345.1 Micromonospora sp. BS32
ACCGAGGCGCGCGGGTGCGGGAAGCGGTAGCCGGCCGGGTCGCCGGGCAGACCGGCCGCCGCCGCGGCGATCCGCAGTGCGTCCCGGCCGGCCCGGGGCCGGTTGACCGTGGCGACGAGTACCCGGATCACTGGGCGGCGAAGCGTTCTTCGAACTCGGCCATGGCCTTGCCGTAGATCTCGACGTCGGCCGCGGTGTAGCGGGCGAGGGTGTCCTCGATCTCCTGCTTGCCGTAGCGCTCTTCCATGTCCTGCAGGGCCTCGCGGACGTACCGCACGTGCCAGCGCTCGTCGAGCATGATCTTCTCGATCGTCTCGCGGACCGGCGCGGGGGTGTTCTCCTGCCGCAGGTGCTGGTTGTAGTGGCCGATCGTGCGCTTCTCGAAGACCAGCGTGATCGCCATGACCTCCATGAGACTGGCCGGCACCCCGACCGCGTCCATGTAC
>NZ_JBSSHR010000118.1:0-444 GCF_059089345.1 Micromonospora sp. BS32
TCCACCAGCCACTCGGGGGGATCGGTCTGGAGTGCCTTCAACTCGGCGCGGGAGACGACACCCTCCTGGAACCCGGCGGGCGTGGCCGGGAGGTACACGCCCAGCTTCTTCGCCGCTGTCGCGGGCTTCATGGTCTGTGTGGTCTGCTGCGACGTCATGCCCCAAGGATAACGAGCGTGCGTGCCGCCTCCGACCAGCAGCGGATAGCCTGGTGGGGTGACAGGCTCGGAAGCACCTTCCTCGTTCCGGCTCGCATACGTTCCGGGCGTGACACCGAGCAAGTGGGTGCGGATCTGGAACGAGCGCCTGCCGGAGATTCCCCTCACCCTGATGCAGGTGACCGCCGCGGAGGCGTTCGGCGTGCTGCGGGACCGCGCGTCCGGCGCGGACGCCGGATTCGTCCGGCTCCCGGTCCACGGTCCGGACCTCAGCGCGATTCCCCTC
>NZ_JBSSHR010000119.1:0-444 GCF_059089345.1 Micromonospora sp. BS32
TCCTCGTACAGCTCCGCGGTCCGGCGCGCGACGGTGTCCCAGCCGAACTCGCCGACCGCGCGCCGCCGTCCCGCCTCGCCCATCCGCGCCGCGGCCGCCGGGTCGGCGAGCACCCGGTCCAGCGCCCGGCCGAGCCCCGCCTCGAACTCCGCGGCGTGGCCCTCCCGGTAGGGCACCAGCAGCCCGGTCGTGCCGTGCGCGACGACCTCGGGGATGCCGCCGACCGCGGAGGCCACCACCGGCGTGCCGCACGCCATCGCCTCCAGGTTCACGATGCCCAGCGGCTCGTAGACCGAGGGGCAGACGAACACCGCGGCGTGGCTGAGCAGTTGCACCACCGCCGGGCGCGGCAGCATCGACGGGATCCAGTGCACGCCGTCGCGTACCGAGCTGAGCTCGTCGAAGAGCGACCTGAACTCCCGGTCCAGCGCCGGGGTGTCGGGC
>NZ_JBSSHR010000120.1:0-444 GCF_059089345.1 Micromonospora sp. BS32
GAGCGGGCTGTGCGGTCAGGGGCGGGCGGGGCCGTCCGGGCCGCCCGGTTCGGCGGCCGGGGCGGCCGCGACCGTGACCCGCGCGGCGCGCCGCTCCCCGTCCAGCACCCGCAGCGCCCGACCGAGCGTGCCGTGGTGCAGATCGGTCTCGCCGCGCAGGTGCATCACCGTGAGCGCGTCGCGCAGCGCCACCGCCCGGCCGACGAGCGCCTGCGCGGCCCGCAGCGCGGTGTACGTGTCGGTGGTGCGGGAGGGGTTGATCCGGCCCAGCAGGTCGACCAGCTCCAGGTAGCAGTCGACGAGTTCGCCCTCGGAGCGGGTCAGGGCGGGCAGCGGCGGCGGTTCGGGGGCCATGGCGGCCTACCGCGGCCCGCTGCCGCGACCGGTTGCGCCCGACCCCGCCTTGCGGCTGGTGGTGAGCATGTCCACCAGCCCGTACGCCAC
>NZ_JBSSHR010000121.1:0-441 GCF_059089345.1 Micromonospora sp. BS32
GTGTAGGAGACCTGGTTGCCGGCCTTGCGGATCTCCAGGCCCTCGCCGACGCACAGGATCGGGGTCAGGCCGTGCGCGAAGGCGGCCTTCACCTTGGCGTTCACGACCTCCTCGTCCTCGCCGTGGTACTGGCGGCGCTCGGAGTGGCCGATCGCGACGTAGGAGCACTTCAGCTTGGACAGCATCGGGCCGGAGATCTCACCGGTGTACGCGCCGTGGTCGTGCGCGGACACGTCCTGGGCGCCGTACTTGATCCGCAGCCGGTCGCCGTCCACCAGGGTCTGCACGGAGCGCAGGTCGGTGAAGGGCACCAGGACGGCGACCTCGACCGCGTCGTGGTCCTTGTCGGTGAGGCCGAAGGCGAGCTTCTGGACGTGCGCGATGGCCTCGAGGTGGTTGAGGTTCATCTTCCAGTTGCCCGCCATCAGCGGGGTGCGGGTG
>NZ_JBSSHR010000122.1:0-440 GCF_059089345.1 Micromonospora sp. BS32
CGTCGCGGGGGTGCTGACGCTCGACGACGCCTGCGCGCTGGTGGCCGCCCGCGGCCGGCTGATGCAGGCCCTGCCCGAGGGCGGCGCCATGGCGGCGATAGCCGCGTCGGAGCAGGAGGTGCTGGCGTCGCTGGCGGAGATCGGGCGGCCCGGCGCCGACGGCCGGGACGACGGGCTGCCCGCACCGGTGGTGTCGGTGGCGGCGGTCAACAGCCCGCGGTCGGTGGTGGTGTCGGGTGAGGCCGCTCTGCTCGGAGAACTGGTCGAGCAGTGGCAGCACGACGGGGTACGGGCGCGGCGGGTGCCGGTGGATTACGCGTCGCACGCGGCGCAGGTCGGCATCATGGAGGACGAACTCCTCGATGTGCTCGCCCCCTTGGCGCCGCGCCCGGGCCGCGTGCCCTTCTACTCGACGGCGAAGGGCGGAGTCGTCGGCACCG
>NZ_JBSSHR010000123.1:0-438 GCF_059089345.1 Micromonospora sp. BS32
GGGCGACGGAGTGCGGGCTGTTCCCCGTCGGCCAGGTGGCGGTGACGGTGTCGGTGGCGGTGTCGAGGACCGAGAGGGTGCGCGAGCCGCCGAGCCCGCTGTCGGGGCCGGTGTTGGCGACGAAAAGGCTCCGCCCGTCGGGCGAGGTGGCCAGGCCGTGCGGGTAGGGTCCGACGCCGACGGTGCCGGTGACCTCGCCGGTGGTGGTGTCGTAGACGGACACCGAGTTCTCGCCGGAGCTGCTGAAGTACAGCTTGGCGCCGCGGTCGGCGCTCGCCAGGCCGTACGGGCTCACCCCGGCCCGGATGCTGGCGACGAGTTGGCGGCTGGAGGCGTCGATCACCGCGAGGGTGAAGCTGACCACGCCGACGGTGTAGACGTGGGTGCCGGTGGTGGGCCCGGTGGTGGGGACGGCCTCCTGGGTGCCGGGGAAGTCGG
>NZ_JBSSHR010000124.1:0-436 GCF_059089345.1 Micromonospora sp. BS32
GTACCACCAGACCCGCCGCAATCCCTCATTGCTCTGCCGCCGCTCCTTCACCAGCACGACCGCGGGCGTGTGATGCAAGAAGCCGCCGAAGGCGCGGCGGCAGAATGCATCGTATTCGCGGGTATAGAGAATGAATTCGTGCCAGAGGTCGTCGGCGGCCTGCGACGGCATCGCGACGTAGCGCTTGCCGCTCATCAGATAGGCGAGGAAGAACTGCCGCAGGCCGCGCGAGACCAGCGCGCTGTCCTTGCGGGTGAAGCCGGGATGGCGCTTCTCGAGCCGGGCCAGCAGGCCGCGCGGGAGGGCGAAGGTGCGGATGTATTCGGCGCGCCGCAGCGCCTGCCATTTGCCGAACAACACCGCGCTGCCGATCACCGCGGCGGTCGCCAGGACGCCGAAAAGTGCCGAGGCGGGTGTTATGACCAAATTGCCCCCC
>NZ_JBSSHR010000125.1:0-434 GCF_059089345.1 Micromonospora sp. BS32
GTGGCCGCCGCGGGCACGAGCGGCCACAGCACGTCCAGGAACCGGTCCAGGCCGGCCGCGGGCGGGCAGGTCACCGACAGCACCTCGGGCCGGGCGGCGCGCATCGCGGCGATCTCGGCCGGGTGGTCGTCGAGGACGAGGAAGCTGTCCAGGCCGAGGTTGAGGGTGCGGGCGACGGCGTCCAAGCGCCGGGACTTGGGTTCCCAGGCCGCGGACAGCACGCAGAAGTGCTCGGCGCGCAGCAGGCTTTCGGGGCGGTCCAGGACGGCGCGGACGGTGTCCTCGTCGTTGTTGCTGACCAGGACGAGCAGCGCGCCCGCCGCCCGCCAGCGCAGCAGCCGACGGGCGAGCGCCGCGCGCGGGCCGCCCAGCTCCACCGCGGCGGGGCCGATCTCCCCGGCGACACCGCCCCACAGGGTCTCGTCGCCGTCCAC
>NZ_JBSSHR010000126.1:0-432 GCF_059089345.1 Micromonospora sp. BS32
GGGAAGGTGCTGCTGCGGGTCGGCTGAGCGGGATGCGCCGGGCGAGCGCCGCCCCGGCGCCCCACCCGGCCATACCCCCTGGCCGGCTGCGGAGGTCGGCTCGGGGGCCGGCGCGGCATGTGCCCGGGCGGCCCGGCTGGGTGGGGAGCCGTGCGATGTGTGCCCGGGATTGTCCGATGGGCTGTGGCGGCTGATTCGGGGCTTGCCCGGGACCGGCCGAGGTTGCTTCGGGAGCGGCTCGGGATGCCTCCGGCCCGGTGCGGGGGTGTTTCGGTCTGTGCGGTTGGGGCGGCCCGGTGCCGGTGGGACCGATGCGGTGTGTGCTCGGGATTGTCCGGGCTTGGCCGGTCCGGTTCGCGACGGGTGAGGGACGTCTCCGGCGCGGTGCGGCGGTGGTTCGGGACGTGCCTCGGGCCTGCCCGGTGCGGGATG
>NZ_JBSSHR010000127.1:0-430 GCF_059089345.1 Micromonospora sp. BS32
GCCCCACACGCGTAAACGTGGGGAACGCCACACGGACGGGACCGTCGGTCGTCTGCCGGGTGCGGCGGGCGATCAGGCCTTCTTGGTCTCCCAGAAGATCGTGTCGATCTCGGCGATCAGGTCGAGCGCCTTCTGGCCGGTCGCCGGGTCGTTCGACGCCTTGGCGGCGCTGAGCGCCTTCAGGGTGTCGTTGACGAGCTGGTGAAGCTGCGGGTACTTCTCGAAGTGCGGGGCCTTGAAGTAGTCGCTCCACAGCACCGAGACGTGGTGCTTGGCGAGTTCCGCGCGCTGCTCCTTGATCAGGACAGCGCGGGTGCGGAAGTCAGCGTCCTCGTTGGCCTGGTACTTCTCCTGCACCGCCTTCACCGACTCGGCCTCGATGCGGGCCTGGGCCGGGTCGTACACGCCGCAGGGCAGGTCGCAGTGGGCG
>NZ_JBSSHR010000128.1:0-429 GCF_059089345.1 Micromonospora sp. BS32
GCGAGACGGTCTTGTCGACGGTGATGTCCACCCCGCCGATCGCGTCGGTGAGCTGCTTGAAGCCGCTCCAGTCGATCACCATCAGGTGGTCGATCCGCACCTTCGTCAGGCGCTGCACGGTGTCGATCAACAGCGGCGGCCCGCCCCAGGAGAAGGCGGCGTTCAGCTTGGCCTTGCCGTGCCCGGGGACGTCCACCCAGGAGTCGCGGGGCAGCGAGACGACGTAGGCGTTCTTGTGGTCGGCGGGGATGTGCACCAGCATCATCGTGTCGCTGCGCTGGGCTCCGGGCTTCCACTCGGGCGCCTTCGCGCCCTTGCCGGTGGTGGGCAGGTCGGACCGCGCGTCCAGGCCGACCAGCAGGAACGTCTGGCTGCCGCTCCTGGACTGCTGCGGCACCGCGGACTGCGGCACATCGGTGGGGAAGGCGT
>NZ_JBSSHR010000129.1:0-428 GCF_059089345.1 Micromonospora sp. BS32
GCACTTCGGTGAGGGTGCGGCCGAGCCCGGCCACCACCTTGTCGATCATCGAGGAGGAGACCAGGGTCTTGCCGATCGCCAGGCTCCCGTCCCAGTGCTCGCGGTGCCCGATCAGGTAGTCGATCGCCACCGCGAGGTAGTGGTTGGGGTTCATCAGCCCGCCGTCGGGGGTGACGATGCCGTGCCGGTCGGCGTCCGCGTCGTTGCCGGTGGCGACGGCGTACTCGTCCTTGCGGGCGATCAGCGACGCCATGGCGTAGGGCGAGGAGCAGTCCATCCGGATCTTGCCGTCCCAGTCGAGCGTCATGAAACGCCAGGTCGGGTCGGCGTAGGGGTTGACCACGGTCAGGTCGAGGCGGTGGCGTTCGGCGATCGCACCCCAGTAGCCGACGGAGGCGCCGCCGAGCGGGTCGGCGCCGATCCGGACG
>NZ_JBSSHR010000130.1:0-428 GCF_059089345.1 Micromonospora sp. BS32
TCACCTACTCCGCGCCGAACCTCTTCGCCAAGAGCAAGACGATCTCCGACCTGCCCGAGAACCCCGGCCACATCGACTGGACCGGCGTGACCATCGGCAACTGACGCCCACCCCGCACAGAGAGGGGGCCACCCCATGACGACGACAACGACCACGGCGGCGCCAGCCGCCCCCGCCCCGGCGGCCGCGGCCAGGACCCGCCACGCGCTGGTCCGGGTGCTGGCCACGGTCGGCCGGTCCGCCGCGATCTTCGTACCGGTCTTCCTGGTCGCGACGTTCGTGACGTTCGCGCTGCGGTCGCTGAGCGGGCTCAGCCCGGCCCGCATCCAGCTGGGCGAGGACGCGACGCCCGAGGCGATCCACCGGGTCGAGGCCCAATGGGGCCTGGACCGGCCGTTCCTGGTGCAGTACGGGCACTGGTTCAGCGG
>NZ_JBSSHR010000131.1:0-426 GCF_059089345.1 Micromonospora sp. BS32
CTCAAGCAGGGCACGGATCAGGACAAGGAGGAGGGCACCAAGGTCGAGACCTCGGGCAGCCCGCAGTCCGTCAAGCCGGCCGGCATGAAGAGCGACGCGGTCATGAAGTGCCAGAGCATCAAGGAGACCGGCCAGGAGTCCGGCCAGACCTTCACGCTCAACACGACGGTCTGCGTGTGGGCGGACTACAGCACGGTGGCCTACGTCATCCCGCTCGACGAGTCCCAGCTCATCTCCGGCGGCGGCAGCGCCCCCTCCGTCGCCGACGCGGGCGACCTGACCTCCACGGTCCGCAACGACGTGGAGGTGGAGGCGAGCTAGCCTCCCCCACGGCCCGACAGGGGCGCCCGGTCCGCGACGGACCCGGCGCCCCTCATGCCCTCCGGAAGGATGGGCGCACTCGTCAACGGAGGGGGACCCCGCATG
>NZ_JBSSHR010000132.1:0-425 GCF_059089345.1 Micromonospora sp. BS32
CGTTTACCTGCGGCGCGCTTGCGTTCGTAGAAACGTCGGGACGCATCGCAACTTCGGATGCTGATAAGCGCGGAGGTGTAGAAGACGCGTTGCAGGCCGCGGTGGTAACGCCGGGGGCGGTGGAGGTTGCCGCTGACGTTGCCGGAGGCCCGGGGCACCGGGGCGACTCCGGCAAGGCTGGCCAGCCGGTCGGCGGTGCCGAAGCGGCTCATGTCGCCAGCTGTGGCGGCGAGGAATTCGGCGCCCAGGAGCGGGCCGACGCCGGGCATGCTGGAGATCACTTCAGCGAGTTCGTGCTCGCGAAACCGGGCCGCAATGAGCTTGTCGATCTCGGTGATCTGCTCGTTGAGGCCTATCACCTCCTTCGCCAGGGTGAGGATCACCTGCGCGGTGATCTTCTCCCCGGGGACGGCGGTGTGCTGGCG
>NZ_JBSSHR010000133.1:0-425 GCF_059089345.1 Micromonospora sp. BS32
TCCCAGATCGGGTTGAGGTCGAAGATCGCCCGGGCCGCGGTGTGCGCCCGCACGATCTCCTCGGTGGTCGCGCCGAACTCCTCCCGGAACCGGTGCTGGAAGGTGGTGCCGCCGGTGTTCACCGTGTCGTTGACCAGCACCGTGGTGACGTTCTCGCGGTGCAGCGCGTGGTGGTCGATCTGGTGCGCGAACCGCTCCCGCAGGGCCACCGGGAAGTACGCGTGCAGCAGGGACCGCAGGTACGGGTCGTCGGGCAGGTCGGTGTGGATCAGCTCGTCGGCCACCGTGATCTTCGCGTAGGCGAGGATGACCGCCATCTCCGGCTGGGTCAGGCCGGTACCGGCCGCCGACCGCTCACGGATCTGCCGATCGGTGGGCAGGAACTCCAGGGCCCGGTCCAGCCGGCCGTCCCGCGCCAGGCGCCG
>NZ_JBSSHR010000134.1:0-424 GCF_059089345.1 Micromonospora sp. BS32
CGCGAGGGGCGGCCCGCCGACCGGCCGTTGCTCGACATCCACGCGAACCTCTACATCGAGCGGCCCAGCCAGAAGGGCATCATCATCGGGCCCAAGGGCGCGCGGCTGAAGGAGGTCGGGACGAAGTCCCGGCGCCAGATCGAGGGGCTGCTCGGGACGCCGGTCTTCCTCGACCTGCACGTCAAGGTGGCGAAGGACTGGCAGCGCGACCCCAAGCAGCTGCGCAAGCTCGGGTTCTGAGGGGTGCCCTGACCCTCCGGGTGCCCCGTCCTCCGAGCCACGGGACCTTGCGCTCGGCGGTGGCTGGTCGCGCTGTTCCCCCGCGCCCCTTGGTGACTGCGGCTCGCACCGGGCGTACCTGGGGGCGCGTGGGGAAGGGCTAGGCCGGATAAGGGCCGGGCCCCTTGAGGAGACGGTGGATGGG
>NZ_JBSSHR010000135.1:0-423 GCF_059089345.1 Micromonospora sp. BS32
GACGGTGGCGGCGGGCGCGGCGATGGTGATCCCGTGCTCGACCTCGCGTGTCGTCATGGGCACTGCTCCTTGTCCGGTCCTCGTCCGCTGTCCGGACGGTCGTCAGAAGTTGCCGAGGCCGCCGCAGACGTTGAGCGCCTGCGAGGTGATGGAGGCGGCGGTGTCGGAGGCCAGGTAGCCGATGAGGCCGGCGACCTCCTCGGGGGTGCTGTAGCGGCCGAGTGGGATCTTCGCCTGGAACTTCTCCAGGATCGCCTCCTCGCTGGTGGCGTAGGCGGTGGCGTAGCCCTGCCGGACCCGCTGGGCCATCGGCGTCTCCACGTAGCCGGGGCAGACCGCGTTGACGGTGATGCCGGTGGGCGCCAGCTCGTTGCCGAGCGCCTTGGTGAAGCCGACGACGCCGTGTTTGGAGGCGGAGTAGGG
>NZ_JBSSHR010000136.1:0-422 GCF_059089345.1 Micromonospora sp. BS32
GGACGGACACGTACGCCGGCCGGTCGCCGGCCTGCCCGGAGGTGACGCAAACCGTGTCCGCACCCACCGCAACGCGCAACGTCTCGGAACGCGAGGCCCGGCAGGTGGCCGAGGCCGCCCGCGAGCAGGAGTGGCACAAGCCCAGCTTCGCCAAGGAGCTGTTCCTCGGCCGCTTCCGGCTGGACCTGATCCACCCGCACCCGCTGCCGGCGCCCGAGGCGGTGGCGAAGGGCGAGGCGTTCCTCGCCCGGCTCGGCGACTTCCTGCGCAGCCGGGTGGACGCCGCCCGGATCGAGCGCGAGGCGCAGATCCCCGACGAGGTGGTGCGCGGCCTGAAGGAGCTGGGCGCGCTCGGCATGCGGATCGACGAGTCCTACGGCGGCCTCGGCCTCACCCAGGTGTACTACGACAAGGCGCTGTCC
>NZ_JBSSHR010000137.1:0-421 GCF_059089345.1 Micromonospora sp. BS32
TTGCAAAACAGCGCGCGGAATATTACGCCAGCAATGATACTGCTCCGGAACATCGCAATGAACCGGTGCAGCCCATCCCGCAAAAACTGCCTACCGATGCGCAAAAAGTGGCGTTGGGTTTTGCGCTGTATCACGATCCCCGTTTATCGGCTGATAGCACCATTTCATGCGCTCATTGCCATGCGTTGAATGCGGGGGGCGTCGATGGCAGAAAAACATCGATTGGTGTTGGTGGCGCAGTTGGGCCGATTAACGCGCCGACGGTATTTAACTCAGTATTTAACGTTGAGCAGTTCTGGGATGGTCGTGCGGCAACATTGCAGGATCAGGCTGGTGGACCGCCGTTGAACCCGATTGAAATGGCGTCGAAATCCTGGGACGAAATTATTGCTAAGCTGGAAAAAGATCCGCAGCTTAAAAC
>NZ_JBSSHR010000138.1:0-421 GCF_059089345.1 Micromonospora sp. BS32
GCACAGACCCGGCTCCGAGGCCATCTCCAGGGTGAGGTCGATCGGGAAGCCCCAGGTGTCGTGGAGCAGGAACGCCTGCTCGCCGGGGAGCACCCGGCCGCCGGCGGCCTTCGTCTCGGTGACCGCGGTGTCGAGGATGTTGGTGACGGCCGAGAGGGTATTGAGGAAGCGGGACTCCTCGGCGAGCGCCACCGACTCGATCCGCTTGCGGTCGGTGATCAGCTCCGGGTACTGCTCGCCCATGGTGCCGATGACGACGTCCACCAGCTCGGCGACGACCGGGCGGTCCGCGCCCAGCATCCGCATGGTGCGGATGGCGCGGCGCATGATGCGGCGCAGGACGTAGCCGCGGCCTTCGTTGCCGGGGGTGACGCCGTCGCCGATGAGCATGACGGCGGTGCGCATGTGGTCGGCGACGACC
>NZ_JBSSHR010000139.1:0-418 GCF_059089345.1 Micromonospora sp. BS32
GCTGGTCGAGGCCGACTCCGGGGGCGACCGGAGCGGTGAGGAGGCGTGGATCGGCGCGCTGGACACCGAGCCGTTCGACCTGGAGCTGGGCCCGCTGGTGCGGTTCGGCCTGCTGCGGCACGCGTCGACCGAGCACGTCCTGATGCTGGTGGTGCACCACGCGGTCGCCGACGGGCTGTCCCTCGCGGTGCTGCTGCGTGAACTGTTCGCGCTGTACGAGGCGTTCACCTCGGGCCTGCCGAGCCCGCTGCCCGCGCCGGAGGTCACCTACCGGGACTACGCGCGCTGGCGCGAGGAGCGCGAGGCGGGCCCGGAGTACGCGGCCCATCTCGCGGCCTGGCGCGAGGCGTTGGACGGGGAGCCGCCGCGGCTCGACCTGCCCACGGACCGGCCGCGCCCGCAGGTCGCCGGCTCCCAG
>NZ_JBSSHR010000140.1:0-418 GCF_059089345.1 Micromonospora sp. BS32
AGGGAGCCGTTTGTCATGGGTTTGTCCGCCACTATCGCGCCGCATCTTCCTTATCTGCGCAGGTTTGCCCGCGCTGTCTCCGGTTCCCAGCACAGCGGCGATGCCATGGTGGCGACGATGCTCGAGGCGATCATCGCAGACACGTCGATCTTCCCCGAAAGTTCCTCCGATCGCATCGCGCTCTACAAGATCTTCGCGAAACTCTTCACATCCGTCGCAATCCGCGTTCCGAAGGGCGACGAGCCGACCGGTTGGGAGGAACGCGCGGCCGCCAATCTTGACGCGCTTGCGCCGCTGCCGCGCCAGGCTTTCCTGCTGGTTGCAGTCGAAGGCTTCAGCGAGACAGAAGCCGCCGAGGTCCTGGGCATCGGAGAAGATCGCTTCACCGAACTTCTCGTCGAGGCGAGCAATGAGATTT
>NZ_JBSSHR010000141.1:0-417 GCF_059089345.1 Micromonospora sp. BS32
CCTCCGGCCGATCACTCACACCTCCGCCAAGCAGCTGGTACCAGTCGCCAACAAGCCGGTGCTGTTCTACGGCCTCGAAGCCATCGCCGAGGCCGGCATCACCGAGGTGGGCATCATCGTCGGCGACACCGCCGAGGAGATCAGGGACGCGGTCGGTGACGGCTCCGCCCTCGGTATCGACGTCACGTACATCCCGCAGGACGCGCCGCTCGGGCTGGCGCACGCGGTGCTGATCGCGCGGGAGTTCCTCGGCGAGGACGACTTCGTGATGTACCTCGGCGACAACTTCATCGTCGGCGGGATCACCGGCCTGGTCGAGGAGTTCCGCGCGGAGCGGCCCGACGCGCAGATCCTGCTCACCAGGGTGCCGAACCCGACCTCCTTCGGTGTCGCCGAACTCGACCCGCAGGGGCGGGT
>NZ_JBSSHR010000142.1:0-416 GCF_059089345.1 Micromonospora sp. BS32
GGTGCTGGTCAACGTGCCCGACGTGGACAAGGACCGGATGCCGCGCGCCCCCGAACTGGCCGCGGCCGTCAGCCAGGCCGAGGCCGAACTCGGCACCACCGGCCGGGTGCTGCTGCGCCCCTCGGGCACCGAGCCGCTGGTGCGGGTGATGGTCGAGGCCGCGGACATCGACCACGCGCGGACGGTGGCCGGGCGGCTGGCCGACCTGGTCAAGGCGACGCTGGGCTGAGGACGGCGGGCGCGGCGCGGCGGCCGTACGGGCTCCGCGCCGCGCCTCAGAGCTTGCGCAGCCGCAGCCGCCGCACCTTGTGCCGTTCGCCCTTGCGCAGCACCAGCGTGGCGCGGCCGCGGGTGGGCAGCACGTTCTCCTCCAGGTTGGGCAGGTTGACCGTGCGCCAGACCATGCGGGCGTAGGA
>NZ_JBSSHR010000143.1:0-415 GCF_059089345.1 Micromonospora sp. BS32
TCGCTAGAAGTATGATAGAGGCACTTCAAAAAGCTAATGTTACAAACATTATTGCTGAAGTGAGAGACAGTGTCTTTATCAATGACCATGATCCTCGATTATTTGAAGGTTTTTCAATGGGCAATACTAAAATCCAAACAGGCAATTTATTAGAAAAACTTGATGAATCTCCAACTTCCAAATTAGTGGAAGCTGAAGAAGTGAATATCACAAGTATTAAACAAATGTTAACTCGTTTTTATGCTGAAAATATTGAACATCGTCGTTGGGGTGCACC
Source organism: Micromonospora sp. BS32 (assembly GCF_059089345.1). Lineage (NCBI taxonomy): Bacteria > Bacillati > Actinomycetota > Actinomycetes > Micromonosporales > Micromonosporaceae > Micromonospora > Micromonospora sp. BS32. The sequence continues at coordinate 278 of NZ_JBSSHR010000143.1, forward strand.
TTTTCCTGTTATTGAAATCGTAAAACGAGGTATTAGTAAAGCTCGTGGCATTGACTATGTTAAATCATATTTAAATATAGATTCTTCTAATATTATTGCATTTGGAGATGAAGATAATGATTTAGAAATGATTAAATA
>NZ_JBSSHR010000144.1:0-414 GCF_059089345.1 Micromonospora sp. BS32
AACGTTGACTATTCGGCACGATCAAGTGTGGGTCGCTAGTACTGCTTCGGCGTGGAACGCGTATCCCCAACTGATCGGGCCGGGCACGCTGTTGGGTCCTGAAGGAATGAACTGTTCCTTCGAGAACCGGAACCCGTCGACCGCGCATCGTGCGTTGGCCGCGGGTGACTGGTCGTCGCTTGAGAACTGCACAGTGGACGCGAGCATCTGTGGCCAAGTTTTTAAGGGCGCACGGTGGATGCCTTGGCACCAGGAACCGATGAAGGACGTGGGAGGCCACGATAGGCCCCGGGGAGCTGTCAACCGAGCTGTGATCCGGGGGTGTCCGAATGGGGAAACCCGGCAGTCGTCATGGGCTGTCACCCGTATCTGAACACATAGGGTACGTGGAGGGAACGCGGGGAAGTGAAACAT
>NZ_JBSSHR010000145.1:0-414 GCF_059089345.1 Micromonospora sp. BS32
GTTGCGCACTGCCGCCACCGATTGCGGTGCTGGGCGACGCACGAGCTCTTGATGTCGTGCTTCGGGTGAGTGCGAAGCTTGCCGGCTTGTTCGCCGAGGCGAATGATCGTTAGGTCATCGAGAAGCACGATCGCGCCGCCGTCGAACATCACGTGGCACGTGGGACACAGGCAGAGCACGTTGTCCGTGGTATCCGGGCCATTGTGGGGGCTGCCAAGGGCTTGGATATGGGCGCCCTCGCTGTAGGTGCCGCCGGGGAGCTGCACTGTCAGACCGCAGACCTGACAGGCCCCCTCGTGCCACTTCTTCACCTGCCGTGTGACCGCAGTGTTGCGCACGATCCGTTGCACATTGGTCGTCACGCGCTCCGGCGTCTCCGTGCCGGCCGGCGGGGCTGCTTCCGGACCCACTTGG
>NZ_JBSSHR010000146.1:0-413 GCF_059089345.1 Micromonospora sp. BS32
CGCGAGAGCCGACAGGCTCAGCAGGAGCCGTTCGATCGGCTCCGGTCCGGCCGGTCCGGAGCCGTGCCGGCCGGAGAGCAGGTGGGCCCACCGCGGGGCGCGCACGAGGTCGCGCGCGTCCTGGTCGGTGAGCGGGGCGAGCCGCGCGGCCCGGTCGGCGAGCAGCCCGGCGGCGGTCCCGCCGAGCCCGAACACGACCAGCGGCCCGAACACCTCGTCCTGCCGTATCCCGGCCACCACTTCGATGCCGTGCCCGGTCATCGGATGCACCACCGCGCCGGCCATGTCCCCGAACCGGTCGGCCGGTTCGCGGTATCCGGCGCGCACGGCGTCGTCGCCCGCCACGTCGAGCAGCACCGCTCCGCGCCCGTGCCCGGCGGATGGCGCGCCCCGGTACGCCCGCAGTGCCACTC
>NZ_JBSSHR010000147.1:0-409 GCF_059089345.1 Micromonospora sp. BS32
ACGCGCTGCGCGAGGGCTACATCGGACGGCCGCCCGCCGGCCGGCCCGACCGGGCCCGCCGGACCGAGCGTTGACCAACCACCGGGCACAGCGAAGGGCGCGACCGTGAGACACGAGGTGGACGACGTCCTCAGGGGGCTGCTGACCGGCGGCGCCCTGGCCGGCACCGGCGTCGACATCGCCTTCGAGGCGCCGACCAAGGACTGGGCCGCCCGGCGCAACGCGCCGACCATCGACGTCTACCTGTACGACATCCGCGAGGACATCCACCGGCGCGAGCGCGGCGCCATCGCCGTCCACGACGAGCAGGGCATCGTGGTGCGCAGGCGCCAACCGCCGCGCTGGTACCGGCTGTCGTACCTGGTCACCGCCTGGACCAAGCAGCCGCAGGACGAACACCGCCTGCTGT
>NZ_JBSSHR010000148.1:0-407 GCF_059089345.1 Micromonospora sp. BS32
GGTGACAGGGCGCGGGCGACTTGCTATTGCCGCCGCAGCTTTCCCGTTGAGACCGACCATGCCCGATCTGCTTCTTGAACTTCGCAGCGAAGAGATTCCCGCCCGCATGCAGCGCAAGGCTGCGGGTGACCTGAAGAAGATGCTGACCGACGGTCTGGTCGAGGCGGGTCTTACCTATGAGGCGGCGCGCGAGTATTGGACGCCCCGTCGTCTGACGCTTGACATTCGTGGCTTGACCGCACGCTCCAAGGATGTGCGCGAGGAGATCAAGGGCCCGTCGACCAACGCACCGGAACAGGCGATCCAGGGTTTTCTGCGCAAGGCCGGACTCGCTTCGATCGCTGACGCGCACGTCCATGCCGATCCCAAGAAGGGCGATTTCTACGTCGCCCATATCTCCAAGCCTG
>NZ_JBSSHR010000149.1:0-405 GCF_059089345.1 Micromonospora sp. BS32
GTTCTACGCCAAGTGGCTCGGCGACATCGCCACCAGCGCCAACGCCGACGGCAGCCTCCCGTCCGTCGCCCCCGCCAACGGCGGGCAGGGCGCCTGGGCCACCGACCCGGCCTGGGGCACCGCCTACCCGCAGATCATCTGGGACACCTACACGCAGTACGGCGACCGGCAGGTCATCGCCGCCAACTACCCGCAGGTCAAGGCGTGGGTGGACTACCTCGCCACCATCAGCGACACCGACCACACGGTGGTCGCCTCCCCGACCTCCTGGGGCGACGACTGGCTGTCCACCGTCAGCACCCCGCACGACTACTTCCAGACCGCCTTCTCCTACCTCGACGCGACCCTGCTGGCGAAGATGGCCGCAGTGCTCGGCGACAGCGCCGACCGGGCGCACTACAGCGC
>NZ_JBSSHR010000150.1:0-405 GCF_059089345.1 Micromonospora sp. BS32
TTCACCCACGGCTCGTTCAAGGCCAAGCGCCCGCTGAAGGTGGCGCTGGCCATCGCCGGCTCGATGGCCGTCGAGGGCCCGGTCGTGCGCTGGGTCGCCGACCACCGCCGGCACCACAAGTTCAGCGATGCCGAGGGCGACCCGCACAGCCAGTGGCGGTACGGCGAGACCGTCCCGGCCCTGCTCAAGGGCCTGTGGTGGGCGCACATGGGCTGGCTCTTCGACGAGGAGCAGACCCCGCAGGCCAAGTACGCTCCCGACCTGATCAAGGACCCGGCGATCCGCCGCATCTCCCGCGACTTCTGGCTCTGGACGGCGTTCTCGCTGCTGCTGCCGCCGCTGGTCGGCGGGCTGGCCACCATGTCGTGGTACGGCGCGTTCACCGCGTTCTTCTGGGGGTCACTC
>NZ_JBSSHR010000151.1:0-404 GCF_059089345.1 Micromonospora sp. BS32
GAGCTTGTTCTTCGCGGTCGCCTCGGCCTGCGCGAACTGCGGGTCGGTGCTGATGATGCGCGGGTGGATGTTCAGGGTGTTGTGCAGGCCCTGGCTCTGCGCCCAGTCGAAGAACGCCTTCTCGTCGGGGAACTTCGACGGGTCCATCTCCCAGCCGTCCCAGGTGGCGGGCGACTTGAAGTCGGTGTCGGTGACCAGCACGTCCAACGGCACGTTCTCGGACCGGAAGTCGGGCAGGATGGTGTTCTCGTAGTCGGCCGCGGTGCGGTCGAGGTACTCGGAGTACCAGACGCCGTAGGCCCATTCGGGCAGCAGCTCGGAGGGGCCGGTGAGCGTGGCCAGGTCCTCGAGCGCCTGCTGGTAGTCGTGCCCGTAGCCGAAGAGGTAGCCGTCCTGGTAGGGCG
>NZ_JBSSHR010000152.1:0-402 GCF_059089345.1 Micromonospora sp. BS32
TGAACAGCACGACCGGCACCGCTTCCATCACCACCGACAGCACCTGGGGCCAGTCGTTGCCGGGGCGGTCGACCCACAACCCGTGGTCCAGCTCCAGTCCGGCGTCCGCGGCGGCCAAGCCGCCGAGTTGCGGCAGCCCCAGGGCGGCCCACACACCGCGGCGGGCCGCACCGCCCCCCAGTGCGAGCAGCAGCGGCAGGTCCCCGTCCTCCACCGCCACCGAGGAACCGGCCCGCAGTGCTCCACCGGGAAGCAGGGGCCGCAGCGCGGGCGGTACGGGCAGAGGCGCGCCACCCGGCCTGACCGGCGCGCCGCCCGTGGAGTGGATCGGCATCCGTCTTAGAATCGAACATGCGAACGATTCCCGCAACTCCATGATCGCCGGTTCCCGGACCCTGTCCG
>NZ_JBSSHR010000153.1:0-402 GCF_059089345.1 Micromonospora sp. BS32
GCGGCGCCGTTGGCCGGCTCGGTGGCGGGCGTGGTCGACGCGCTGGCGGCGCTGCCGGCGAGCTGTTCGGCCCACGCGCGCGGGCTGGGCCTGCGGGCCGGGTCGGGGTCGAGCCCGGCACGGGCGAGTTCGCCCAGCGCGGGGCTGACCGCGGTGAGGACGGCGGGGTCGCGGGCGGCCTGGTCGCGGGCGAAGAGCCGGACGGCCAGCAGCGCCAGCTTGTGCACGTCGCTGGTCCGGGTGGCCTTCTCCTCGCCCGCGGGGACCTGCCAGTCGGGGGTCTCGGCCTGCGGCAGCACGCTGGCGCCGTGCAGGCGCATGGCGTCGCAGTCGATGAGGAAGCACTCGGGCCGCGGTGCCAGTGTGAACAGCAGGTTCTTCGGGGAGACGTCCCCGACGGCC
>NZ_JBSSHR010000154.1:0-400 GCF_059089345.1 Micromonospora sp. BS32
GTACCGGATGATGACGGGCGGCAAGGCGGCCGCCGACGCCGCGTTCGGCGGCTGGCTGATGCCGGTGGTGCCGCCGATGGTCTCGGCCGCGACCGGCGCCGCGCTCGTCCCCCACCTCGCGCCCGGCCAGGGCCGGTTGACGATGCTGCTGGGCTGCTACGCGATGTTCGGCATCAGCCTGTTCGCGAGCGTGGTGATCATCACCCAGGTCTGGGGACGGCTGATGCACCACTCGATCGGCCCGGCCGCCATGGTCCCCACCCTGTGGATCGTGCTCGGCCCGCTCGGCCAGTCCGTCACCGCCGCCAACCTGCTCGGCAACGTCGCCCATCTCGCCCTGCCGCGCCCGTACGCGGGCGCCGCCGAGGCGTTCGGCTTCCTGTACGGCGTGCCCACCTGG
>NZ_JBSSHR010000155.1:0-391 GCF_059089345.1 Micromonospora sp. BS32
GTCGAATGCGTCTGTCGCGTGGATTGCCGAGACCGCCGCGCGGGCCGCCTTGAGGTGCGATTCGGAGATTTCCTGGGCGGAAACGGGAGCAGCGAAGGCCACGACTGCGGCAGTTGCCAGCATCACGGAAAGGCGACGGACGCGGTTATTCAACATCATGATCGAAAAGACTCCCTGGTTTATCGGGGTGCGTGGACAGTTTCGATGCCATTGGCACCTGCAACGACTGCCGCGGACGCCAGCCCGATGAAAAGACCGTGCTCGACCACACCGGGGATGGCATGGAGGGCATTCGATAGCGCTCTTGTATTCGGAATGCGGCCAAAAGATGCATCGAGGATGAAATGACCGCCGTCTGTAACAAAAGGCTGGCTCGCCGTCATCCTCAATG
>NZ_JBSSHR010000156.1:0-391 GCF_059089345.1 Micromonospora sp. BS32
CTTCACGGGGATGCCTGCGGCTTCGGCGAGGTCGGCGCAGCCGGTCGCGCCGTGGCTGGGGTGGGGTTGCGGCCTGCGGCAGCGGGGGCTGGTGCAGAGGCCGATGAACGCGAAACAGGCGTCCGCCCCGAGCCCGACCATGTGCGCGTTGCGACGCGGTCCGGCTCCTGGCCAGGGGCCGAAGTCCTCGGTGGGATGGCCCTGCGCCGGGTGGCGTTCGACCTCAATGGCGGCGCCTCGGCTGCGGTGCCATTCGGCCCACGTGTTGGCTTGGGCGTCTGCTCCGGTAGGGCATGCACCGTGGACGACGATGAGCGTGCCGCCGAGGAAGTTCGTGGCGGCGAGGAGTGCGGTGAGTGGCTGGGCGACCTGCCGCTCGTCGACCCAGTCG
>NZ_JBSSHR010000157.1:0-390 GCF_059089345.1 Micromonospora sp. BS32
GGGCGGGAAGGCACCCGGATTGATCAGCTCCTCGCGTGCCCACACGCCGGACAGCGGGTTGAGGCCGTTGGTCAGTGCCTTGCCGAAGGCGACGACGTCGGGATTGACGCCGAAGTGCTCGATCGACCACAGCTTGCCGGTGCGGTAGAAACCCATCTGGATCTCGTCCACCACCATCAGGATGTTGTAGCGGTCGAGCACTTTCTTCAATTCGGTGAAGAAGTTCATCGGCGGCACGATGTAGCCGCCGGTGCCCTGCAGCGGCTCGACATAGAAGGCCGCATATTCGGCCTCGCCGGCCTTCGGGTCCCACACGCCCTGATATTCGCTTTCGAACAGGCGCTCGAACTGGCGCACGCAATGCAGGCCGTATTCTTCCTTGTCCATGCC
>NZ_JBSSHR010000158.1:0-390 GCF_059089345.1 Micromonospora sp. BS32
GGTGGTGGATCGGTATCTGACGGTGGCGCGCGCGGGCGTGTACGAAAGTGAGATCAAACGCTCGCGGTTCCGGTGCGCGCTGGCCCCGGCCGCCGGCCAGGAAGCCGCCGAGGAGTTCGTCCGCGCGGTCCGCAGGGAACACCCGACCGCGTCGCACAACTGCTTCGCCTACGTCATCGGCCCCGACGGCCGCCTGCACCGGGCGAGCGACGACGGCGAGCCCGGCGGCACCGCGGGCACCCCCATGCTCCAGGTGCTGCTCGGCCGCCAGGTGCGCGACACCGTGGCCGTCGTGACGCGCTACTACGGCGGCGTCCAACTCGGCGCGGGCGGCCTGGCCCGGGCCTACGGCGGAGCCGTGTCCGCCGCGCTCGACACGGTCGGCACCCT
>NZ_JBSSHR010000159.1:0-388 GCF_059089345.1 Micromonospora sp. BS32
CTTCCAGGACCCGCTGTCGGCGATGCACCCGTACTACTCGATCGGCAACCAGATCGTCGAGGCGTACCGGGTGCACCACGCGGCCAGCAAGAAGGAGGCCGCCCAGCGGGCCCTGGACATGCTCGACCGGGTCGGCATCCCCGAGCCGCGCAAGCGCTTCCGGGACTACCCGCACCAGTTCTCCGGCGGCATGCGGCAGCGCGCGATGATCGCGATGGCGCTGGTGAACAACCCCGAGCTGCTCATCGCCGACGAGCCGACCACCGCGCTCGACGTCACCGTGCAGGCGCAGATCCTCGACCTGATCCGCGACCTGCAGCAGGAGTTCGGCTCCGCGGTCGTCATGATCACCCACGACCTGGGCGTGGTCGCCGAGGTCGCCGACGAC
>NZ_JBSSHR010000160.1:0-388 GCF_059089345.1 Micromonospora sp. BS32
GCCCTTGGTGGCGCGCTCGTACTCGTGCCAGAGGGTCATCTCCGCGTTGGTGTTGACCTCCTGGAGCAGGCGGGCGGTCTCGGTGTCGTCGCCGCGGCGGCGGGCCAGGCGCAGCAGCTCGCGGTCGTCGGCGGTCTCGGCCAGGCCGCGGCGCAGGATCTCGAACGGCGCGCGCCCGGCGCGGCGGCCGGCCTTGAGGTCGCCGCGCAGCAGCTAGTTGCCGAGCGCGGGTCCGTCAGTCTTATCCGAGTCCTTGTCCTGGACCTTGACCACGTACTTGGCCAGGTCGGCGGCGCCTTCGCGGCCGCGGCGGGCGGGGTCGACCTTCACGCCGCGCTTGCGGGTGGGGCGGCCGAGCTTGGCGTGGCGGCACTCGGCTTCCCAGCGC
>NZ_JBSSHR010000161.1:0-387 GCF_059089345.1 Micromonospora sp. BS32
GGCCGCCCAGACCCAGCGCGGCCGCTCGGCCGCCTCGCGCCGCGCCACCGCCGCGGCCAGGTCGGGCACGGTCTGCACCGGCCCCGCCGCAGCCCCGTCGGCCGCGAGCGCGCACCACCGCCCGCCGGACCCCACCGGGTCCGCGACGACGGCCACCACACTCTCCACACCCCGACCTTAGGCGCGACCACCGACAACGCCGCGGCCCGGGCCCTTCACGCAGCTCACCCCGCCCGGACGGCGTACCGGCCGGCGGGCGGGGTGGGGGAGGTGCAGGGCTCAGGCGGAGGCGCCGCCCGCCGCCTCGCCGCCCTGCTCGCCGCCGCTCTCGCCGTCGGCGGCCTGGGACTCGGCGACCGCCGTGCGCACCTCAGCCATGTCAAGCGC
>NZ_JBSSHR010000162.1:0-386 GCF_059089345.1 Micromonospora sp. BS32
GGCCGAGGTGGACCACGCGGACGGGTCCACCGCGTGTGTGCTGCACAGCAGTGAGGCGCTCGGCTACGGCCCGGAGAACCTGGTCGGGTCCAGCCCGCGGCCGTACTTCATCGAGGCGGACAGCCAGCACCGGTTGCTGGAGCTGACCGACGACGGCAAGGGCAGCACCCCGAAGGCGACCGCGGTGCCGGGGCCGTTCGGCTCCAGCAAGGCGTATCTGGACTCGGTGGCGGTGCGCAGGGACCAGGAGGTGGCCGCGGGGGTGCGCTCCGACGGCCGCAATCTGGTGGTCGGTTCGCTGGTCACCGGTCAGACCTTCGGCAAGGCGGTGGTGACCAGCAACGTCAAGGACGGGCTGAGCGCACCGAGTTGGGACGGGTTCGACG
>NZ_JBSSHR010000163.1:0-386 GCF_059089345.1 Micromonospora sp. BS32
GAACTGGGCAGCCGGCCCTCCGGCGCCGCCGCACACGTGATCGCCCAAGCAGCAGCCGAACAGCACGGGCTCCTGCCCGAAGAATGGCACCAGCGCATGCTCGAACAGCTCACCGAGATGTGGACCGGGCGCACCACCGAGCTCGGTGCGTGTCCCGACTGCTCCGTCGGCCCGCTGGAGGACATCAAGGTCCACGCGATAGTCACCCCCCACGCAGTGGGACGCCCTGGCCCGCGTCGGCGCACCCGGCAGCATCGCACTAGTAGACTGTCGTGGCTAGTACTGCAGCAGGATTTTGCGGCCTGACCTGCGGGTTTCGCTGGGCGGGTGGAGTGTGGCGAGTCGTTGAATGATCAGGGGCGGTCTCACGGAGACCGCCCCTCGAT
>NZ_JBSSHR010000164.1:0-386 GCF_059089345.1 Micromonospora sp. BS32
GCTTGAGGTGCAGCGCGGTGGCCGCTGCGGTGCTGGAGGTGGTGACGGCGTCGGTCAGTTCGAGGTCCACCTCGCCGACGCCGGGGACGGCGACCTTGGTGGTGCCGACCGCCGACAGCTCGGTGCGCCGGCCGAGCACCGTCAGGCCCACCAGGTGCGAGGAGGCGGTCGGGCGGTGCCCGACCTGGCAGGTCGCGGTGGACGTCACCGCGTCCAGCTTGACCGCGGACAGCAGCGGCAGGCCGGGCACGTGCAGGTCGGCGCCGGCGATCCGGGCCACGCCCTCGGCCTTGTCCGGGCCGGTGGTGGCGTTCGCGGTGGCGGCGGTGGCGCGCAGCAGGTCGATGGCGCGGCCGGACTCGACGCCGTGGCCGACGGTGACGGTC
>NZ_JBSSHR010000165.1:0-386 GCF_059089345.1 Micromonospora sp. BS32
GGTCCGGTCGGCGCCGGTCCGCGCTGACCTGCCGTCCCCGGTCGGCGGCACGCCCCTCCTCGGGCCACCGGCCGGGGCCGCACCAACAGCCGCCGCGCCCCGGTCAATCGGTTTCCGCACCCCGGCGACCAGGAACGACACCGCACGACCGGTAGCAGCGCGGCTCCTCGCCCCTAGGGTGTACGCGCGCACATCCCCGCACGCCCGCTTCAGCGCCGAAGCCTGCCCGTGCCGTGCCGCCCGTACCGCACCCCTGCCGTATCACCGCGAAGCCGTGATCCGAGGAGCCCCGCAATGGCGTTGCCGCAAGGCGCGCTCAGCCACCGCTACCGTGGCGAGCACCCTCTCCGAACCCTCCTCTACCTCTTCCACCCCGACCGGCGCCG
>NZ_JBSSHR010000166.1:0-386 GCF_059089345.1 Micromonospora sp. BS32
TCACTGAGATGCACCCGCGCTCGACGGACCCGGCGGAGGACACCCGGCACTTCCTCGACAAGTGCCGCGCGGGCGCGGACTTCGCGATCACCCAGATGTTCTTCGACCCGGACGCCTACCTGCGGCTGCGCGACCGGGTGGACAGCGCGGGCTGCACGGTGCCGATCATCCCCGAGGTGATGCCCGTCACGAACGTCCGGCAGATCGAGCGGTTCTCGCAGCTCGGCAACGCGCCCTTCCCGCCCGACCTGGCCGAACGCATCCTCGCGGTGCAGGACGACCCGGCGGAGGTGCGGAAGATCGGCATCGAGTTCACCACCGAGATGTGTCGGCGACTGATGGACGAGGACATCCCGGGGCTCCACTGCATTACTCTTAACCACTCC
>NZ_JBSSHR010000167.1:0-386 GCF_059089345.1 Micromonospora sp. BS32
GGACCGCACGCTGGGCCGAGGGGCACTTCCACTACGGGATACCCCAGTGGCGGAGCATGCCCGTGCGCCCCCTCGTGCTCGGCCCGCACAACGTCCCCGTCATCACCGACCCGGACGACGCCGCCCGCGACATCCCGCTCGCCGTCTTCTCCGCCATCACCCACGGTCACAGCCGCGACGCGGATACCATGTTGAAGGCACTGGACTCCGCTCTCCGGACGCTTGACGCCGACACCACAACGATCTTCCGCGAACTCATCGAACTCGGCTTGGGCGCAAGCCCGGCAGCGCAAATCTGGAAGGACCTCATGGCCGTCGACACTTCCTTCTTCCGTTCCGAGTCCGCCCAGAAGGCGCGCGCGGAGAGCCGCGCGGAGGGCCGGGTG
>NZ_JBSSHR010000168.1:0-385 GCF_059089345.1 Micromonospora sp. BS32
GACCTACACCGGCGAAGTGCCGCGCGGCTCGAAAGTCGTCGAAGGCACCTGGTGGGACGAAAACTACAGCGGCCCGCCGCTGGTCTCGCTTGAAAAGAAGATCGCCGACGGTCTCGGCATCAAGGTCGGCGACGACATCACCGTGAACGTGCTCGGCCGCGACATCACGGCGAAGATCAGCAATCTCCGGACAGTGGACTGGCAAAGTCTCGGCATCAATTTCGTCCTGGTCTATTCGCCGAAAGCCTTCGCCGGAGCACCCCATACCGATATCGCGACCCTGACGGAGGCCAGCTCCACACCCGCAGGCGATGCGAAGCTCATCAAGGAGGTCGCTGCCGCGTTTCCGATGGTGACAAGCGTCCGGGTGCGCGAGGCACTCGAT
>NZ_JBSSHR010000169.1:0-385 GCF_059089345.1 Micromonospora sp. BS32
GATCATCAAGATAGATCGCCGTCATCCGCGTGCAAACAGGACCCTGTATTCGCGCGGGGACAATTGAGACAACGCCATGAAATTCCTACAGACGTTTGAACTTTATCCTTTTCTCGACACCGTCGTAGCACTCGCTGCAGCCTTCGTGCTGGGAACGTTGATCGGCGCGGAACGCCAGTACCGTCAGCGGACTGCAGGCCTGCGCACCAACGTTCTCGTTGCCGTCGGCGCCGCAGCTTTCGTTGACCTCGCCCAGCGGATCGCCGGCACGACGGAAGCGGTGCGCGTCATCTCCTACGTCGTCTCCGGGATCGGCTTTCTCGGCGCCGGCGTAATCATGAAGGAAGGCATGAACGTACGTGGCTTGAATACGGCCGCGACATTG
>NZ_JBSSHR010000170.1:0-385 GCF_059089345.1 Micromonospora sp. BS32
AGCAGGTAGTGGTCGAGGTCGACGACGTTGATCGCGTCGATGGCGGCACCGGTGTCCGCGTAGGCGGTGAGCAGCACCCGGCGCGCGCCGGGGTACACGTCCATCGCCTGCTCCAGGAACTCGATGCCGGTCATGTTCGGCATCCGGTAGTCGGCCAGGATCACCGCGACCAGGTCGCCGCGCAGCTTCATCTCCCGCAGCGCGTCCAGTCCGTCCTGGCCGGATTCCGCCCGCACCACGCGGTACCGCTCGCCGTAGCGGCGGCGCAGGTCCCGGGCGATCGCCCGGGAGACCCCGGGGTCGTCGTCAACGGTGAGGAGCGCGGCGCGGCGCGTGCCGGCGTCCGGCTCGGTCATCGGCATCCCGTCCCCTGCTGTCGTCCATG
>NZ_JBSSHR010000171.1:0-381 GCF_059089345.1 Micromonospora sp. BS32
CCTCGGGGACGGAGAAGCCGAGGATGCCCGCCCTGGCGGCCTCCTTGAACAGCCAGCGGTCGACCCTGCCCTGCTGCCGCCACCGGTCGGCGTGCGGTACGGCGTGCTTGCTCACGAAGGCGCGCACCGTGTCCCGCAGGGCCTCGTGGTCCGCGTCGTACAGGGAGCGCCTGGCGGTGATCACATCGGTCATCGGAACTCCTGGTTTGGGAGTCGGGGAATTCGGGAGGCGAATCGGGAGAGGAAGGGGCAGGGGGAGGTGAAAGGGACCGGGCGCGTCATTCGCGTTCCAGCCCGAAGTACAGGCTCCCGTCGGCGGCGCGGCAGATCAGCGGCTCGGCGTCGTCCAGCGCGACGAAGCGCTTGCCGTGCCGGCGGCTG
>NZ_JBSSHR010000172.1:0-380 GCF_059089345.1 Micromonospora sp. BS32
GCGGTCAGGCGGCCTTCGAAGGCCACTCGAAGGCGTTCAGGGCGGGTTTCCAGCGCATGGTCCATCGCCGGCGGCCCTGCCCGGTCGGGTCAAGGCTCATCACTGCGAGGTAGACGCATTTGAGGGCGGCGCCCTCGTTGGGGGACTGGCCGCGGGCTCGGACGGCTCGGCGGATCCGGGCGTTGACGGACTCGATGGCGTTGGTGGGGCAGATGACGGTGCGGATCTCGGCGTCGAAGGCCAGGGATGGCACAACTCCGCCCAGGCCTGGTCCCACAGTCGGATGATGGCCGGATACTTCCCGCCCCATGCCTGCGCGAACTCGGCGAAGCGTTCCCGGGCGGCGGCTTCGGTCGCCGTGTAGACGGGCTTGAGGGCTT
>NZ_JBSSHR010000173.1:0-380 GCF_059089345.1 Micromonospora sp. BS32
CGGCTACCGGCTGGACGAGCCGGCCGGGCGGCGCATGCTGCCCGAGCGGCTGGCCGCCCACGGCATCACCGGACCGGACGTCGGCCGCCTGCAACGGGACGGCGCGCTGCGCGGGGTGGCGCTGGAGCAGGTCAGCGAGGTTCGGCCGGGCCAGTCCTTCGCCTTCGTGATGGACACCCGGATGTGCCCCGCGGTGCCCGAACTCGCCGCCGGCTGCGACATGTTGGTGATCGAGTCCACCTTCCTCGACCAGGACGCGCGGTTCGCCGAGGAGTTCGGCCACCTGACGGCCGGCCAGGCGGGCCGGGTGGCCGCGGAGGCGGGTGTGCGGCACCTGGTGCTCACCCACTTCTCGCAGCGCTACCCCGACCCGGACGACT
>NZ_JBSSHR010000174.1:0-380 GCF_059089345.1 Micromonospora sp. BS32
CAGCCAGTCGCGCGGTTTCCCGCAGCCGGCGACCCGGGGGCGGTGATGCTCCTGGGATCAGGCTGACAGGTGGGGCATTGACGCACAGCTACCCGAGAGGCATGCTGGGTAACGGGAGCATGGCAGCCTCGTCTCAGGTTCCGCGCACGGCCCGGCTCGCAGGGCGGCGAGTCGCGGTGCGTTCCGCACACGGTGACGGTCACCGGCGGACGCAGGTCTGGGAGGACGACTCACCGGCCCCACCTTGCAAGCCGCCACCGGTCCGACATGCCGGTCGGCGCGACCGCGTGCTCGTCACGTTCGGGGGAACGATGTCTGAGATCCGGCGGGAGACCGCGTCGTGTTCGGCTGTTCCGGCCCGGGAGGAGATCCGTCCGGGC
>NZ_JBSSHR010000175.1:0-380 GCF_059089345.1 Micromonospora sp. BS32
GCTCCCCCGGTCCGACCGCCGGAAGCCGGGGGCGGGCGGCGCGGCGGCGCGGCCGTGGTGTGGGCAAATCCGGCGCGTCCGGCGGGCGGGGCGTGGTTCACTGCGGGCACGCGAAGGAAGGGAAATCGTCGTGCCGCATGAGGTGGATGGGTCGTTCGTGGCGTTGCCGTTGCGTGCGCTGGCCGATGCCGCGCTGGCGAGAGCGCGGGCGCTGGGGGCCGAGCACGCGGACTTCCGGCTGGAGCGGGTGCGCAGCGCGGCGTGGCGGCTGCGGGACGCGCGCCCGGCCGGTTCCTCGGACGTCACGGACCTGGGCTACGCGGTCCGGGTGGTGCACGGCGGGGCGTGGGGCTTCGCCGCCGGGGTGGACCTGACGATGG
>NZ_JBSSHR010000176.1:0-379 GCF_059089345.1 Micromonospora sp. BS32
CTTGTCTGCTAGACCTCCAGGGCTAGGTGTGGTCTGCCGTCGGACCGTCCAGGTCCAGTTCGTCACATCGATATCACCTGCGCGTACCCCAGCGACCTCGCCGATGCGAGCCGCCGTGCAGGCAGCAAAGATGACGACGTCGCCCCAACCCTGAAAGTGCCCGGCTGAACGCCTTACGAGCGCGTCGGCGAGTTGCGTTAGGGCGTTCCAGTCTGGCAACGCTAGTGACCGCGGATCGTCGAGCTCATCCTCAGCACGCTGATACTCGCGTTGCCAGCCGCTAATTCTCGCCGGGTTCCGGTCAACGATGCCGTCGCGGACCGCTTGCTCCAGCACTCGAACGAGAATGGCAAGGCTGTTCTTGACCGTCGATCGACTG
>NZ_JBSSHR010000177.1:0-379 GCF_059089345.1 Micromonospora sp. BS32
CGTCCGTGAAGCCGGCTTCGGCGCTGGATCTCATCGGGGGCATCACCAGCGGGGTGACCGAGGGCGCCTCCGGCGGTGACAGCACCACGGGCGGCGACACGACCACCACCGGTGGCGACGACAGCACCGGTGGTGACACCTCCACCTCGGGCGGCGACACCACCACCACCGGCGGCGACAGCACCACGGGTGGCGACAGCAGCACCGGCGGTGACACGACCACGATCGGCGGCGTCGCCTCGATCGGTGGCGACGACAGCACCGGCGGTGACAGCACCACCGGCGGCGACGACAGCACCGGTGGCGACACCACGACCGGTGGCGACACCTCCACCTCGGGTGGCGACACCACCACCACCGGCGGCGACAGCAGCACCGG
>NZ_JBSSHR010000178.1:0-379 GCF_059089345.1 Micromonospora sp. BS32
GTTGAGGTCCGCGCCCAGGTGCTTGGAGCCCATCACGTCGTACGCGCCGCCGTACGCCTTGCGCGTGATGATGGTGATCAGCGGCACGGTCGCCTCGGCGTAGGCGTAGATCAGCTTGGCGCCGCGGCGGATGATGCCGTCCCACTCCTGGCTGGTGCCGGGCAGGAAGCCGGGGACGTCGACGAAGGTGACCACCGGGATGTTGAAGCTGTCGCAGGTGCGGACGAACCGGGCGGCCTTCTCGGAGGCGTTGATGTCCAGGCAGCCGGCGAACTGGAGCGGCTGGTTGGCGACGACGCCCACCGGCCGGCCCTCGATGCGGCCGAGCCCGGTGACGATGTTCGGCGCGAACAGCGCCTGGGTCTCCAGGAACTCGCCG
>NZ_JBSSHR010000179.1:0-369 GCF_059089345.1 Micromonospora sp. BS32
CGCGCGCTGATCCCCCTCGCGTGTGTGGGCCAACCCCCGAAGGAGCTTTCTCCATGAAGACCACCATGCTGCGTAAGAGTGTTCTGGGTATCGCTGGTCTGGCGTTCGCCGGTGGCGTCTTCGCCGGCCCGGCCATGCACGCCGACGCCGCCCCGGCGGTGGACGTCAAGCCCGTCGCGGTGCAGGCTGACAAGCCGGGTGTGAACAAGGCCAAGTTGATCCCGCACGGTGTGCAGGGCAGCCAGTCGCGCATCGATCTGAACGATGAGCAGACCGCGAATGTGAAGGCGATCATCGCCGGGACGAAGAAGTCGGGTCTGGACGAGCGGGCCGCGGTCATCTCCATCGCCACCAGCCTGCAGGAGTCGA
>NZ_JBSSHR010000180.1:0-369 GCF_059089345.1 Micromonospora sp. BS32
CGCGCGCTGATCCCCCTCGCGTGTGTGGGCCAACCCCCGAAGGAGCTTTCTCCATGAAGACCACCATGCTGCGTAAGAGTGTTCTGGGTATCGCTGGTCTGGCGTTCGCCGGTGGCGTCTTCGCCGGTCCAATGGCCGAGGCGCACGCCGCCCCGGCGGTGGACGCCAAGCCCGTCGCGGTGCAGGCTGACAAGCCGGGTGTGGACAAGGCCAAGTTGATCCCGCACGGTGTGCAGGGCGCGCAGTCGCGCATCGATCTGAACGATGAGCAGACCGCGAATGTGAAGGCGATCATCGCCGGGACGAAGAAGTCGGGTCTGGACGAGCGGGCCGCGGTCATCTCCATCGCCACCAGCCTGCAGGAGTCGA
>NZ_JBSSHR010000181.1:0-327 GCF_059089345.1 Micromonospora sp. BS32
CGATCAAGCGGGACTCCGAGGACGCGTTCCGGATCTTCCGGGTCGCCGACGGCGGTGACCTGACCCTGAAGGACCTCACCGTCAAGGGCGGCAACGCCGCCGAGTTCAAGTACGGCGGCCCTGGCGGCCCGGGTGGCCCCGGCGGTCCGGGTGGTCCCGGCGGTCCGGGTGGTCCCGGCGGTCCGGGTGGTCCGCAGGGCCCGGGTGGCCCGCAGGCGCCGGCGGCTCTGGGCTCCCAGTCCGCACCCGCGGCCCACGCGGCCATGGCCGCCAAGGCGGTCCAGGCCGTGCCGGTCGCCGACGCCGCTCCCGCGCCCCCGCCGAAGA
>NZ_JBSSHR010000182.1:0-312 GCF_059089345.1 Micromonospora sp. BS32
GCACGGTCTGAGCGGCCTCGGTCAGCGGCATGTCCTGCCAGCCGTCGATCTGCTTGAGGCCCTTCTGGAAGGCCATGGTGGAGTAGATCGGGTCGGTGATCTGCTCCGGGCTGCCCCAACCACTGGACGGGCGCTGCTGGAACAGGCCCAGCGAGTCGTGGTCGTTGCGGTCGCCGAGGTGGCCGAGGTTCTCCAGCTTCGACTCCTGCAGGCTGGTGGCGATGGAGATGACCGCGGCCCGCTCGTCCAGACCCGACTTCTTCGTCCCGGCGATGATCGCCTTCACATTCGCGGTCTGCTCATCGTTCAGAT
>NZ_JBSSHR010000183.1:0-288 GCF_059089345.1 Micromonospora sp. BS32
AAGGGCAAGTACCTCAAGAAGGTCGTCCTGACCACCACCATGGGCCCGGGTGTCCCGGTCGACCCGAACGTGGTGAAGAACCTCCAGGAGAACCCCGAGGGCTGAGCACGATGCCCGTGAAGGGGCCCCGCCACGAGTCGTGGCGGGGCCCCTTCCGTTACGGGGCCGGCAGGTGCGGTCGGCACCCTGGTCCTCGGCCTGAGTGGCTCGGTGGCGCCCTGGGCGGCCCCGCCGGTGCTGGCGGACCGCCCGGGCGCTCACCGGCCCGCTGGCTGCCCGTCGGCCCTG
>NZ_JBSSHR010000184.1:0-272 GCF_059089345.1 Micromonospora sp. BS32
TCCTTCATCGGCTCCTGGTGCCAAGGCATCCACCGTTCGCCCTTGACAACTTGACCACAAAGATGCTCGCGTCCACTGTGCAATTCTCAACAAACGACCAACCCACAACCAGAAACACCCCACACCAAACCCGACGATCCGCCGGCGGTATGCGAGGCCAGGTCATGCCTGGCAGACTCCCGAAGCCTCAGCCTCGGACCAGTCTCTGAAAGACAACCACCGGTTGTTCTTTCAGGACCCAACAGGGTGCTATGCGCTTCCTCCCAGCCGCA
>NZ_JBSSHR010000185.1:0-270 GCF_059089345.1 Micromonospora sp. BS32
TCCTTCATCGGCTCCTGGTGCCAAGGCATCCACCGTTCGCCCTTGACAACTTGACCACAAAGATGCTCGCGTCCACTGTGCAATTCTCAACAAACGACCAACCCACAACCAGAAACACCCCACACCAGCACCACCACAGTGATCGGTATGCGAGGCCAGGTCATGCCTGGCAGACTCCCGAAGCCTCAGCCTCGGACCAGTCTCTGAAAGACAACCACCGGTTGTTCTTTCAGGACCCAACAGGGTGCTATGCGCTTCCTCCCAGCCGCA
>NZ_JBSSHR010000186.1:0-263 GCF_059089345.1 Micromonospora sp. BS32
CGGTCGTCAATCCCTTGGCCGACAAGGAGATCACCATGTCCTCGACCCCGGACAGCCGGCGCTGACGCTTGCGCACGATCTGCGGCTCGAAGCTGCCGTCGCGATCGCGGGGCACCTCGATCTGCACCGGGCCGAACTCCGTCAGCACCGTCTTGCCCCGCACCCCGTTGCGGGAGTTCCCACCGTTGTTCCCGGCTGGGTCGCCCTTGTCATAGCCCAGGTGATCGGTGATCTCACCGTCCAGAGCGGCTTCCAGGACCCGC
>NZ_JBSSHR010000187.1:0-255 GCF_059089345.1 Micromonospora sp. BS32
GACATCTTGTTCGGCGCGTATCTCGGCATGCGGACCCCGTCTCACCAGGATTCGCAACGACCGGTAGAAACCGCCCCGGGTCGAGTGGCCGGTTCTGCCACTCGGTCATCCCCTCGACGACCTTGTCAGTGATCGTGGAGATCGTCTGCCGGGACACCTCCGCGCCATACACCTCGGCCAAGTGGGCCTGGATCTCCCCGGTCGTCAATCCCTTGGCCGACAAGGAGATCACCATGTCCTCGACCCCGGACAGCC
>NZ_JBSSHR010000188.1:0-234 GCF_059089345.1 Micromonospora sp. BS32
ATGGTGCATACCTAACAGTTGCTTGCCGTCCCAACCAACTGTTAGCGTCGGCCTACCGAGCAGACGTCCACAGGGGACGCGCTCACATCCAGGAAGGACGGCAGCTATGAAGCTGTACGTGGACACCACGAGCAAGCAGGTGACGGCGTCGAAGGACCCGGAGCCGAAGAACGACCAGAACGGCAACCAGAAGTCCGAGAAGAACACGGGCCGGCTCATGTGGTCCACCCAGGT
>NZ_JBSSHR010000189.1:0-216 GCF_059089345.1 Micromonospora sp. BS32
CGGGTCTGGACGAGCGGGCCGCGGTCATCTCCATCGCCACCAGCCTGCAGGAGTCGAAGCTGGAGAACCTGGGCCACCTCGGCGACCGTAACGACCACGACTCGCTGGGCCTGTTCCAGCAGCGCCCCTCCAGTGGTTGGGGCAGCCCGGAGCAGATCACCGACCCGATCTACTCCACCATGGCCTTCCAGAAGGGCCTCAAGCAGATCGA
The DNA here is from genome assembly GCF_059089345.1 of Micromonospora sp. BS32. NCBI lineage: Bacteria > Bacillati > Actinomycetota > Actinomycetes > Micromonosporales > Micromonosporaceae > Micromonospora > Micromonospora sp. BS32. The sequence continues at coordinate 212 of NZ_JBSSHR010000189.1, forward strand.
CGGCT